>NZ_JBQENK010000009.1:0-119251 GCF_052044735.1 Pseudomonas sp. 22526
AGGCCGTACGCAGGGGCAAGCGTTTTTTGGTTACTTTTTTTGGCGTTTGAAAAAAAGTGACCCGCCGTAAGGGCGGAACCCTAAGTGGCCGTTACCGCAGGAATGGATATGTACACCATCCAAAAAATGCAGCGCCAGAACAGACGCCATCGCGGGCAAGCCTCGCTCCTACAGATCCGTGGCGCACCAAAAACAGTCGCTGCGTCATCGAACGAGAGTGCCGACATGATTGATCCCATCAGTCCCAAAAAGGGAACGATAGGTCCCTTTCTGGGAACGATCAAGCCGTTCGACAGGACCTAGGACAACCCCGCCTTCACCAGCATCTCCTCCAACCCCAGCAGATCCGGGATCTTCGCCACCTGTTCCCCCACCTGCACCGCGGCCTTTTCCAGCCGGCACAGCGGCACGTCGACATAACTCAGCTGGCTGTCGAGCCGGCAGGAGCGCGGGATGCCCTGGATCACCAGGGCGATGAACTTCAGGCGCTCGCGGCCGCCCAGGGTGTTGAGTACGACGATGCGGGCGCGCTCGCCGATGGCCAGGGGCTGGCCGCAGGCGGCTTCGAAGCTGATCAGCGGCAGCTGGCGGTCGCGCCAGGCGACAGCGCGCAGGTACCAGGGCGGTGCGTCGCTGGCGGGTTCGCCGCGCTGGTAGTCGATCAGTTCGGCCACCGCGACGTTGGGCAGGATCAGGGTACGGTCGGCCAGGGGCAGCAGCAGTCCGGTAAGGAAGCTGGCGCGGTAGTCATGCATGGGGTCTGCTCCACTGGGCGATGCTTTCCAGCAGCACCGACTCCTGATAAGGCTTGCCGAGGTAGTCGTTGACGCCGATGGCCATGGCCCGGTCGCGGTGTTTCTGGCCGGTGCGCGAGGTGATCATGATGATCGGCAGCTGTTGCAGGCGCGGGTCGGCGCGCACCTGCATCGCCACCTCGAAGCCGTCCATGCGCGGCATCTCGATGTCCAGCAGCATCAGGTCCGGGGTGTGTTCCTGCAGCAGCGCCATGGCGTCGACCCCATCCTTGGCGGTCAGCACGTTCATGCCGTGGCGTTCCAGCAGGCGGCTGGTGACCTTGCGCACCGTCACCGAGTCGTCGACCACCAGCACCAGCCTCGGCCGCAGCGGCTCGACCTCGGCAATCACTTCATCGCCGGCCGCCATGCGCGGCACCGGCAAACGCGTTTGCAAGGCGCGGATATGCGCCAACAGATCGAGAATCAGCACCACCCGGCCATCGCCGAGGATGGTTGCGCCGGACAGGCCCTGCACCGCCGCGAACTGCGGACCCAGGCTCTTGACCACGATTTCCCGGGTACCGGCCATGGCGTCCACCTGCACGGCGATCCGGTGTTCGTTGTAATGCACCAGCAGCACCGGCAGCGGCAGGCTCTGCCCCAGCAGTTTCGGACGGGCCACGGTGTGCAGCAGCTCGCCGAGGTAACACAGCTCATAGCGCTGGCCGGCGTATTGGTAATGGGGCGAGTCGAGCTGGTAGTAGCTTTCCAGTTCGTGGGGCAGTACCCGGACGATGCCCTCGATGGTGTTCAGCGGGATCGCGTACTGCTCCTCCAGGCACTGCACCATCAACGCCCGGTTGACCGACAGAGTGAACGGCAGGCGAATGCGGAAATGCACGCCCTGCCCCGGGATCGAGTCGATGGTCATCGAGCCGCCGAGCTGGCGCACCTCTTCATGGACCACGTCCATGCCCACACCGCGTCCGGAAATCTGGGTGATTTTCTCCGCCGTGGAAAACCCGGGCTGCATGATGAACTGCAGCACGTCGCGGTCGCTGATCTCGACATTGGGGGCGAGCAGGCCACGCTTGATCGCCTTGCGCCGCACCGCCTCCAGCGGCACCCCGGCGCCGTCGTCGCGCATGTCGAAGACGATATCGCCGCCTTCGTGGGACAGGTCCAGGGTGATCCGCCCCTGCTCCGGCTTGCCCGCGGCGCGGCGCACCTCGGCGGATTCCAGGCCATGGTCGACGGCGTTGCGCAGCATGTGCTCCAGGGGCGCGACCATGCGTTCCAGCACATTACGGTCCATCTCGCCCTCGGCGTTGCCGACGCTGAACGCCACGTCCTTGCCCAGCTCCTCGGCCACCTGGCGGACGATGCGCTTGAGGCGCGGCACCAAGCGCTCGAAGGGCACCATGCGCGTGCGCATCAGGCCTTCCTGCAGCTCGGTATTGACCCGGCCCTGCTGCTGCAACAGGTTTTCCGCGTCCTGGTTGCGCCGGTCCAGGGTTTCCTTGAGGTCGAGCAGGTCGGACGCCGACTCGAACAAGGCCCGCGACAGCTGCTGCAACTGCGAATGGCGGTCCATCTCCAGCGGGTCGAATTCCTCGTACCCCAGGCGCTCGGCCTCGACCTGCTGGCGGCTGAGAATCCGACCCTGGGTTTCGGTGTCCAGGCGACGCAACTGGTCGCGGATACGCTCGATGGTGGTTTCCATTTCGCTCAGGGCCACCCGTGCATCGTTGACCTGCTGCTCGATGCGCCCACGGAAGATCGAGGTTTCCCCGGCCAGGTTGACCAGGTCGTCCAGCAGCTCGGCCGAGACCTTGACCATATCCCCGGCCACCGCGGCTTCCGCCGGCACCGCTGGCGGCTCGGGCTTGCTCGGCGGGCCAAGGTCGGGCAGCAGCAGAGGCGGCGCTTCGGCCTGGGCCGGATGGGTGAAGCCGCGAATCGCCTCGATCAGGCTGTCGGCCGGCTTGATCGGTTGTTCGGCACGGGCGGCGTCGAGCATCTGCGCCAGGCGGTCGTGACTTTTCTGCAACAGGCCGAACAACGCCGGGGTCGGTTGCAGCAGGCCCGCGGACAGGCCTTCGTAGAGAAATTCCAGCTCATGGGCCAGGTCGCCGATCGGCGCGATCTCCACCATGCGCGCGCCCCCCTTGAGGGTGTGCAAGTCGCGCAGCAGGGTTTCCACTTCCTGGCGGTTCGCCGGCTCGGCCTGCCAGCGCGTCAGCGCCGCCCCCGAACTGTCGAGGATGTCGAAGCCTTCTTCGAGGAAGATCTCCAGCAGCTCCGGATCCTGGGCGGCCGAATCGTCAGCCACCGCGGCCTCGGGCACCTCGCTGGTGATCCCGCTGCGCTGGCGAAAGCTGCGAATCGCTTCGATCAACGCCTTGGGATCGCTCAGCGCTTGCTGCGCCTGCAATTGCTGCAACAGCAGCGCCAGTTGCTCATGGCTGCGTCGCAGCAGCTCGGCCAGGGCCTCGCCATGCTGGTAACGGCGATCCACCAGGCCTTCGTAGAGGTTTTCCAGTTCCTGGGCCAGGTCGCCCACCGGCCCGACTTCGGCCATGCGCGCGCCGCCCTTGAGGGTGTGCAGGTCGCGCTGCAGGGAAGACAGCGGCGCTGTGTTGTCCGGGTCGGCCAGCCAGCGCTGCAAGGCCTGGCCAGCGCTTTCAAGAATATCCACCGCCTCTTCGAGGAAGATCGCCACGATTTCATCGTCCGGGCCCTCCACCTCGATCGGCGCCTGCTGCTCCATCTTGGCGGTGGCGCTAGCCAGGTCGGTGATGCTCAGGGTACGGCTGCCGTCGCTGCGGATCAGGCCCATGGCCGAGGGGTCGAGGCCTTCTTCGAGCAACTTGCGCAATGCGCGGATCAGGGCCGGCTGCGGGCTGACTTCCTGGCCGGCGGCCAGTTCGTCGAGCATGTTGATCAGGGCTTCGTGGGCGTTTTCCGCCTCATGGAAAAACCGCTCGCCCACCGCCAGGCTGCTTTCTTCCACGGCGCCGTACAGGTCCAGCAGCGCTTCGCACAGCTCGTCCATCGGCTGCAGGTCCGCCAGGTGCGCGCCTTCGCCGAGGGTGGTCAGTTCGTCCAGCAGCGCACTGAGCTCCTGGCGCTCGCCGGGGTGCTGCTGCCAGCGGCGCAGCAGGTTTTCGGCATCCAGCAGGATGTCCATGCCCTGGGCCAGGAAGCTGCTGATCAATTGCGCATCGCGCTTGACCCGCAGCCCGGTATTGGGCGCGCTGAGCAGGCTTTCCAGGCGCTCGGCGGTCAGCACCTTGACCCGTTCGATCAGGTCGGCGGCGCCTTCGATGGGCACCAGCGGATCGCTGCCCAGCTGTTGCAGGCCATGGCGAAACAGGCCCTCGGCTTCCAGCAGCAGCTCGACTTCGTCCAGGTCCAGGGCCATCAGGTGCGCGCGGTACTCCCGGGCCAGCAGGTCCAGCGGCGCCGCCAGCTCGGCGATCGGCAGCACGCCGGCCATATGGGCGCTGCCCTTGAGGGTGTGCAGGGCACGCTGCAATTCATCGCTGGCCTGCAAGGGCAGGTGCTCGGCAGCCTGCTCGAGAAAGCGCTTGATGCTCTCCAGATGGGTTTCGGCCTCGTTGCGGAAGATCTCCAGCAACTGCGGATCGAGCCCGTCTTCCAGCTCGTCTACCGACGCCGTGTCGCCCTTGGCCAGGGCGTGCGCCCGGGCAGCCAGGCGGTCGACATCGTCGCGCTGGCGCTGGGCCTGGGCGGCGAACTCGGCGACCAGCTCCGGCAGCAGTTGCAACACCTCGTCGAGCAATTGCCGCACCTCGGCCCCCGGCTCCACGCTGTGCTCCAGCACGCGATTGAGCAGGTTTTCCACGGCCCAGGCCAGCTCGCCCAATACCAGCGCGCGCACCATCCGCCCGCTGCCCTTGAGGGTGTGGAAGGCCCGGCGGATTTCGCCCAGCGCCGCCTTGCCGTGAGGGTCGGCGGCCCAGCGCGGCAGGTACTCGCGCAGCACGTCGAGCACTTCGTCGGTCTCTTCGAGGAAGACTTCGCGCAGCTCGTCGTCCACCGGCGCTTCATCGCCCGGCGGCGGCAACAGGCTGCCCGGGGTGTCCAGCGCCGGCGGGTTGAGCGCCGAGACCGGGCTGGCCAGCACCTCGGCCAGGGACTGCGCCACTTCCGGGCTGTCCAGCTCCTGCAGGTCCTGCATCACCAAGGCTTCGTTGGGGCTGAGCACATCGCTGAGCAGCGGCACCTGCTCGCTCGCTACCCACTCGTCCGGTGCCTGTTTTTGTGGCTCATAGCCCAGCGCGGCCAGGCCCTGCTCGGCCACGTCGAGAATCTTTTCCCCCGGCGCCTGGTGATCGTCGCTCAGGCGCTCCAGGTAGTACTCGATGCTGGTGATCACGTCGGCCAGATTGTCCAGTTGCTGCCAGCCGGGCTGGCGCGGGTCCAGCAACAGGTGTTCGCGCACAAAGCCGATGCAGGCTTCCAGCAGGCCCGCCGCCCGGCTCAGGGGAATCATCGCCAGGGCGCCACGCACCTGGGTCAGCAGCTCCGGCAGCGCCTGCAAGTGCTCGCGGTCCCAGCCGGCGTCGATGTAGTCGACGATCAGGTCCTTGGCCTGCTGCAGGCAGATCCGCGCCTCCTTGATCACCAGTTGGTGGATCTGGGTCAGGTCGGTGGTCGGCAGGCGGCTTTCTTCGCGGCTCTCGGGCTCGGCCGGGCCGATCATGCCGGCCAGTGTCGCCTCGACATACAGCAGGGCCCCGGCCACATCCATCAGCACCGCGTCATTCGGTTCGCGCTGGCCCTGGGCCAGGCTCAGCACCACCGCCAGCTGGTCGATGATGACCTTGCGCGGCTGGCCGAAACCCAGCACTGCCAGGGTGTCGGCGATCTGCCGCAGGGGCGCCAGCAGGCTGTCCAGGTCCGACGCATGCTGGCGGTCGCTGCGCACGAACAGGTCCAGGCGTTCCTTGACCCGCACCAGTTCCTCGCACAGGGCCGACAGCACCGAGCGCATGGCGTCGCGGTCCGGGCCGGCCATGCGGGCCCGCTCCTGGTCCACCAACGCAGTGTCGGGCAAAGCGTCATCGAGTCCGTAAGCGTCTTTCATGGTCTGCATCTGCGCGGTGGGATAGCGGGCCTTGGCGATGTAAAACAGCAGGCTTTTCAGCAGTTCGTCGGGGGCCGGCTGGTTGATCCCGGCGATGCCTTGTTCATAGAGGCGCTTGAGCTCCCGGTCGGCATCCTTGAGCAGGCTGCGCACCGCCGGGCTGTTGGCGATCGCCCCGCTGCCCATGCCTTCCACCAGGGCCAGGGCGATCTGCCACAAGGGCCCCAGCGGAGCGTTCTGGCACAACACCTGGAGGCGCTCGAAGACCTTGGCCATGTAGCCCAGGCTGTTTTTCACATCCTGTTCGCGCAGCAGGTCGACCAGCGCGGTTTGCAGCATGTGCCGCAACTTGCGCAGCAGGATGGTCAGGTCGGGGGGCGCCAGGCGGTTCAGCGTCGCCTCGTCCAGCGCCGGCAGGTCCGGCAGCTGCGGGCTGAACAGGCTGGTTTCGCTCAGCAGGCCCTCGCCCCGGGCGCTGCGCAGGTCGTTGAGCAGCGGCAAGACCACCAGCGGCAAGTCGCGACGCGCGCTTTGCACCCGGTCGAGGTACTGCGGCAACTGGCTGATGGCTTGGCGCAGCAGGTAGATCGCCTCGTCGCGCTGGGCCACGCGGTACTCGCGCAGGGCCAGGGTCAGGGCTTCCATTTCTTCGGCGAGCAGCGCCGCGCCATAGAACTCGACCATCTGCAGGCTGCCGTGGACCTGGTGGATGCAGTCCAGGCACTGGTCGAGGGCCTCCACCGCCTGCGGCTCGTCGACCAGATGATCGAGCGCCTGGTGGGCCTGCTTCAGCGTTTCGGCAATTTCGCCCTTGACCCATTCCAGGGCCACATAGTCGTGCCGATCACCCATTACCATTCCCATCAAAGTCGTGCTCCGGCCTCAGCGGCTTTCCCGCGGCGTCTGCTCGCGACTGGCCGGCAAGGTGAAACCGGACACCGAGCGCCGCAGCTGGCTGGCCATTTTCGCCAGGTTGCCGATGCTTTCGGCCGTCGCGGTCGAGCCGGACGAAGTCTGTGAAGTAATCTGCTGGATCACGTTCATGGTCAAGGATATCTGTCCGGCCGACGAAGTCTGCTGCTGGGCGGCGTTGGAGATGCTCTGGATCAGCGCCGCCAGGGTCTTGGAGACGCCTTCGATTTCTTCCAGGGCCACCCCGGCATCCTGCGCCAGCCGGGCGCCGCGCACCACTTCCGAGGTGGTCTGCTCCATGGAGATCACCGCCTCGTTGGTGTCGGTCTGGATCGCCCGCACCAGGGTCTCGATCTGCCGGGTCGCAGCCGAAGAACGCTCCGCCAGGCGCTGCACCTCATCGGCCACCACCGCGAAGCCGCGCCCGGCATCCCCGGCCATGGAAGCCTGGATCGCCGCGTTGAGCGCCAGGATATTGGTCTGGTCGGCAATGTCATCGATCAGGCTGACAATATCGCCAATTTCCTGGGAAGACTCGCCCAGGCGCTTGATCCGCTTGGCAGTGTCCTGGATCTGCTCGCGAATGTTGTCCATGCCATGGATGGTGTTGTGCACCACCTCGTTGCCCTTGTTGGCGATCTCCACCGAACGCTCGGCCACTGCCGAGGACTCGGCGGCGTTGGCCGACACCTGGTCGATGGACTGGGCCATTTCGTTGATCGCGGTGGAGGCTTCGGAAATCTGCTGGGCCTGATGCTCCGAGGCTTCGGCCAGTTGCATGGCGGTGGCCTGGGTTTCCTGCACCGCGCCGGCGACCTGGCCGGCGGTGAGGTTGATGGTCGCCACCAAGTCGCGCAACTGGTCCACGGAATAGTTGATCGAGTCGGCGATGGTGCCGGTGAAATCCTCGGTCACCGAGGCGGTCACCGTGAGGTCGCCGTCGGCCAGGTCCTCGATCTCGTCCAGCAGACGCATGATCGCGTTCTGGTTGCGCTCGTTCTTCTCCGCGGTCTCATGCAGCTGGCGATTGGTTTCACGCACCATCACCAGGCCGATCAGGATGATCGAGGCCAGCGCCGCCAGGCCCAGGACATAACCGCCGATGGTGTCCAGCGAACGGCCGCCGGCCAGGTTCTCGAAGCCGATGGCCAGGTGCGAGGCTTCATCCAGCAGGGTCTGCGACAGGCTGAAGATATTGCTCGCCGATTCGCGGACCTGGAACAGCTCGGGAGAGGTTTCAAGGATTTCGTCCACCGAGCCGGAAACGAACTGGAACAGCTCGCTGATTTCGGTCAGTCGCGCCCGCGCATCGCGGTCCTCGACCTGGCTGATCTTCAGGGTCGGGTTGCCCTGGAGCATACCGCTCAGCACCTGGCCGAAACGCGCCGCGTCACGGCCAAAGGCGTCGGCGGCCTGCACCGCGTTCTCGTCGCCGGCCAGCACGGTATTCACCGCGCCGAGAATCCGCTCGGCGAGCAGCGACTGGCGTTGCGCCATGGCCACCTGGGAGGCCGGAGCACCGCGCTGCAGGAGGATCTCCACGACCTTTTCATACTCGACCTGCAACTGCGGCACGGTTTCCGCCAGGGTCGCGGCCACCTGATGCAGGGACAGCACAGTCTGTTCGCTGGCCAGGATCGCGTCGGCGTTGTGCAGCAGCTTGTCCCAGTCCTGCTGGACCGCGTGCATTTCCTGGCGCACCGCCACCGGCGCGGCGGGCAGCCCGGTGGCCGGGTCGCCTTTTTTCAGGTAGCCCCAGCGCTGGGCGAAATCGTTGCGCGCATCGCCCAGCAGCTTGAAGGCCGCGGCCTTGCCCGCCGCGGCTTCCGTGGCGTTCTTGGCGATGCGCTGGGACAACACCCGCAGCTCGCCGGCGTGGCCGATGTACTGCTTGTCGTAATTGGCCTGGGTGTTGAGGTAAGCGAAGTTGGCGAACAGCAGCATGATGAACACGATCAGGGCGATGAACAGCACGATGATCTGCGAGCGGCTGCGCGATCCTTCCATTGGCTTGCCTGGGTTGGCTTTTAGCATCTGCACACCTGAATTCCGGTTGTTCTGTTGCCCGCGTTATCCATTGCGCGGGCAAGGGCTAGGCGCCCCCTGCTCCTACAGCGCTACATCCAGAAACCCCGGCGACTGCGCCAGGGCGAAGGGACTGAATACCCACCAGACCTGCTCGCAGGGGAAATACCCGCGCAGGTACGGCGTGATGGCGCCCTGTTCATTACCGCTGGCAGCCGTCTTCAGGCTGCTCTGCTCGAAATGCTGCATGCCGGCCACCTCGTCCACCATCAAGCCGGCGAACACCTCTTTGTGCTCGACCACCAGCACCCGCCGCTGCTTGCGCAGCGCCGACAGCTCATAGCCGAAGAAGCCGCACAGGTCCATGATCGGCAGCAGCCGCCCGCGCAGGTTGGCCACGCCCTTGACCCAGGGCTTGACCCCGGGCAGCAGGGTGTAACGGGGCTCGTGCAGGACTTCGCTGACTTCGCCCATCGGCGCCACATACCAATGCTCGCCGATGCGAAAGCCAATGCCGCTCCAGCCATGCTGGCGGGTTTCCTGGGAGGGCAGGTCGGCCGCCAGCAGGCGGCAACGCTGGTCGATTTCGAGCAGCAGTTCGAAGGCGGTTTGCGACTCGGCCATGGCGCGGGCGGTCAGCCGGCCAGGACGTTGTTCAGGGTCTTGATCAGGGTGTCTTCGTCGACCGGCTTGGTCAGGTAATCCTTGGCGCCCTGGCGAGTCCCCCAGACCTTGTCGGTTTCCTGATCCTTGGTGGTGATGATGATCACCGGGATATGGCTGGTTTCCGCGTCCTTGGTCAACTGACGGGTGGCCTGGAAGCCGTTGAGGCCGGGCATGACGATGTCCATCAGGACCGCGTCGGGTTTTTCCTGGCGCGCCAGGGCCACGCCGTCGGCGCCGTTTTCGGCCTTCAGGACTTCATGACCGTGCTTTTCCAGCATGCCGGTCAGTTTGTACATTTCAGTCGGCGAGTCATCGACGATCAGAATACGAGCCATGGTCTTCCCCATACGAATAGGCGTGCGGCCCGCTGGCCGGACCTCAATGTGCTTGTTCTACTGCGGCGAACCCCGGCACATGGGCCTTGATCGCGCTCAGCAGCTCTTCCTTGCTGAAAGGCTTGGTCAAAAACTGGTCAGAGCCGACGATGCGACCCTTGGCCTTGTCGAACAGACCGTCCTTGGAGGACAGCATAATCACCGGTGTGGACTTGAACGCGCTGTTGTTCTTGATCAGTGCACAGGTCTGATAGCCATCGAGCCGCGGCATCATGATGTCGACGAAGATAATGTCCGGGTGGTGGTCGGCGATCTTGGCCAGGGCCTCGAAACCGTCGATCGCGGTAATGACTTCACAACCCACATTCTTCAGCAACGTTTCGGCCGTGCGGCGAATCGTCTTCGAATCATCGATCACCATCACCTTGAGGGCGCTGGATTGCTGTTCCATATCTGCTCTACCATCGCCACAGCGAATCGATTTTCTGCCCGTACTGGTGGCCAGTGCCTCAAGCCCTTGATGTTCAAGGCCTGAGCACGGCATGCGAGCCTTTTTAGCATACTCTCCCCATGCAATCTATCGGCCGACCGGCGCGGTGGTTTTTCCTTGACCGGGAACCGCCTGAGCGCCACTCTGACGCCACTTTTTCAAGCCATTGCGCCCACTAATTTTCGAGGAAACCGCCCATGAGCGTTCGCGTCGGGATTGTCATGGACCCTATCGCCAGCATCTCCTATAAGAAGGACAGCTCGCTGGCCATGCTGCTGGCCGCCCAGGAGCGCGGCTGGACCCTGTTCTATATGGAACAGCGGGACCTGTACCAGGCGACCGGTGGCGTGGCCCGGGCGCGGATGCGTCCGCTGAAGGTGTTCGCCGACCCGCAGAAGTGGTTCGAACTGGAAGCCGAGACCGACAGCGCCCTGAGCGAACTGGACGTGATCCTGATGCGCAAGGACCCGCCGTTCGATATGGAGTTCGTCTACTCCACCTACCTGCTGGAGCAGGCCGAGCGCGACGGCGTGCTGGTGGTCAACAAGCCGCAGAGCCTGCGCGACTGCAACGAAAAGCTGTTCGCCACCCTGTTCCCGCAGTGCACGCCGCCGACCATCGTCAGCCGTCGCCCGGACGTGTTGCGCGAATTCGCCGACCATCACGGCGACGTGATCCTCAAGCCGCTGGACGGCATGGGCGGCTCGTCGATCTTCCGCCACACCGCCGGCCACCCGAACCTCTCGGTGATCCTCGAAACCCTGACCCAGCATGGCAAGCAGCAGATCATGATCCAGGAGTATCTGCCGGCCATCGTCGATGGCGACAAACGCATCCTGATGATCGACGGCGAACCCGTGGATTATTGCCTGGCGCGGATTCCCGCCCAGGGTGAAACCCGTGGCAACCTCGCCGCCGGTGGCCGTGGCGAAGCCCGACCGCTGACCGAGAAAGATCGCTGGATCGCCGCCCAGGTCGGCCCGACCCTGCGCGAGAAAGGCCTGCTGTTCGTGGGGCTCGACGTGATCGGTGAGCACCTGACCGAAATCAACGTCACCAGCCCGACCTGCATCCGCGAGATCGACAACGCCTTCGGCACCAATATCGGCGCAATGCTGATGGATGCCATCGACAAGAAGCTGCAAGCGGCGAGCCGCAAGCCATAAGCTTGACGTGCATCACATGCAGCTTGTCGCTTGAAGCTTGAGGCTTACGGCTTGAAACCAACATTGCGTTATCATGCGCCGCCTGTGAAACCCGCAATGTTGGTCTTGTGAAGTTTTTTGTGATGTTGAACCGCTGATGACTTTTGTGAACCGCTGATGGCTCTCCCTTCCGATCTGCCCCCCGAGCTGGCCCACAGCGGCGTGCGCCCGGTCGATCGCCTGGGATTTACCCTGTTCCTGGCCGCCCTGCTGCATATCGCGCTGATTCTCGGCCTGGGTTTCTCCTTCGCCGAACCCAAGCAGATCAGCAAGACCCTGGAAATCACCCTGGCCACCTTCAAGAGCGAGACCAAGCCGAAGAAGGCCGATTTCCTTGCCCAGGAAAACCAGGAAGGCAGCGGCACCCTGGACAAGAAGGCGATCCCGAAGACCACCGAAGTGGCGCCGTTCCAGGAAAACAAAGTCAACAAGGTCACCCCGCCGCCTCCGGCCAAGACCGAGGTCAAGGAAGCCGCGCCCAAGGCCGCGGTCGCCACCACCGCGCCGAAGCCGAAAAAGACCGTCACCAAGCGTGAAGAGGTCAAGACCGAGGCCAAACCCAAGGTTCCCGTACCGACGTTCGACAGCGAGCAGCTGTCCAGCGACATCGCCAGCCTGGAGGCCGAACTGGCCCAGGAGCAGCAGCTGTACGCCAAGCGCCCGCGCATCCACCGCCTGAGCGCGGCCTCGACCATGCGCGACAAGGGCGCCTGGTACAAGGACGAATGGCGCAAGAAGGTCGAGCGCATCGGCAACCTCAACTACCCGGAAGAAGCCCGGCGCAAGCAGATCTACGGCAACCTGCGGCTGATGGTGTCGATCAACCGCGACGGCTCGCTGTACGAGGTGCTGGTACTGGAGTCCTCCGGCCAGCCGCTGCTGGACCAGGCGGCCCAGCGCATCGTGCGCCTGGCGGCGCCGTTCGCACCCTTTACCGGCGACCTGTCGGATATCGACCGGCTGGAGATCATCCGCACCTGGAAGTTCGCCCGCGGCGACAGGCTGTCCAGCAACTGATCCCCCTACCTCTTGTAGCCGCTGCCGAGCCTGCGAGGCTGCGTACGGGCGCGTAGCGGCCGCAAAAAATGTCCATGCAGTGTGCCAGGCGAAACGTGCGGGCAGATTTGCGCCTGCTGCGCAGTCGTACGCAGCCTCGCAGGCTCGGCAGCGGCTACAGGGTTCGTGGGCAATGGGAGCATCCCCAGCTTGTCAGTTCGCCCCTCCACCGCCACACTAGCGCTCATGAAGAACGTCAGCCCCAGCTACCTCAAGCATCACTTCCTGATCGCCATGCCGCACATGGCCGACCCGAACTTTGCGCACACCTTGACCTACATCGTCGAGCACAATGCCAATGGCGCCATGGGGTTGGTGGTCAACCGTCCGCAGGACCTGAACCTCGCCGACATCCTCGAACAACTGCGCCCCAATATCGACCCGCCTGCGCTCTGCCAGCATGTGCCGATCTTCATCGGCGGCCCGGTGCAGACCGATCGCGGCTTTGTCCTGCACCCCAGCGGCCCGACCTTCCAGGCCACGGTCGAGCTTGACGGTCTGTCGCTGTCGACGTCCCAGGATGTGCTGTTCGCCATCGCCGACGGCGTCGGCCCGGCGAAAAGCCTGATCGCCCTGGGTTACGCCGGCTGGGAAGCCGGGCAGCTGGAAGCCGAACTGGCGAATAACGCCTGGCTGACCTGCCCGTTCGACGCCGACATCCTGTTCAACACCAGCAGCGAACTGCGCCTGGAAGCGGCGGCCAAGCACCTGGGCATCAACCTCGCCCTGCTGACCAGCCAGGCGGGCCACGCCTGATGGCCCTGCGACTGATCCTCGGGTTCGACTACGGCACCAAGCAGATCGGCGTGGCGGTCGGCCAGGCGATTACCGGCCAGGCCCGCGAGCTGTGCACCCTGAAGGCGCAGAACGGCGTGCCGGACTGGAATCAGGTCGAAGCCCTGATCAAGGAATGGAAGCCGGATGCGGTGGTGGTCGGCCTGCCGCTGAACATGGACGGCACCCCGAGCGAGATGTGCGTGCGCGCCGAGAAGTTCGCCCGACGCCTCAACGGTCGCTACAACCTGCCCTTCTATACCCATGACGAACGCCTGACCACCTTCGAGGCCAAGGGCGAACGCCTGGCCCGTGGCGGCCAGAAAGGCAGTTACCGCGACAACCCGGTCGACGCCATCGCCGCCGCCCTGCTGCTGCAAGGCTGGCTCGACGAAAACGCAGCGCTGTTGAACAACTGAAACGCCGAATCCTGAAGATGCGTGGTCAACCCCCGGCCACGCGCCTCCTGGCCACAACACCAGCCGTAAGACCCTGCGCCTTGCTGCACGCAACCAGGCGCGGGCCCACGAAGGAGCAATCATGAGCCTGCCCAATCCCGCCGAACTGATCAGCCAGATGGCCGTGCGTCTCACCGCCCACCTGGAACAACGCGCCATCAGCGAGCCCCGCTATATCGGCATCCGTACCGGCGGCGTCTGGGTCGCCCAGGCCCTGCTCGCCGAACTGGGCAGCGACGCGCCGCTGGGCACCCTGGATGTGTCCTTCTACCGCGACGACTTCAGCCAGAACGGCCTGCACCCGCAGGTGCGCCCTTCCGAGCTGCCATTCGAGATCGAAGGCCAGCACCTGATCCTGATCGACGACGTGCTGATGAGCGGCCGCACCATCCGCGCTGCCCTCAACGAGCTGTTCGACTACGGCCGCCCGGCCAGCGTGACCCTGGTCTGCCTGCTGGACCTGGACGCCGCCGAGCTGCCGATCCGCCCGAATGTAGTCGGCGCCACCCTGTCGCTGGCCGCCCACGAGCGGGTAAAATTGTCCGGTCCTGCGCCGCTTCAACTCGAGCTTCAAGACCTCGCCCTTTAATTTGCCCATCCAAAGAGTCCATTGCGATGACGCCTCTAGACGCCAAGCGCCCGCTGCAGCTCAACGATCAGGGCCAGCTGCGCCACTTCCTCTCGCTCGACGGTCTGCGTCGCGAGCTGCTGACGGAAATCCTCGATACCGCCGACTCCTTCCTCGAAGTCGGCGCCCGGGCGGTGAAGAAAGTCCCGTTGCTGCGCGGCAAGACCGTGTGCAACGTGTTCTTCGAGAACTCCACCCGCACCCGCACCACCTTCGAACTGGCGGCCCAGCGCCTGTCGGCGGACGTGATCACGCTCAACGTGTCCACCTCCTCGGCCAGCAAGGGTGAAACCCTGCTCGATACCCTGCGCAACCTCGAAGCCATGGCCGCCGACATGTTCGTCGTGCGCCACGGCGACTCCGGCGCCGCGCACTTCATCGCCGAACATGTGTGCCCGCAGGTGGCGATCATCAACGGCGGCGACGGCCGCCACGCCCACCCGACCCAGGGCATGCTCGACATGCTCACCATTCGTCGGCACAAGGGCGGCTTCGAAAACCTCTCGGTGGCCATAGTCGGCGACATCCTGCACTCGCGGGTGGCGCGCTCGAACATGCTGGCCCTGAAAACCCTGGGTTGCCCGGACATCCGGGTGATCGCGCCCAAGACCCTGCTGCCGATCGGCATCGAGCAATACGGGGTGAAGGTCTACACCGACATGGCCGAAGGCCTGAAAGACGTCGACGTGGTGATCATGCTGCGCCTGCAGCGCGAGCGCATGCAGGGCGGCCTGCTGCCGAGCGAGGGCGAGTTCTACCGCCTGTTCGGCCTGACCACCGCGCGCCTGGCCGGCGCCAAGCCTGACGCCATCGTCATGCACCCGGGGCCGATCAACCGCGGCGTGGAGATCGAGTCGGCGGTGGCCGACGGTCCGCACTCGGTGATCCTCAACCAGGTGACCTACGGCATCGCGGTACGCATGGCCGTACTGTCCATGGCCATGAGCGGGCAGACCGCCCAGCGACAATTCGAGCAGGAGAACGCCCAGTGAAGCTCAGCATTCTCGGCGCCCGTGTCATCGATCCAAGCAGCGGCCTGGATCAAATCAGCGATATCCATCTGGAAGCCGGCAAGATCGTCGCCATCGGCGCCGCGCCCGCCGGTTTCAGTGCAGTCGAAAGCCTCGACGCCAAGGGCCTGGTGGCCGCGCCCGGGCTGGTGGACCTGAACGTCTCCCTGCGCGAGCCGGGCTACAGCCGCAAAGGCAGCATCGCCAGCGAAACCCGCGCCGCCGCCGCCGGTGGCGTCACCAGCCTGTGCTGCCCACCGCGCACCAAGCCGGTGCTGGACACCTCGGCAGTGGCCGAGCTGATCCTCGATCGCGCCCGCGAAGCCGGCAATACCAAGGTGTTCCCGATCGGCGCCCTGAGCAAAGGCCTGGACGGCGAACAGCTGGCCGAGCTGATCGCCCTGCGCGACGCCGGTTGCGTGGCCTTCGGCAACGGCCTGGAGAGCTTCCGCAGCACCCGCACCCTGTGCCGGGCGCTGGAATACGCGGCGACCTTCGACCTGACGGTGATTTTCCACTCCCAGGACCGCGACCTGGCCGAAGGCGGCCTGGCCCACGAAGGCGCCACCGCCAGCTTCCTCGGCCTGCCGGGCATTCCGGAAACCGCGGAAACCGTGGCCCTGGCCCGCGACCTGCTGCTGGTGGAGCAAAGCGGCGTGCGCGCCCACTTCAGCCAGCTGACCAGCGCCCGGGGCGTGGCCCTGATCGCCCAGGCCCAGGCCCGCGGCCTGCCGGTGACCGCCGATGTGGCGCTGTACCAGCTGATCCTCACCGACGACGCGCTGATCGACTTCTCCAGCCTCTATCACGTACAGCCGCCGCTGCGCTCGCGCGCCGACCGCGAAGGCCTGCGTGAAGCGGTGAAGTCCGGGGTGGTCCAGGCCATTTCCAGCCATCACCAGCCCCATGAACGGGACGCCAAGCTGGCGCCTTTCGGTGCCACCGAGCCGGGCATCAGCAGCGTCGAGTTGCTGCTGCCCCTGGCCATGACCCTGGTGGAAGACGGCCTGCTCGACCTGCCGACCCTGCTGGCACGCCTGAGCAGCGGCCCGGCCGATGCCCTGCGCCTGCCAGCCGGCAAGCTGGCGGTGGGCGCTCCGGCGGACCTGGTGCTGTTCGACCCGAGCACCTCCACCGTGGCCGGCGAACACTGGCTGTCGAAAGGCGAGAACTGCCCGTTCCTCGGCCATAGCCTGCCGGGCGTGGTGCGCTACACCCTGGTGGATGGGCGGATCAGCCACAAGGGCTGACGGCCATGATCGCGAGCAAGCTCGCTCCTACAGGTACGGCGCAGACCCCATTGGCGCCGTACTTCTTCTGTAGGAGCGAGCTTGCTCGCGATGGCGTTCCTGCATTCAACGCCGCTGCGCGTTACGCAACGACACCTGGTCGTTCAGCGTCCAGAAGTCATACAAGACCCCCAGAAAGAACACCCCGCCAGTCAGCAGGTACAGCAGGCCGCTGATCCATTTGCCCTGATACATGCGGTGCACGCCAAAGATCCCGAGAAAGGTCAGCAGGATCCAGGCGACGCTGTATTCGATAGGTCCCGGGGTAAAACGCAGGTCGGCCTCGCGGTCCATGGCCGGGATCAGGAACAGGTCGATCAGCCAGCCGATGCCCAGCAAGCCCAGGGTGAAAAACCAGATAGTCCCGGTAATCGGCTTGCCGTAATAGAAGCGGTGAGAGCCGGTAAAACCGAAAATCCACAACAGGTAACCGATCACCTTGCTGTGGGTGTCATGGGTCGAGCCGTCGGCGCGATAGGTGTTCATTGAGTACCTCGTTCCACGCAATAGATAAATTTTCTTTAATTCTTTGTGACTTTTTTACAGGCGGCCGACGTGTGGCGAATGTTAAGGTCTCTGCCGTGAAACCCTTGCACTGCCTGACTTCTGTCGGACAATTGCGTCAATTTGCCGCCTCTTCAGCGAATTTGACCTCCAGGTTGAATCGACCAACGGCCTGAGAAGTGACAAAAAAGCTGTTATAAAGTTGCGCGCTAACCCATATGAGCCTTGCCTAATGCGTCCATTTTTCAAGACATGGCTAACCATTTGCCTATTGATGCCACTGGCCGCCCACGCCACCAACCGTGAGCAACGTCTTCCTAACGTGAACGGCTTCACTCCAAAAGCCCACGTCACCCAAGTCAGCAAGAACAGCTCCAAGAACAAGCTGTCGGTCAAACGCCCGACTCACCTGAGCAGCGTCAGCAGCAAGCCGGTGCCGCAGATGGCGGCCAAGCAGAGCAGCACAGTGCTCAGCCGTGCCGTCAACGTACTGGGTACCCCTTACCGTTGGGGCGGCAGCAGCCCAAGCAAAGGCTTCGACTGCAGCGGCCTGGTGAAATACGCCTTCAACGACGTCGCCGCCGTCGATCTGCCGCGCACCTCCAATGCCATGGCCAACGGTCACGGGCAGAAAGTCGAGCGCAAGGACCTCAAGCCTGGCGACCTGCTGTTCTTCAACCTCAAGAGCCGCCGGGTCAACCACGTCGCCATCTACCTGGGCAACGATCGTTTCATCCACGCGCCGCGCCGCGGCAAATCGGTGACCATCGACACCCTGAAGAAGCCCTACTGGGACAAGAACTACGTAGTGGCCAAGCGGGTCCTGCCCAAAGAGCAGAACACCCTGCGCATTGTTCAGCGCTGATCCGCTTTCCCTGATCGCGAGNTCGCGATTGCATTTGCCGCCCCTCAAATACTCTCCGGCGCCCGCGCCTTCTCCCGGGCGTGCTCCCGGCTGACCAGCCCAGCATCCACCAGCGCCTTCAGGCTCATGTCCAGGGTCTGCATCCCCAGCGCCCCGCCGGTCTGGATCGCCGAGTACATCTGCGCCACCTTGTCCTCGCGGATCAGGTTACGGATCGCCGCAGTCCCCAGCATGATCTCGTGAGCCGCTACCCGGCCGCCGCCGATACGCTTCACCAGTGTCTGAGAAATCACCGCCTGCAGCGATTCCGAGAGCATGGAGCGGACCATCGCCTTCTCCTCGGCCGGAAACACGTCCACCACCCGATCCACGGTTTTCGCCGCCGAAGTGGTGTGCAGGGTGCCGAACACCAGATGCCCGGTCTCCGCGGCGGTCAGCGCCAGGCGGATGGTTTCCAGGTCGCGCATCTCGCCGACCAGGATCACATCCGGGTCTTCGCGCAGGGCCGAACGCAGGGCCGTGGAGAAGCTGCGGGTGTCGCGATGCACCTCGCGCTGGTTGATCAGGCACTTCTTCGATTCGTGGATGAACTCGATGGGATCCTCGATGGTGAGGATGTGCTGGTGCCGGCTCTGGTTCAGGTGATCGATCATCGCCGCCAGGGTGGTCGACTTGCCGGAACCGGTCGGCCCGGTCACCAGCACCAGGCCGCGGGGTACTTCGCTGATGCGGCGAAACACCTCGCCCATGCCCAACTCGTCCAGGCCCGGCACCTTGGCGGGAATGCTGCGAAAGACCGCGCCGCCGCCGCGCTGATGGTTGAAGGCATTGACCCGGAAGCGCGCCAGGCCCGGCACCGCGAAGGAAAAGTCGATCTCCAGCGCGGCCTTGAACTCGGCCCGCTGTGGGTCGCTCATGCTGGCCAGGATCAGCTCGTGCACCTGTTGCGCCTCCAGCACCGGCAGGTTGATCCGGCGAATATCGCCGTCGATGCGAATCATCGGCGGCAAACCGGCCGAGAGGTGCAGGTCCGAAGCGCCCTGTTTGACGCTGAAGGCCAGCAACTCAGTGATATCCATAGCGTTCCCCAATTCCAGTAGAATGCCGCGAACCCAAGACCCGCTGGCGTACATCGAATGTCCACGATAGCAGACAACATCGCCCTGGTTAGCGCACGGATCCGTGCCGCGGCGCAGGCCTCGCAACGTGACGCAAGCAGCATCCGCCTGCTGGCCGTGAGCAAGACCAAGCCCGCCGCGGCGCTGCGCGAAGCCTACGCTGCCGGGCTGCGCGACTTCGGCGAGAACTACCTGCAGGAAGCCCTGGGCAAACAGGCGGAACTCGGCGACCTGCCCTTGAGTTGGCACTTCATCGGCCCCATTCAGTCGAACAAGACGCGTGCTATCGCCGAGAACTTCGCCTGGGTGCATTCCGTGGATCGCTTGAAAATCGCTCAACGCCTGTCCGAGCAACGCCCGGCCGACTTGCCGCCGTTGAACATCTGCATTCAGGTCAATGTCAGTGGCGAGGCCAGCAAGTCCGGCTGCGCACCGGCCGACCTGCCCGCCCTGGCCAGCGCCATCGGCGCCTTGCCGCGCTTGAAACTGCGCGGGCTGATGGCGATTCCCGAGCCGACCGAAGATCGCGCCGCCCAGGACGCCGCCTTTGCGGCCGTACGCCGCCTGAACGAAAGCCTGGACCTGCCAACCGACACACTTTCCATGGGCATGAGCCACGACCTCGAAGCGGCCATCGCCCAAGGCGCCACCTGGGTACGTATCGGTACCGCCCTGTTTGGTGCCCGCGATTATGGCCAGCCATGACCGTGGCGGCCTCACCTCTGAATAAGGACCTGTCATGAGCAAGACTCGTATCGCCTTTATCGGCGCCGGCAACATGGCTGCCAGCCTGATCGGCGGCCTGCGCGCCAAGGGCCTGGACGCCAGCCAGATCCGCGCCAGCGACCCGGGCGCCGAAACCCGCGCCAAGGTCCAGGCCGAGCACGGCATTGAAGTGTTCGCCGACAACGCCGAGGCCATCGCCGGCGTCGACGTGGTGGTGCTGGCGGTCAAGCCACAGGCCATGAAGGCCGTGTGCGAAGCCCTGCGCCCCAGCCTGAAGCCGCACCAGCTGATCGTGTCCATCGCCGCCGGCATCACCTGCGCCAGCATCAACAAATGGCTCGGCGAGCAGCCGATCGTGCGCTGCATGCCCAACACCCCGGCCCTGCTGCGCCAGGGCGCCAGCGGCCTGTACGCCACCGCCGCGGTGAGCGCGGAGCAACGCCAGCAGGCTGAACAACTGCTGTCGGCCGTGGGCATCGTCCTGTGGCTGGAACAGGAGCAGCAACTGGACGCGGTAACCGCCGTGTCCGGCAGCGGCCCGGCGTATTTCTTCCTGCTGATCGAAGCCATGACCGCCGCCGGCGAGAAACTCGGCCTGCCACGGGAAACCGCCCGCCAACTGACCCTGCAGACCGCGCTGGGCGCGGCGCACATGGCAGTGTCCAGCGACGTCGACGCGGCCGAACTGCGCCGCCGCGTGACCTCGCCGGCCGGTACCAC
The DNA here is from genome assembly GCF_052044735.1 of Pseudomonas sp. 22526. Lineage (NCBI taxonomy): Bacteria > Pseudomonadati > Pseudomonadota > Gammaproteobacteria > Pseudomonadales > Pseudomonadaceae > Pseudomonas > Pseudomonas sp. 22526. The sequence continues at coordinate 20,632 of NZ_JBQENK010000009.1, forward strand.
CGAGGCGGCGATCAAGTCGTTCCAGGCCAGCGGCTTCGAAGCCCTGGTGGAAAAAGCATTGGGTGCCGCAGCGCACCGCTCGGCCGAGATGGCCGAACAACTGGGCCAATAAGGAGCCAATGATGATTGGATTGAACACTGCGGCGGTGTACGTGCTGCAAACCCTGGGCAGCCTGTACCTGCTGATCGTGCTGCTGCGCTTCGTGCTGCAACTGGTACGCGCCGACTTCTACAACCCGCTGTGCCAGTTCGCCGTGCGCGCCACCCAGCCGCTGCTCAAGCCGATGCGCCGGGTCATCCCGAGCCTGTTCGGCCTGGACATGTCGTCGCTGATCCTGGCGATCGTCGTGCAACTGCTGCTGATGGCCCTGACCCTGCTGCTGACCTACGGCACCACCGGCAACCCGGTGCAGTTGCTGATCTGGTCGATCATTGGCGTGACCGCGCTGTTCATGAAGATTTTCTTCTTCGCCCTGATCATCAGCGTGATCCTTTCCTGGGTCGCCCCGGGCAGCCATAACCCTGGCGCCGAGCTGGTCAACCAGATCTGCGAGCCGGTCCTGGCGCCATTCCGCCGCATCCTGCCGAGCATGGGCGGCCTGGATATCTCGCCGATCCTGGCGTTCATGGTGCTCAAGCTGATCGACATGCTGGTGATCAACAACCTGGCAGCGATGACCATGATGCCGGAAATCCTGCGCCTGCTGATCTGACCCGGCCTCTGTGATGAGCTACTTTCGCTGGGACGGCGACGACCTGATCCTGGAGTGTCACCTGCAACCTGCGGCCCGTAGCGATGACTTCGCCGGGCTGCATGGCGAGCGCCTGAAGATCCGCCTCACCGCGCCGCCGGTGGAGGGCAAGGCCAACGCCCACCTGATGGCCTTCCTGGCCAAGGCGTTCGGCGTGTCCAAAAGCCAGGTGAGCCTGATCAGCGGCGAGCTGAACCGGCAGAAACGGGTGCGGATCAACGCGCCGAAGAAGCTGCCGGATCTGCCGGAATTACAGCGTCCGTCCGCCTGATTTCATCATCGTTCATCGCGGGCAAGCCTCGCTCCTNGGAGCGAGGCTTGCCCGCGATTGCCTCACTGCGCTTCAACTGCCTGAAATCAGCCCCGGCCTTTGCTTGCCGCTGGGGGCAGCGGTCTTTAGACTTACGCCTCATTTAAACGAGAGCAGGGTCGATGCCAACTGCCTTTCCCGCCGATTCCGTTGGTCTGGTGACGCCGCAAGTGGCGCACTTCAGCGAGCCCCTGGCCCTGGCCTGCGGCCGCTCCCTGCCAGCCTATGATCTGATCTTCGAGACCTACGGCCAGCTGAACGCCACGGCGAGCAATGCCGTGCTGATCTGCCACGCCCTGTCCGGCCATCACCACGCCGCCGGCTACCACAGCCCCGACGACCGCAAGCCGGGTTGGTGGGACAGCTGCATCGGCCCGGGCAAGCCGATCGACACCAACAAGTTCTTCGTCGTCAGCCTGAACAACCTCGGCGGCTGCAACGGCTCCACCGGCCCGAGCAGCGTCAACCCGGACACCGGCAAGCCGTTCGGCGCCGATTTCCCGGTGCTGACCGTGGAAGACTGGGTGCACAGCCAGGCGCGCCTGGCCGACCGCATCGGCATCCACCAGTGGGCCGCCGTGATCGGCGGCAGCCTGGGCGGCATGCAGGCCCTGCAGTGGACCATCACCTACCCGGACCGGGTGCGCCATTGCCTGGCCATCGCCTCGGCGCCCAAGCTGTCGGCGCAGAACATCGCCTTCAACGAAGTGGCGCGCCAGGCCATCCTCACCGACCCCGAATTCCACGGCGGCTCGTTCCAGGAACAGGGCGTGATCCCCAAGCGCGGGCTGATGCTGGCGCGGATGGTCGGGCACATCACCTACCTGTCCGACGACTCCATGGGCGAGAAATTCGGCCGTGGCCTGAAGAGCGAAAAGCTCAACTACGACTTCCACAGCGTCGAGTTCCAGGTCGAAAGCTACCTGCGTTATCAGGGCGAGGAGTTCTCCGGGCGGTTCGACGCCAACACCTACCTGCTGATGACCAAGGCACTGGATTACTTCGATCCGGCGGCGAACTTCGACGATAACCTGGCGAGAACCTTCGAAGGCGCCAAGGCCAAGTTCTGCTTGATGTCCTTCACCACCGACTGGCGCTTCTCCCCGGCCCGCTCGCGGGAGCTGGTGGACGCCCTGATGGCCGCGCGCAAGGACGTCAGCTACCTGGAAATCGACGCCCCACAGGGCCACGACGCCTTCCTGATCCCGATCCCGCGTTACCTGCAGGCGTTCGGCAACTACATGAACCGAATTACCCTGTGAGGAGCCCGTCATGAGAGCGGATCTGGAAATCATCCAGGAATGGATCCCCGCCGGCAGCCGCGTGCTCGACCTCGGTTGCGGCAATGGCGAACTGCTGAGCTGGCTGCGCGATCACAAGCAAGTCACCGGCTACGGCCTGGAAAACGACCCGGAGAACATCGCCGAGTGTGTGGCCAAGGGCATCAACGTCATCGAACAGGACCTGGACAAGGGCCTGGGCAACTTCGCCAGCAACAGCTTCGATATCGTGGTCATGACCCAGGCCCTGCAGGCCGTGCACTACCCGGACCGGATCCTCGACGAAATGCTGCGGGTCGGCCGCCAGTGCATCATCACCTTCCCCAACTTCGGCCACTGGCGCTGCCGCTGGTACCTGGCCAGCAAGGGACGGATGCCGGTCTCGGAGTTCCTGCCGTACACCTGGTACAACACGCCGAACATCCACTTCTGCACATTCGAGGACTTCGAAGAGCTTTGCCGCGAACGTGAAGCCAAGGTCATCGATCGCCTTGCGGTGGATCAACAGCACCGCCACGGGTGGGCCAGTAAGCTATGGCCTAATCTGTTAGGTGAGATCGGCATCTACCGCGTCAGCAGCCCCGGCCTGCAGGATCACCAGATCGCGGTATAAACCAGATTCAAAGCAAGGAGAACGATCATGGGTCGCTTGGTTACTTTTCTATTGGCAGCGTGCCTGAGCGCGTCGGCGATGGCCGCGGAGCCCATCAAGGGCGAGCGCCAGGAAGTGTTCGGTGACGTGACAGTGCACTACAACACCTTCAACTCCACCTTCCTGCAACCGGACATCGCCAAGGCCGCGGAGCTGGTGCGCAGCAAGAACCAGGGCGTGATCAACGTTTCCGTGCTCAAGGCCGGCAAACCGCTGGTCGCCCAGGTCACCGGGACCGTCAAGGACCTGACCAGCCAATCGGTGCCGCTGAAATTCAAGCAAATCACCGAACAGGGCGCGATCTACTACATCGCCCAGTACCCTGTGGAACAGCAGGAAACCCGCACCTTCGAAATCAAGGTGCAGACCGGTGACGCGATCAACACCATCAATTTCAACCAAGAGCTTTTCCCCGGCGAATGATGACTTTTACCCAACTCGTACTGGCCAGCCATAACGCCGGCAAACTCAAGGAACTCCAGGCCATGCTCGGCGACTCGGTGCACCTGCGCTCGATCGGCGAGTTCAGCAGCGTCGAACCGGAAGAGACCGGCCTGTCGTTCGTCGAGAACGCCATCCTCAAGGCCCGCAACGCTTCGCGCATTTCCGGCCTGCCGGCGCTGGCGGACGATTCGGGCCTGGCGGTGGACTTCCTCGGCGGCGCGCCGGGTATCTACTCGGCGCGTTACGCCGACGGCCAGGGCGACGCAGCGAACAACGCCAAGCTGCTGGACGCCCTGAAGGATGTACCCGAGGCCGAGCGCGGCGCGCAGTTCGTCTGCGTGCTGGCGCTGGTACGGCATGCCGAGGATCCGCTACCGATCCTCTGCGAAGGCCTGTGGCACGGGCGCATCCTCACGGCCGCCAGCGGTGAGCACGGTTTCGGCTACGACCCGCTGTTCTGGGTGCCGGAACGCAACTGCTCCAGCGCCGAACTGGACCCGATCCAAAAGAACCAACTCAGCCATCGCGCTCGCGCCATGGCCATTCTGCGGCAACGCTTGAGCCTGCAATGACCATAGATTCGTCCGCGCAACCGCTGATTCTCGGCGGTGCGCAAACGCCCCGGGCGGCCCTGCCCCAGCTGCCGCCCCTGGCGCTGTACATCCACATCCCGTGGTGTGTACGAAAATGCCCTTACTGCGACTTCAACTCCCACGCCGCCAGCCCGGTGCTGCCGGAAGAAGAGTACGTCGACGCCCTGCTGGCCGACCTCGACCAGGACCTGCCCGCCGTCTACGGCCGCGAGCTGAGTTCGATCTTCTTCGGCGGCGGCACGCCGAGCCTGTTCAGCGCCCAGGCCCTGGGCCGACTGCTCAAGGGCGTGGAGCAACGCATCCCGTTCGCCCACGACATCGAGATCACCCTGGAAGCCAACCCCGGGACCTTCGAGCAGGAGAAGTTCACCGCCTATCGCGCCCTGGGCATCAATCGCCTGTCGATCGGCATCCAGAGCTTCCAGGAAGACAAGCTCAAGGCCCTGGGCCGCATCCACAACGGCGACGAAGCAGTCCGCGCCGCCGGCATGGCGTGCCAGGCCGGGTTCGACAACTTCAACCTGGACCTGATGCACGGCCTGCCGGATCAGTCCCTGGACGACGCCCTGAGCGACCTGCGCCAGGCCATCGCCATGAAGCCGACCCACCTGTCCTGGTACCAGCTGACCCTGGAACCCAATACGGTGTTCTGGAACCAGCCGCCGACGCTGCCGGAAGACGACACCCTGTGGGACATCCAGGAAGCCGGCCAGGCGCTCCTGGCCGAGCACGGCTACGCCCAGTACGAAGTCTCGGCCTATGCCCAGCCCGGCCGGGCGGCCCGGCACAACCTCAATTACTGGAGCTTCGGCGACTTCATCGGCATCGGCGCCGGCGCCCACGGCAAGCTCAGCCATCCGGACGGGCGCATCGTGCGCACCTGGAAGACCCGACTGCCCAAGGACTACCTCAACCCGGCGAAAAACTTCAAGGCCGGCGAAAAGGACCTGAGCAACGAAGAGCTGCTGTTCGAGTTCCTGATGAACGCCCTGCGCCTGACCGCAGGCGTCGAGGCCCGGCTGTATCCGGAGCGCACCGGGCTATCCCTGGAAAGCCTCGCCGAAGGTCGCCGTGAAGCCGAACAAAGCGGCCTGTTGCAGGTCGAACCGTCACGCCTGGCGGCCACCCCGCGCGGCCAACTCTTCCTCAATGACTTGCTGCAGAAATTTCTGAGCTGATTTCAGCCCTAAGGGAAAACGCATGGATTTGATACTCGACCTGCTCGCCACCGTGTCCCGCTGGAGTCGCAGCAACCTTTCAGAAATCTCCCTGGCCCTCGTCGGCTGCCTGCTGGTGCTGTTCGGCGCCGATATCAAAGGCTGGGTCGAAGCGCGCCTGGGCGGTCTCGCCGGCGCCCTGCGCGTACCGATGATGGCGCTGCTGTGCATGATCGGCAGCGGCGCGGCGCTGATCTACGCCACGCCATGGATCGTCCGCGGCCTGAGCCAGTTCAACAACTACAGCCTGGCGCCGGTGCTGCTGGTGGTGCTGGTGCTGATCGGGGTGGTCGCCGACCGCCGCTGACCTGTAGCCGCTGCCGCAGGCTGCGATTGGCTGCGCAGCAGCCATAAACCCAGACACTGCGTTACACCTGACGTATCGCATCGACAGGCTTGGCGGTCGCTTCGCAACCGATCGCAGCCTGCGGCAGCGGCTACATGACTTATGCACAAGGATGAATATGAGCAGGAAAGCCGCCGAAGAAGTCAGCAAATTCCTCAGCTACGTGCTGCGCCATGAGCCGCAGGCGATTGGCCTGCAGCTGGACAGCGAAGGCTGGGCCGGGGTCGATGCCTTGATCGAGGGTGCCGCCAGGGATGGACGCCAGCTGACGCCCGAATTGATCGCCGAGGTGGTCGCCAGCAACGACAAGAAACGCTTCGCCCTGTCCGAGGACGGCCAGCGCATCCGCGCCGTGCAAGGCCACTCCAGCAAGAGCGTGAACCTGCAACTGGCCGAACAGCAGCCACCGGCCGTGCTTTACCACGGCACCGCCACGCGGTTCATGGACTCGATCAACGAGAAAGGCCTGATCCCGGGCGCACGCCATCACGTGCACCTGTCACAGGACCTGGCGACCGCCGAAGCGGTGGGGCAGCGTTACGGGAAGGTGCTGATACTCAAGATCGCCGCACAGGACATGCAGGCGCAAGGCTTCAAGTTCTATCAGGCGGAGAACGGGGTCTGGCTGACCGATCAGGTTCCCGTCGGATTTATCGAAGCGCTGTTGTAGGAGCGAAGCTTGCTCGCGAGCAAACTCCGCTCCTACCGATTGGCTCAAGCCAGCTTTTCGAACTTCAGATCCCACACACCATGCCCCAGGCGCTCGCCGCGGCGTTCGAACTTGGTGATCGGGCGCTCGGCCGGGCGCGGCACGCACTTGCCGTCTTCGGCCAGGTTGCGGTAACCCGGCGCGACATTCATCACTTCCAGCATGTACTCGGCATAAGGCTCCCAGTCGGTGGCCATATGCAGGATGCCGCCAACCTTCAGCTTGCTGCGCACCAGCTCGGCGAAGGACGCCTGGACGATACGACGCTTGTGGTGACGGCTCTTGTGCCACGGATCGGGGAAAAACAGCATCAGGCGATCCAGGCTGTTATCGGCGATGCAGCGGTTGAGCACCTCGATCGCATCGCAATCGTAGACCCGCAGGTTGGTCAGGCCCTGGGTCAGCACGCCGTTGAGCAGCGCGCCGACACCCGGACGGTGCACTTCCACACCAATGAAATCCTGCTCCGGCGCGGCCGCTGCCATTTCCAGCAGCGAGTGGCCCATGCCGAAGCCGATTTCCAGGGAGCGTGGCGCCGAGCGGCCAAACACCTGATCGAAATCCACCGGCGCGTCGGCCAGCGGCAGCACATACAGCGGCGCGCCCTGCTCCAGGCCGCGCTGCTGGCCTTCGGTCATGCGCCCGGCGCGCATCACGAAACTCTTGATGCGGCGGTGTTGGCGCTCGTCGCCGGCTTCCGGCTGGATTGGCGTGTCGTTTGATTCAGTCATCAATGGCTCTTACTTGATCAGACCATCCAGCGGCGAGGAGGCGCTGGCATAGAGTTTCTTCGGCATGCGGCCGGCGAGGTACGCCAGGCGGCCTGCCACAATGGCGTGCTTCATGGCTTCGGCCATCAGCACCGGTTGTTGCGCATGGGCGATGGCCGAGTTCATCAGCACCGCTTCGCAGCCCAGCTCCATGGCGATGGTGGCGTCGGAGGCAGTGCCGACACCGGCATCCACCAGCACCGGGACCTTGGCTTCTTCGAGGATGATCTGCAGGTTGTACGGGTTGCAGATCCCCAGGCCAGTACCGATCAGGCCGGCCAGCGGCATGACCGCGATGCAGCCCATTTCCGCCAGCTGGCGGGCGATGATCGGGTCATCGCTGGTGTACACCATCACGTCGAAACCTTCCTTGACCAGCACTTCGGCGGCCTTGAGGGTTTCCAGCACGTTGGGGAACAGGGTTTTCTGGTCGGCCAGCACTTCCAGCTTCACCAGGTTGTGGCCATCGAGCAGCTCACGGGCCAGGCGGCAGGTGCGCACGGCCTCGACCGCGTCATAGCAGCCGGCGGTATTCGGCAGGATGGTGTAGCGATCCGGCGGCAGGATATCCAGCAGGTTCGGTTCGCCCGGGTTCTGGCCGATATTGGTCCGGCGCACGGCGACGGTGACGATCTCGGCACCCGAGGCTTCGATGGCCAGGCGGGTTTCTTCCATGTCACGGTACTTGCCGGTGCCTACCAGCAAACGCGACTGGTAGGTACGACCGGCCAGGACGAAAGGCTTGTCGCTGCGAACGTTGCTCATCGGAAATCCTCTGTTGGGGTGAGGTTCTTGCAGAATGCGTGAGTGGGGCCAGCCCTGGCCCGGGTGGCTAGCCGCCGCCGATGGCGTGTACAACTTCGACCTGATCGCCCTCGTTGAGGGTGGTCTCGGCGTGCTGGCTGCGCGGAACGATATCCAGGTTGAGTTCGACCGCGATCCGGCGTCCGGTCAGGTCCAGACGGGTCAGCAGGGCCGCAACGGTTTCGCCGTCGGGCAGTTCAAAGGATTCGCCGTTCAACTGAATGCGCATGCCGAATGCCGCCATCATTTTTAGGGGCCAGCATTCTAGCCCGATCAGTCTGGCCGACCCAAGCCATTCGTCTCGAAATGGACCTGCCGGTCAGCTCAACCGCCAGGCGGCAAGACCCAGGCACAACCAGCCGATCAGGAAGGCCAGGCCACCAAAGGGGGTAACGATGCCCAGCTTGCTGAAACCGGTCAGGGTCAGCAGGTAGAGGCTGCCGGAAAACAGCAGGATGCCGATGGCGAACGAAGCGCCGGCCCAGGTCACCAGACGGCCGGGGATCTGCGTGGCCAGCAGCGCCACGCCCAGTAGCGCCAGGGTGTGCACCAGCTGGTAGGTGACGCCGGTATGGAAAATCGCCAGGTATTCCGCGCTCAGGCGATTTTTCAGGCCATGGGCAGCGAATGCGCCCAGGGCAACGCCGGTAAAGCCGAAAAAGGCGGCCAGCATCAGGAAACCACGCAGCATGAGGAACTCCAGTCAGAATCGTCGGTCGGGCCTGTATAATGGCGCGCTCAACGGGTTCGGCCAAGCCATCTCTATGCTGCGTTTATTTTTCCGTCGTTTCTCTAAAGCCCTGCTCTGGTTCGCCGTCGGCAGTGTTTTGCTGGTGCTGGTGCTCCGTGTCGTACCGCCTCCGGGCACGGCCTTGATGGTCGAACGCAAGATCGAATCCTGGGTCGACGGCGAGCCCATCGACCTGCAACGCAGCTGGACACCCTGGGACGAGATCTCCGATGACCTGAAGGTGGCGGTGATCGCCGGCGAAGACCAGAAGTTCCCCGAACACTGGGGGTTCGACATCGGCGCGATCCAGGCCGCCTTCGCCCATAACGAGCGCGGCGGCTCGATTCGTGGCGCCAGCACCCTGAGCCAGCAGGTGGCGAAAAACCTGTTCCTGTGGTCCGGGCGCAGCTGGCTGCGCAAAGGCCTGGAAGCCTGGTTCACCGGGCTGATCGAGATCTTCTGGCCCAAGCAACGGATTCTCGAGGTCTACCTCAACAGCGCCGAGTGGGACGAAGGCGTGTTTGGCGCCGAGGCCGCGGCGCGGCATCACTTCGGCGTCAGCGCGGGTTCGCTGTCGCGGCAACAGGCCAGCCTGCTGGCCGCGGTCCTGCCCAACCCACGGGTATGGAGCGCCAGCCATCCGAGCAGTTATGTGGCGCGCCGCGCCGGCTGGATTCGCCGGCAGATGGGCCAGCTGGGCGGGGACAGCTACCTGCTGGGGCTGAACGATTCGCGCAAGGCGCTGTGGGCGCAGTGACGTTCAAGATCTGATCGCGAGCAAGCTTCGCTCCTACAGAANTTGCTCGCGATAGCGCCCTCACAGACACCGCCGCCCCAACGCCACAAACAAAAACGCCCCGATCGGATCGGGGCGTTTTTTATTGCGCTGCGTATTACGCGGAAATCGACAACTTGAGCTTGTTCATCGCGCTCTTCTCGAGCTGACGGATACGCTCGGCCGAGACGTTGTACTTCTGCGCCAGGTCGTGCAGCGTGGCTTTCTCTTCCGCCAGCCAGCGCTGGTAGAGGATGTCACGGCTGCGGTCGTCCAGCACTTCCAGCGCCTCGTGCAGGTTGCTGGTGGAGTTGTCGGTCCAGTCGGCATCTTCCAGCTGACGGGCCGGGTCGTACCGGTGGTCTTCCAGGTAGTTGGCCGGCGATTGGAAGGCGCTGTCGTCATCCGCTTCGGCGGCTGGGTCGAAGGCCATGTCATGGCCGGTCAGGCGGCTTTCCATCTCGCGCACTTCGCGCGGCTCTACACCAAGGCTTTCCGCCACACGATGGACTTCTTCGTTGTTCAACCAGGCCAGACGCTTCTTCTGGCTGCGCAGGTTGAAGAACAGCTTGCGCTGGGCTTTGGTGGTCGCGACTTTCACGATGCGCCAGTTGCGCAGGATGAACTCGTGGATTTCCGCCTTGATCCAGTGCACGGCGAACGAAACCAGACGCACACCCATTTCCGGGTTGAAGCGTTTTACAGCCTTCATCAGGCCAACGTTGCCTTCCTGGATCAGGTCGGCCTGGGCCAGACCGTAGCCGGAATAACTACGGGCGATATGTACGACAAAACGCAGGTGGGCGAGCACCATCTGCCGAGCCGCCTCAAGATCCTGCTCATAGTAGAGACTCTCGGCCAGTTCACGCTCCTGCTCGGGCGTCAGCAATGGAATGCTGTTCACCGTGTGCACATAGGCCTCCAGGTTCGCACCCGGGACCAAGGCATAAGCAGGTTGCAAAGAAGTGGTCATACGAAAAAACCTCCGACTCACATAACTCGTGCTTATTCAGCACTGCTGAAAATTGACCGGGAACCACAAAACAAGTTCCCAAAAATACTAAAAGGTCAATACAAGCAAAAAGACACTATTTCGGCGCCAGCTCCCGCAAGTGACGGGCCACCGCAATCCACGCACCGATATACCCCAACAACACCGCGCCAAGCAAGAGTGATAGACCATCGGCGACCGGCACGCCAGCCAGGGCGAAATCACTGCCGTACAAGCCGGCCAGCCCCACTACCGCGTCATTCAGCCAGTCGAGGCCGAACGCCAGAACACCCCAGGACAGAATCCCCGCACCGAAGCCATACAAGGCGCCCATATAAAGGAAGGGACGCCGTACATAACTGTCCGTGCCGCCGACGAGTTTAATCACTTCTATCTCGGTGCGGCGGTTTTCAATATGAAGACGAATGGTATTGCCTATCACCAAAAGTAATGCAGAAACCAGCAACACCGTCAGGCCGAAGACAAACCGGTCGCCCAGCTTGAGGATCGCCGCCAGCCGCTCGACCCACACCAGGTCCAGTTGCGCCTGCTGCACCTTGGGCATTTCCGCCAGGCGCTGACGCAAGGCTTCCAGGGTCGCCTTGTCCACTTCGTTCGGCGTGACCAGGACCACACCCGGCAGCGGGTTCTGCGGCAACTCCTTGAGCGCCTCGCCCAGTCCGGACTGCTGCTGGAACTCGTCCAGGGCCTTGTCCTTGCCGATGAACTCGGCATCCGCCACACCCGGCATGGCCTTGATCTGCTCGCTCAGGCTTTCGCCCTCGGTGGCGCTGGCATCGAGCTCCAGGTACAGGGAAATCTGCGCCGCGCGCTGCCAGGAACCACCCAGGCGCTCGACGTTGTTGAGCAACAACGACAAGCCCATCGGCAGGCTCAGGGCCACGGCCATCACCAGGCAGGTGAAGAAGCTGCCGATCGGCTGCTTGCCCAGGCGACGCAGGCTGTCCAGCAGGCTGGCGCGATGGCTTTCGATCCAGGCGTGCAGCAGGGTGCCGAAATCCGGCCCCTCGTCTTCGTTGCGTTTTTTCTTCTGCGGCGGTTGATCCGGGGCTTTCGGAGCCACGCGTTCGGCCACTTTAGGGCTGCGGGTCGCACTCATACGCTAGCCTCCCCGTCGCCGATCAATCGGCCGCGTTGCAGGGTCAGCATGCGATGGCGCATGCGCGCGATCAGCGCCAGGTCGTGACTGGCGATCAGCACGCTGGTGCCCAGACGGTTGATATCTTCGAATACGCCCATGATTTCCGCCGCCAGACGCGGGTCGAGGTTACCTGTGGGTTCGTCCGCCAGCAGCAAGGCCGGGCGGTGCACGATGGCGCGGGCAATGCCGACGCGCTGCTGCTGACCGGTGGACAGGTCGCCCGGGTAGAGGTCGGTCTTGTCCGAGAGCGCCACGCGCTCCAGGGCCGAGTCCACGCGCTTGGCGATTTCGGCCTTGGACAGGCCGAGGATCTGCAGCGGCAAGGCGACGTTGTTGAAGACGGTGCGATCGAACAGCAGCTGGTGGTTCTGGAACACCACGCCGATCTGCCGCCGCAGGAACGGAATCTGCGCGTTGCTGATGGTGCTCAGGTCCTGACCGGCCAACAGCAGCTTGCCGCTGGTTGGACGCTCCATGGCCAGCAGCAACCGCAGCAGCGTGGACTTGCCGGCGCCGGAGTGGCCGGTGACGAACAGAAATTCGCCGCGACGAACCCGGAAGCTCAGCTCGTGCAGGCCGACATGGCCGTTCGGGTAACGCTTACCGACCTGTTCGAAACGAATCATGAACGCTCCCGCTCGGCAAACAGTGCCTGGACAAAGGGTTCGGCTTCAAAGGCGCGCAGGTCGTCGATGCCCTCACCGACGCCGATGTAGCGGATCGGCAGGCCGAACTGCTTGGCCAGGGCGAAGATCACCCCGCCCTTGGCGGTGCCGTCGAGCTTGGTCAGGGCCAGGCCGGTCAGCTCGACCGTCTGGTTGAACTGCTTGGCCTGGTTAATGGCGTTCTGGCCGGTACCGGCGTCGAGCACCAGCAGCACTTCGTGCGGCGCATCGGCGTCGAGCTTGCCGATCACCCGGCGAACCTTCTTCAGCTCTTCCATCAGGTTGTCTTTGGTGTGCAGGCGACCGGCGGTGTCGGCGATCAGCACATCGATGCCACGGGCCTTGGCGGCCTGCACGGCGTCGAAGATCACCGAGGCCGAGTCGGCGCCGGTGTGCTGGGCGATCACCGGAATCTTGTTGCGCTCGCCCCAGACCTGCAGCTGTTCCACCGCCGCGGCGCGGAAGGTGTCGCCCGCGGCGAGCATGACCTTCTTGCCTTCGAGCTGCAGCTTCTTGGCCAGCTTGCCGATGGTGGTGGTCTTGCCGGCGCCGTTGACGCCCACCACCAGAATCACGAACGGCTTGGTTTGCGACGCGATCTGCAGCGGCTGCTCCACCGGCTTGAGCATGCTCGCCAGCTCGGCCTGCAGTGATTTGTACAGCGCATCGACATCGGTCAGCTGCTTGCGCGCGACCTTCTGGGTCAGGTTCCGAATGATCACCGCGGTGGCTTCCACGCCCACGTCGGCGGTCAGCAGGCGGGTCTCGATATCTTCCAGCAGCTCGTCGTCGATGGTCTTCTTGCCCAGGAACAGGCTGGCCATGCCTTCGCCGATGCTGGCGCTGGTCTTGGACAGGCCCTGCTTGAGGCGGGCGAAGAAGCCGACCTTGTTTTCCTCGGCACGGGGCAGCTCGACGGCAGCGGGCACTTCGACCGCCGCGACTGGAGCAACTGGAGCAACTGGAGCAACTGGAGCAGCGACAACAGGCGCAGGCTCCGGCGCTCGAACAGGTTCGGGCTGCACGAAGGCCGCGATCACCGGTTGTGGCACGTCCTCCTCTTCGATCAGCGCCTGGGCCTCAGCTGGCTCGCTGCTATGGGCCAACTCGGCCACCAACAGCTCGGCGGCTTGCTGCACGTCGGTCGCGGCCGGAATCGGCGGGGTGATGTGCGGCGCCTGCTCGTCTTCCACCAGCGCCACCGGCTCTTCCGCCACCGGCAGGGTCAGCCAGGGTTTGTGTTGGGGCTCGGGGGTCAGCGGCAGCTCCGGTGCGGGAGCAGGTTCGGCCGCTGCCGCAGGCTGTTCAGGCTGCAGGATCGGCTCGGCGATCGGCGACACCACAGGCGCCGCGACTTCGGCAACCGGGGCTGCTTGTTCTATAACGGGAGCGGGAGCCGGGGCAGGCTCGACGGGGACTTGTGGCTGTTCGACGACGGTTTCCTGCGGCTTTTTGCGCAGCCATCCGAACAGGCCTTTCTTCTCGCCAGCCGCAGCTGGGGTCTTCTTGTCGTCGTTGGAACCAAACATGGAGGACGGCTATCTCAAGGTAGCGACGCGCCATCAAGGCGCACCGGCAAATAAATATTCGATGCAGAACAGACTGCGTTTCCGCCGGCTTGTTCACGCGCAACATTTTGTCGAGATGCCCAATGGCATCTCAAGGATCGATTTTACTAAAGGACTGAAACGGCAAAATCGGCGAAAAGTCGAAGTCTAGTCGATAAAACAGCGCTTCTTGCCGGGAACCCATACAACCTGCTCAAGCACACGTTGATCCATGCGAGCCTGATAGGCGTGGCCGCCAGTAAAACGGATCAGTATCCTAGCACCTCCTCGCCCGTAGGCTAAGACCAAGCGGGCAGTCCAACAGGTTTAAAAAACGAATGAATGCTCTAGCCCGCCGCGCCGCAGGCCTGCTGCTCAGTACGGTTTGTCTGCCCCTTTCAGCCTTGGCTGCCGATCCACAACCCACCCACGAATTCAGCCTCGACAACGGCCTCAAGGTCGTGGTCCGGGAAGACCATCGGGCTCCGGTCGTGGTCTCTCAGGTCTGGTACAAAGTCGGCTCCAGCTACGAAACCCCGGGCCAGACCGGTTTGTCCCACGCCCTGGAACACATGATGTTCAAGGGCAGCGAAAAGGTCGGCCCCGGCGAAGCCTCGCTGATCCTGCGCGACCTGGGCGCCGAAGAGAACGCCTTCACCAGCGACGATTTCACCGCCTATTACCAGGTGCTGGCCCGTGACCGCCTGGGCGTGGCCTTCGAGCTGGAAGCCGATCGCATGGCCAGCCTGCGCCTGCCGCCGGACGAGTTCAGCCGTGAAATCGAAGTGATCAAGGAAGAGCGCCGCCTGCGCACCGACGACAAGCCGATGTCCAAGGCCTTCGAGCGCTTCAAGGCTATGGCCTACCCGGCCAGCGGCTACCACACGCCGACCATCGGCTGGATGGCCGACCTCAACCGGATGAAGGTCGAGGAACTGCGCCACTGGTACGAGTCCTGGTATGTGCCGAACAACGCCACCCTGGTGGTGGTCGGCGACGTCACCCCGGACGAAGTCAAAACCCTGGCCCAACGTTATTTCGGTGCCATTCCCAAGCGCGCCGTGCCCGCGGCGAAGATTCCCCTGGAACTGGCCGAGCCCGGCGAACGGCAGATCACCCTGCGGGTGAAGACCCAGCTGCCGAGCGTGATGCTGGCCTTCAACGTGCCGAGCATCGCCACCGCCGAAGACAAGCATTCGGTGCACGCCCTGCGCCTGATCGCCGCGCTGCTCGACGGCGGCTACAGCGCCCGCATCCCGACCCGCCTGGAGCGCGGCGAAGAGCTGGTGTCCGGCGGCTCGTCGAGCTTCGACGCCTACACCCGCGGCGACAGCCTGTTCCTGCTTTCGGCCATGCCCAATAGCCAGAAGAAAAAAACCATCGCCCAGGCCGAAGCCGGGCTGTGGCGTTTGCTCGAAGAGCTGAAAACCACCCCGCCGACCGCCGAAGAGCTGGAGCGCGTGCGCGCCCAGGTGATCGCCGGCCTGGTCTACGAGCGTGACTCCATCACCAGCCAGGCCACCGCCATCGGTCAGCTGGAAACCGTCGGCCTGTCCTGGAAACTCATGGACACCGAACTCGCCGAACTGCAAAGCGTGACCCCTGAAG
Organism: Pseudomonas sp. 22526; assembly: GCF_052044735.1. NCBI lineage: Bacteria > Pseudomonadati > Pseudomonadota > Gammaproteobacteria > Pseudomonadales > Pseudomonadaceae > Pseudomonas > Pseudomonas sp. 22526. The sequence continues at coordinate 35,987 of NZ_JBQENK010000009.1, forward strand.
ACATCCAGAAGGCCGCTCGTACCTATTTCACTCGCGAACGCCTGAGCGTTGCCCACGTATTGCCTGAGGAGTCCGCTCATGAGTAAGCGCAAAAGCGCCAGCCCGGTCCTGCTCGGCCTGGCACTCGTGGCCCTGATCATCGCTGCCGGCCTTTATCTGCTGCGGGCGAACGAATCCAACGCCAGCCAGGCGCTGGACAAGGCCAAGAGCAGCCAGAAGCTGCAATCCCTGGCCGAGCTCGACGGCAAGGCCCCAAGCCGCCGCAGCCTCGACATCAAGACCTGGAGCACCGCCGAAGGCGCCAAGGTGCTGTTCGTCGAAGCCCATGAGCTGCCGATGTTCGACATGCGCCTGACCTTCGCCGCCGGCAGCAGCCAGGATGGCGACGCGCCGGGCCTGGCGATGCTGACCAACGCCATGCTCAACGAAGGCGTGGCCGGCAAGGATGTCGGTGCGATTGCCGAAGGTTTCGAAGGCCTGGGCGCCGACTTTGGCAACGGTGCCTACAAGGACATGGCCATCGCCTCCCTGCGCAGCCTGAGCGCGCCGGACAAGCGCACGCCGGCCCTGCAACTGTTCGCCGATGTCGTCGGCAAGCCGACCTTCCCGGCCGACTCCCTGGCGCGCATCAAGAACCAGGTGCTCGCTGGCTTCGAGTACCAGAAGCAGAACCCCGGCAAGCTGGCGAGCCTGGAACTGATGAACCGCCTGTACGGCAGCCATCCGTATGCCCATTCCAGCGATGGCACCGCCCAGAGCGTGCCGCCGATCAGCCTGGCCCAGCTGCGAGCGTTCCACGCCAAGGCCTATGCCGCCGGCAACGTGGTGATCGCCCTGGTGGGCGACCTGTCGCGCAGCGACGCCGAGGCGATTGCCGCGCAGATCTCCGCCGCCCTGCCCAAAGGCCCGGCGCTGGCGAAAATCCCGCAACCAACCGAGCCACAGGCCGGCATCGGCCATATCGAATACCCGTCCAGCCAGACCAGCCTGCTGCTGGCGCAACTGGGCATCGATCGTGACGACCCGGATTACGCGGCGCTGTCCCTGGGCAACCAGATCCTTGGCGGCGGCGGTTTTGGCACCCGGCTGATGAGCGAAGTGCGCGAGAAGCGCGGCCTGACCTACGGCGTCTATTCCGGCTTCAGCCCGATGCAGGCCCGTGGTCCGTTCATGATCAACCTGCAGACCCGCGCCGAAATGAGCGAAGGCACCCTCAAGCTGGTGCAGGACGTGCTCGCCGACTACCTCAAGACCGGCCCGACCCAGAAGGAACTCGACGACGCCAAGCGCGAACTGGCCGGCAGCTTCCCGCTGTCCACCGCCAGCAACGCCGATATCGTCGGCCAACTGGGCGCCATCGGCTTCTACAACCTGCCGCTGAGCTATCTTGAAGACTTCATGCAGCAGTCCCAGAGCCTGACCGTGGAGCAGGTCCGGGACGTACTGAACAAGCACTTGAGCGCGGACAAGACGGTCATCGTCACCGCCGGCCCGACCGTGCCGCAAAAGCCGTTGCCGGCCCCTACTGAAAAACCCGCCGAGCAGCCGCTCGGGGTTCCGGAGCACTAATGGCCAGCCCATCGCGTCCCAGCAAGAAACCCGTCCATAACCAGCACAACGGTGTGGGCCAACTGCGCATCATCGGCGGCGAGTGGCGCAGCCGCCGCCTGAGCTTCCCCGATGTGCCGGGCCTGCGCCCGACCCCGGACCGGGTGCGCGAAACCCTGTTCAACTGGCTGGCGCCTTATGTCCCCGGGGCCAAGGTGCTCGACCTGTTCGCCGGCAGCGGCGCGCTGTTTCTCGAAGCCCTGTCCCGCGGCGCCGCCATGGGCCAGGCGCTGGATGCCAGCAACCTGGCCGTGTCGCGCCTGCGCGAGCACCTGGGCACCCTGCGCTGCACCGTCGGTCAGGTGCAGACCGCCGACGCCCTGCGTTATCTGGAAACCCAGCCCGCCAGCCGTTTCGACCTGGTGTTCCTCGACCCGCCATTCCATCAGAACCTGCTGCCGGCCGCCTGTGCCCTGCTGGAAGAACGCGACTGGCTGGACGACGACGCCTGGGTCTATACCGAAAGTGAAAGCGCGCCGTCGACCTTGGGCCTGCCGGCGAACTGGCGCCTGCACCGCGAGCAAAAATCCGGGCAGGTGTACTACGCCTTGTGGCAACGTATGGCAGAGATCGCCGGCTGACCCACCGGCCTGAAAAAGGTGCGCAGCCCGCCGGGGGATGCGCACCGCTGCTACGAGAATCACCGTGCCTACTCCGTCAGATCCTTTCATTCCCGCCTTCGGCCTCGGCAACCCGCACCTGCAAACCCTGTGGGGCCCGCTGTGGCGCAAGACCACTCACCTCGAGCGCCAGCGCGAACGCCTGTGGCTCGACGACGGCGACTTTCTCGATCTCGACTGGCACGGCCCGCACTCCGCCACCGCGCCCCTGGTGCTGGTGCTGCACGGCCTGACCGGCTCTTCCAACTCGCCCTACGTGGCCGGCCTGCAAAAGGCCCTGGCAAACCAGGGCTGGGCCAGCGCGGCGCTGAACTGGCGCGGCTGCTCGGGCGAACCCAACCTGCTGCCGCGCAGCTATCACTCAGGCGCCAGCGAAGACCTGGCCGCCGCCATCGACCACCTGCGCAGCAAGCGCCCGCTGGCCCCGCTGTTCGCGGTGGGCTACTCGCTGGGCGGCAATGTGCTGCTCAAGCACCTGGGGGAAAGCGGCAGCGCCAGCCAGCTGCAAGGCGCCGTCGCGGTCTCGGTGCCGTTTCGCCTGGACCAGTGCGCCGACCGCATCGGCCAGGGGTTTTCCAAGGTTTACCAGGCGCATTTCATGCGCGAGATGCTGGCCTACATCAAGGACAAGCAGCGCCAGTTCCAGCACGACGGGCGCCATGAAGGCCTGGCCGTGCTGGAGCGACTCGGGCCGCTGGAGAAAATGCGCACCTTCTGGGACTTCGACGGCCGGGTCACCGCACCACTGAATGGCTTTGCCGATGCCCAGGACTATTACCGGCGCGCCTCCAGCCGTTATTTCCTCGGGGAAATCCGCACCAGCACCCTGATCATCCAGGCCGCGGACGATCCCTTCGTGTTCCCCCACAGCCTGCCGGAAGCCCGCGAGCTGTCCGGCAGCACCCACTTCGAGCTGCAGGCCAAGGGCGGGCACGTCGGTTTTGTCGATGGCTCGGTGAAAACCCCGGGTTATTACCTGGAACGGCGCATTCCCCAGTGGTTGTCCGACCTGGGGGGCGAGCGGCGATGAACAGCGGCCAGGGCGAATCGATCCGTTTCTGGCAAACCGCGCCCCTGGCCGGAGTGGAGTTGCTGGCCGCGCGTTATATCGAGCATCGTTTCGTGCCCCATGTGCATGACGGCTATGTGATCGGCATGATCATGGACGGCGCCCAGCGCTACCGTTATCGCGGCGCCGAGCACCTGGCGGGGCGCGGCACCCTGGTGCTGATCAACCCGGACGAGCTGCACACCGGCCACAAGGGCACCGAGGACGGCTGGCTGTACCGGGCGTTTTATCCGGACAACGCGCAGATCCTCGCCATGCTGGGCGAGCTGGAATTGCCCACCGACAGCCTGCCGGCCTTCGGCGCCACGCTGTATCGCGACCCCGATCTGGTCAGCGGTTTCTGCCAACTGCATCAACTATTGGAAAGCCCGGCCACCGCCCTGCAGCAACAGACCCTGTGGCGGGAAATGATGCTTTTGCTGCTGCGGCGTCATGCCGGGGTCAAGGCGCCGGGCGAACCCGGGCGGGAACACCGGGCGATCGTCCAGGCCAAGGAGTTGCTGCAAGCGCAGCTGGCCGCCCCACCCTCCCTGGAAGAGCTGGCCGCGGCGGTGAATCTCTCGCCCTTCCATTTCGCCCGGGTATTCCGCCGCGCCACCGGCATGCCGCCGCACACCTGGCTGATGCAGCAACGCATCGCCCAGGCCCGGGCGCTGCTGCGCGACGGCTGCCTACCGCTGGAAGTGGCGACGCAACTGGGGTTCGCCGACCAGAGCCATCTGAGCCGGCAGTTCAAGCAGGTCTACGGCGTGGGGCCGGCGGCCTATCGCAGCGCCCGCCAGTCCCTCTGAAACAACGCCTGTCTTCTGTAGGAGCGAAGCTTGCTCGCGAAAAATANTATCCCAGGCGACGCGATCCAGCAGAAACAACGCAGCGCCTGGATCGCGAGCAAGCTTCGCTCCTACGGTGAGGGGGCTCAGTCGCCCGTGGCGACCGCGCGCTGCGGATCGGTGATCCATTCGCTCCAGGAGCCGGCATACAGGCTGCCCAGTGGATAACCGGCCAGGCACAGGGCGAACAGGTTGTGACAAGCCGTCACGCCCGAGCCGCAGTACGACACCAGCTCGCTCGGCGAACGCTCGCCCAGCTTCGCGGCAAAACGCTTCTTGAGCTGATCGGCCGGCAGAAAACGGCCGTCGCTGCCCAGGTTGTCGGTGAAGGCCGCGCATTGCGCGCCGGGGATATGCCCGGCCACCGGGTCGATCGGCTCCACTTCGCCGCGAAAGCGTGGCTGGGCGCGGGCGTCGAGCAGGGTCAGGGTCGGCTGGCCGAGGCGTTTTTGCAGTTGCTCGGCACTCAGCAGCAGGGATTTGTCGGGCTGGCCCGTGAAGTGGCCGAGAACGTTGGTCGGCGGATCCAGGCTCAACGGCAGGCCGGCGGTGTGCCAGGCTTTCAGGCCGCCATCGAGAATGAACACAGCATCGCGCTTGCCCAGCCAGGCCAACAGCCACCAGGCCCGAGCGGCATAGGCACCGGGGCCGTCGTCGTAAAGCACGATGTCACTGTTGGCGTCGATGCCCCAGGCCTGCAGGCGGGCGATCAGCGTCGCCGGTTCGGGCAGCGGATGGCGCCCGGTCACGCCCTTGACCACCGGGCCACTGAGATCGCGCTCCAGGTCGGCAAAATGCGCGCCGGCCAGATGCCCTCCGGCATAACTGCGCTGGCCGTAATCCGGGTCTTCCAGGGCAAAACGACAATCGAGAATCACCAGCCCGGGCTGCTCCAGGCGAGCGGCCAATTGCTGTGGACTGATCAGTTGCGCGATGGGCATGACGGGCTCCAGTAATTGAACGATGACTTGATCCAGATCCTACTGCACTTCTTCCAGGGCTTGCGCCAGGGGCACGTAAAACTCGTGGTACAGCGCGTCGACCGCCTCCCGGGCGTGGTCGGTGACAAATCCGGCTTCCAGCACCAGCACCTGATACACGCCGCGCTTGATGGCCTCTTCGCTCAGGTGCGCGGAGTTTTCCCGGGTGGTGCACAAAAAACGCACCCAGGAGGTGAGGATGATCCAGGCATTGAGGGTCAGGGACTCGATCTGCACCTTGTCCATCCTGAGGATGCCGGCCTCGACGAAACCGGCGTAGATCGCCGTGCCGTGGATCAGGCAGCGCTGGGAGAAGCGTCGGTAACGGGCGGCCAGTTCGCCGTCGCTGTCGAGCAGGTGTTCCAGGTCGCGGTGCAGGAAGCGATAGCGCCACATGGCGGCCAGCAGCTCCTGCAGGTAATAGCGCTTGTCCTCCACGGTCACGGTGCGGCCCTGGGGCAGGCGCAGGAAGCTGTCGACCAGGGCTTCGTACTCGCAGAACAGCACGGCGATGATCGCCTGCTTGTTGGGGAAGTGGTAATACAGGTTGCCCGGCGAAATCTCCATGTGGGCGGCAATGTGGTTGGTGCTGACACTGCGTTCGCCTTGCTGGTTGAACAGCTCCAGACTGTTCTGGACGATACGTTCGCGGGTTTTTATGCGTGGGGCCATGAGCGTGGGCTTTAATCGAGAAGGCGTTGCCCGGCATCTTACGACCTATCCCCAACGGGATAAATCAAAGCTGGCCCGGGATGTCATTTGACATTTTAGAGCATAAACTCTAAAAATCCCCCACCCCATGAAAACCGGAGCCGCCCATGTCTGCCGAAATCGCCTACTTGCCGGAAGCCCACCAGCAGTTGGATGAGCTCCATCGTCTGTTCGCCACCCAGCGCCAGGCCTTCGCGGCCAACCCCATGCCCCCGGCCGCCCAGCGCCAGCAATGGCTCAAGAGCCTGCGCGACCTGCTCGACAGCGAGCGCCAGGCCCTGATCGAGGCCATCAGCGAAGATTTCAGCCATCGCAGCGCCGACGAAACCCTGCTCGCCGAAATCATGCCCAGCCTGCATGGCATCCACTACGCCAGCAAACACCTCAAGGGCTGGATGAAACCTTCCAGGCGCAAAGTCGGCGTGGCCTTCCAACCGGCCTCGGCCAAGGTCGTCTACCAACCGCTGGGCGTGGTCGGGGTGATAGTGCCGTGGAACTACCCGCTGTACCTGGCCATCGGCCCGCTGGTGGGCGCGCTCGCCGCCGGCAACCGGGTGCTGCTCAAGCTCAGCGAATCGACCCCCGCCACCGGCCTGCTGCTCAAGCGCCTGCTGGCCAAGGCGTTCCCCGAGGACCTGGTCGCCGTGGTGCTGGGCGAAGCCGACGTGGGCGTGGCCTTCTCCCGGCTGCCCTTCGATCACCTGCTGTTCACCGGCGCCACCAGCATCGGCAAGCACGTGATGCGCGCCGCGGCGGAAAACCTGACCCCGGTGACCCTGGAACTGGGCGGCAAGTCCCCGGCCATCGTTTCCGACGACGTGCCGCTCAAGGACGCCGCCGAACGCATCGCCTTCGGCAAGACCATGAACGCCGGCCAGACCTGCGTCGCCCCGGACTACGTGCTGGTCCCGGAACACCGCGTCGGCGCCTTCGTCGACGCCTATCGCCAGGTGGTCCGTGGTTTCTTCCCGACCCTGGTCGACAACCCCGACTACACCGCGATCATCAACCCGCGGCAACTGGCGCGCCTGAACAGCTACATCAGCGACGCCACCAGCAAGGGCGCGCTGCTGATCCCGCTGTTCGAGGAGAACCAGGAACGGCGCATGGGCCACAGCCTGATGCTGAATGTCAGCGACGACATGACGGTGATGCAGGACGAGATCTTCGGCCCGATCCTGCCGATCGTGCCCTACACCGGGCTGGACCAGGCCTTCGCCTACATCAACCAGCGCCCTCGCCCCCTGGCGCTCTACTACTTCGGCTACGACAAGGCCGCGCAGGAGCGGGTGCTCAACGAAACCCACTCGGGTGGAGTCTGCCTCAACGACACCCTGCTGCACGTCGCCCAGGACGACATGCCGTTCGGCGGCATCGGCCACTCGGGCATGGGCCATTACCACGGCCATGAGGGCTTCCTGACCTTCAGCAAGGCCAAGGGCGTGCTGAGCAAACAGCGCCTGAATGCCGCGCGACTGATCTACCCGCCCTATGGCAAACCTATCCAGAAGCTGATCCAGAAGCTGTTCATCCGCTAACCAGACCATTGCCGGGGAATAACAATAATGACTCCCAGCCTGCCTGCAGCCCCCGTACTGTCGCGCCGTGGCCTGTTGAAAATCGGCCTGTGCGCCAGCGCGTTCCTGACCACCGCCGGCCTCGGCGCCAGCCTCAGCGGCTGCTCGTCCAGCACCGCGGCCAGCGGCTTTGCCGTATTGCGCAGCAGCGACCTGCCGGTGCTGCGGGCGCTGCTCCCGGTCATGCTCGACGGCGCCGTGGCCGCCGAGAAGCTGCCGGCGGCGCTCGGCGCCACTCTGAAAAGCCTGGATCACAGCCTCGACCATCTGTCGCCGGAAATGCTCACGCTCACCCGCCAGCTGTTCGACGTGCTGGGCATGGGCATCACCCGCGGCCCCCTGACCGGCATCTGGGGCAGTTGGGAAAACGCCAGCGCCGAGGATATCCGGCACTTCCTCAAGCGTTGGGAAAACAGCTCCCTCAGCCTGCTGCGCATGGGCCACGCGTCCTTGCTGCAACTGGTGATGATGGCCTGGTACAGCTGCCCCGAATCCTGGGCCCATTGCGGTTATCCCGGGCCGCCCAGGATCTGATATCTGTAGCCGCTGCCGCAGGCTGCGATAAGCCCCGCAGGGGCTTCTGAGAAGCACGCCTGCTCGCAGCCGATCGCACGGCTACAAAAATACAGAACAACAAGAGAGCGCCTGATATGCCCGTACCCGATCTGTTTCGCGAAGGCCTGGCCCGAGGCTGGAAAACCTACAACGGCTCGCACTTGCAGGAGGACCTGACCCTCGAAGCGGATGTCGCCATCATCGGCAGCGGCGCGGGTGGCGGCACCAGCGCCGAGATCCTCAGCGCCGCCGGCTACAAGGTGCTGCTGATCGAAGAAGGGCCGCTCAAGACCAGCGACGACTTCAAGATGCTCGAGGACCAGGCCTACGCCAACCTCTATCAGGAAGGCATCGGCCGCATGAGCAAGGATGGCGCCATCACCATCCTGCAAGGCCGCGCGGTCGGCGGCACCACCCTGATCAACTGGACCTCCAGCTTCCGCACACCCGAGCCGACCCTGGAGCACTGGACCAAGGAGCACGACGTCAAGGGCCACAGCCCGGCCGAGATGGCGCCCTGGTTCGCGAAGATGGAGCAACGCCTGGGGGTCGCCCCGTGGATCATGCCGCCCAACGCCAACAACGACGTGATCAGGATCGGCTGCGAGAAGCTCGGCTACAGCTGGCATGTGATCCCGCGCAACGTGCGCGGTTGCTGGAACCTCGGCTATTGCGGCATGGGCTGCCCGACCAACGCCAAGCAGTCGATGATGGTCACCACCATTCCCGCCACCCTGGAGAAAGGCGGCGAGCTGCTGTACCTGGCCCGCGCCGAGCGCCTGCAAATCAAGGGCGACCAGGTCGAGAGCCTGCTCTGCCTGGCCATGGACGAACGTTGCGTGGCGCCCACCGGGCGCACCATCAAGGTCAAGGCCCGGCACTACGTGCTGGCCGGCGGCGGCATCAACAGCCCGGCCCTGCTGCTGCGCTCCGATGCGGCCGACCCGCACAAACGCCTGGGCAAACGCACCTTCCTGCACCTGGTGAACTTCTCCGCCGGGCAGTTCGATCAGGTGATCAACCCCTTCTACGGCGCGCCGCAGTCGATCTACTCCGATCATTTCCAATGGCAGGACGGCGCCACCGGCAAGATGTCCTACAAACTCGAGGTGCCGCCGCTGCAACCAGCGTTGGCCGCCACCCTGCTCGGCGGTTTCGGCCCGCAGAGCGCCCTGAACATGCAGCAACTGCCCCACACCCACGCCATGCTCGCGCTGCTGCGCGACGGTTTTCACCCGGACAGCAGCGGCGGCAGCGTGGAACTGCGCGGCGACGGCTCGCCGGTGCTCGACTATCAGGTCTCGGACTACGCCTGGGATGGCCTGCGCCGGGCCTTCCACAGCATGGCGGAGATCCAGTTCGCCGGTGGCGCCAGGGCGGTCATGCCGATGCACAGCGATGCCCGCTACGTGAAGACCCTGGCCGAGGCCAGGACCCTGATCGACGGCCTGAACCTTGCGCTGTACCGTACCCGCCTGGGCAGCGCCCATGTGATGGGCGGTTGCGCCATGGGCGAAGACCCGAAAAACGCCGTCACCGACAGCCTGGGCCGGCATCACCAGCTGGCCAATCTGTCGATCCACGACGGTTCGCTGTTCCCCACCAGCATCGGCGCCAACCCCCAATTGTCGGTCTACGGCCTGACCGCGCAACTGGCCACGGCCCTGGCCGAACGGCTGAAAAGCGGGTGAAAACACCGCTTATTTTCGTCGTCTATAGTGCTTTCTTCCGTTACAGGCGACTTGGCCGACCGGAAAGGCTGCGATACCATCCGACTCCCCAACGGACTCCCGCCAGGACGACGCGATGAACCGAGTGTTGTACCCAGGTACCTTCGACCCTATTACCAAGGGCCATGGCGATCTGGTCGAACGCGCCTCGCGCCTGTTCGATCATGTGATCATCGCCGTCGCCGCCAGCCCGAAGAAAAACCCGCTTTTCCCCCTGGAACAGCGTGTGGAACTGGCTCGCGAGGTCACCAAGCATCTGCCGAACGTTGAAGTCGTCGGTTTTTCCACGCTGCTGGCGCATTTCGCCAAGGAGCAGAACGCCAATGTCTTCCTGCGGGGGCTGCGGGCGGTTTCGGACTTCGAATACGAATTCCAGCTGGCCAACATGAACCGCCAACTGGCGCCGGACGTGGAAAGCCTGTTCCTCACGCCGTCGGAGCGTTATTCGTTCATTTCCTCGACCCTGGTCCGGGAAATCGCGGCATTGGGCGGCGATATCAGCAAGTTCGTGCATCCGGCCGTGGCCGACGCCCTGACCCTGCGCTTCAAGAAATAAGCCCCGCGGGAGCCCGCGCCGGCTTCCGCGCAGTCAGCCTGCAAACGCTCCTCCCATCGAGCCCGCGTGCACTGCGCTCGCCAATGCGGCACAATTGCGCCATTGGTTTTTCAAATGCCTGGGCCCGCCGCCCCGGCCGGAGTGCCCCATGTCCCTGATCATCACCGACGACTGCATCAATTGCGACGTCTGCGAACCCGAGTGCCCGAACGCCGCGATCTCTCAAGGCGAAGAGATCTACGTGATCGACCCGAACCTGTGCACCCAATGTGTCGGCCACTATGACGAGCCGCAATGCCAGCAGGTCTGCCCGGTGGATTGCATCCCACTGGACGAGGCCCACCCGGAAACCGAAGAAGAGTTGATGGCCAAGTACCGGAAGATCACCGGCAAGGCTTGAGAAATTTGGCGTCTGGCTGGACGCCTTCGCGGGNCCCGCGATGCTTTTCAGCTCTGGCATTTAGGGCAGAAAACGCTCGCACGCTGCCCCAGCTTGATCTCCCGCAGCCCCGTGCCACAGACCTTGCAGTGTTCCCCGCCGCGCCCGTAGACGAACAGTTCCTGCTGGAAATAGCCCGGCTGCCCATCGCCGCCGATAAAGTCGCGCAAGGTGGTGCCACCGCGCTCGATGGCCGCGGCCAGGATGCGCTTGATCTCGATCGCCAGCTTCAGGTAGCGCGCCCGGGAAATCCCCTTGGCTTCGCGACGCGGGTCGATGCCAGCGGCGAACAGCGCTTCGGTCGCGTAGATATTGCCCACCCCCACCACCACCGCGTTGTCCATGATGAACGGCTTGACCGCCATCGAACGTCCTCGCGACAGCTGATACAGGCGCTCGCCGTCGAACAGGTCGGTCAGCGGCTCCGGCCCCAGGCGGATCAGCAGCTCGTGATGGAGCGGGTCGAGGCTCCAGAGCATCGCGCCAAAGCGCCGCGGGTCGGTGTAGCGCAGGGCCAGGCCGGACTCCAGCTCGATGTCCACATGCTCATGCTTGGCCGCCGGCAGGCCGACTTCCACCAGGCGCAGGTTGCCCGACATGCCCAGGTGACTGATCAAAGTGCCGACTTCGGCATTGATCAGCAGGTACTTGGCGCGGCGCTCGACCTTGACGATCTGCTGGCCGGACAGGCGCACATCGAGATCTTCCGGAATCGGCCAGCGCAGGCGCCGCTCGCGCACGATCACACGGCTGACGCGCTGCCCTTCCAGGTGCGGCGCAATACCGCGCCGGGTGGTTTCGACTTCCGGTAATTCAGGCATGTGCGCCTCGTGTTCTCTATAACGTGGTCGGGAATCAGTGCGCGCCCAGTTCGCGCACGGTTTCCTTGAGGTTCTCGAAGTCGTAGTCGGACAGGCCGACGTAATCGAGGATCAGATGGCCGATGCTGTTCCATTCATGATCATCGACCTGATTGCCCAGCACCCGGTAGGACGCGCAGATATGCTCGGCCATTTTCAGGATCGCCAGCAGGTTCTTCAGCTGGCTGTTGCGCGACGACTCGTCGCTGAAGATCGCCAGGGCGTTGTGGTGATTGGCGATGGCGTTGGTCACATGCTCCGGCAGGCGCCAGGACTTGGCCGTGTAGTAACCGACCACCGCGTGGTTGGTGTTGAACACACGGTTTTCCGTATCCACCACCCGGTTCTCGGGGCCCGCGCTGGCGTAGGCCTGTTCCAGCACCGTCATGTAGTCGGGGAAGCGCTTGAGCATCAGCGGCACGCCGCAATCGTGGAACAACCCCAGGGCATAGGCTTCGTCGACCGCTTGCGAACCGGTGCGCTTGGCCAGGGTCAGGCAGGTCATCGCCACGTCCTGGGCGGTGTCCCAGAAACGGTTGAGGGTGACGATGGTTTCGTCGCTCATCTCGCCCTTGATCGACTGCGCGTTGATCAGGTTGATGATCGAACGGCTGCCCAGCAGGTTCACCGCGCGCTGGATCGAGGCAATCTTGTTGCTCAGCCCGTAATACGGCGAGTTGACGATTTTCAGCAGGGCGCCGGAAAGCCCCGGGTCCTGGGAGATCAGCCGCGCGATCACTTCCAGGTCGGGGTCGGGCATGTACTGCTCCATCTGCAAATCCACCATGATCTGCGGTTGGGGCGGCACGCTGATGCCTTGCAGGGCCTGTTGAATCTGTTCGGCGGAAAGCTCTTGGGACATAAGTACACACTCTGGGCTAGGCGGCGATTCTAACCCTTTAAAAGGCGCCCATGGCCACCCGAAAGGAACTTTACAATAGGCGCCTCAGGGCAACGCCGGGCCAGGCGCGGGATATCCATGGCGGGCCTGCCCTGTCACCGCATATCCACTCGCCAGCCTCTCGGCGAGCGCAACACGTTATACTCCCGCTCTTTTTTCCGGAGCGACGTCATGTCCCTGCCAAGCCTGCGCCTCAAAGCCAACGCCGATCGCCGCCTGCGCGCCGGCCACCTGTGGGTCTACAGCAACGAAATCGATGTAGCCGCCACCCCACTCCACGGCTTCAAGGCAGGCGACCAGGCAGTGCTGGAAGCCGCCGGCGGCAAGCCGCTGGGCGTCGTCGCCATGAGCCCGAACAACCTGATCTGCGCCCGCCTGCTGTCGCGCGACGCCAAGCTGGCGCTGGACAAGTCGCTGCTGGTGCACCGCCTGAACGTGGCCCTGTCGCTGCGCGAGCGCCTGTTCGACAAACCGTTCTACCGCCTGGTCTACGGTGATTCCGACCTGCTGCCGGGCCTGGTGGTCGACCGTTTCGGCGACATCCTGGTGGTGCAGCTGGCGTCGGCGACCATGGAGCAACACAAGGACGACGTGATCGCCGCCCTGGTCCAGGTCCTCAAGCCAAGCGGCATCCTGTTCAAGAACGACTCCGCCGCGCGCGACGCCGAAGGCCTCAACCGCTACGTGGAAACCGTGTTCGGCCTGGTGCCGGAGTGGGTCGCCCTGGAAGAGAACGGCGTGAAGTTCGAGGCCCCGGTGATGGAAGGCCAGAAAACCGGCTGGTTCTACGACCACCGCATGAACCGCGCCCGCCTGGCGCCGTACGCCAAGGGCAAGCGCGTGCTGGACCTGTTCAGCTACATCGGCGGCTGGGGCGTGCAGGCCGGCGCCTTCGGTGCCAGCGAAGTGTTCTGCGTCGATGCCTCGGGCTTCGCCCTCGACGGCGTTGAGCGCAATGCCGCGTTGAACGGCATTGCCGAGAAAGTCACCTGCATCGAAGGCGACGTATTCGAGGCCCTGAAAGAACTCAAGGCCGCCGAAGAGCGTTTCGACGTGATCGTGGCCGACCCGCCCGCCTTCATCAAACGCAAGAAAGACCTGAAGAACGGCGAAGGCGCCTACCGCCGCCTGAACGAACAGGCCATGCGCCTGCTGAGCAAGGACGGCATCCTGGTCAGCGCTTCGTGCTCGATGCACCTGCCGGAAGACGACCTGCAGAACATCCTGCTCACCAGCGCCCGCCACCTGGACCGCAATATCCAGCTGCTGGAACGCGGCGGCCAGGGCCCGGACCACCCGGTGCACCCGGCCATCCCGGAAACCCGCTACATCAAGAGCATCATCTGCCGCCTGCTGCCTAACAGCTGAGGCAGCGCCGCTTCGCGGCTGATCGCGAGCAAGCTCGCTCCTACAACGTTGAGCCAATCGCTACACAAGGCGTCACAAAACCTGTAGGAGCGAGCTTGCTCGCGAAAAACGTCAACGATAACGCGCCCTCCCTGCCGAATCGCGGTGCCTGATGTTTTTTCGCGAGCAAGCTCGCTCCTACAGATACATCCTGTCCCATTGTCACTACCACAGCCTTCTTCACAGCACCTACCGTTGCTCTTCCATCCACCGAAGAGGACAACGGAATGTCCAGTACTCCACACGCCCATCGCCTGCGCCTCGGCCGCTACTCGGAATCGGGCCGTATCTACCTGCTCACGGCTGTCACCCGAAACCGTTCAGCGATCTTCCACGACTGGCGCCTCGGTCGCCGGGTAGTCAACGAACTCAAGCATGCCCAGCAAACAGGCGCAGCAATCTCGCTAGCCTGGGTGGTGATGCCCGACCATTTCCACTGGCTGGTCGAACTGCACAACGGCGATCTGCCGCGGCTGATGCAAGCCACCAAATCCCGTAGCGCCAGAGCCATCAACCGAACCCGCAAAAGCTCGGAGCCTGTCTGGCAGCAAGGCTATTTCGATCGCGCACTGCGGCGTGACGAAGACCTGAAAGCCATGGCTCGCTACATCATCGCCAACCCGCTGCGCGCCGGGCTGGTCCGACGCATTGGCGACTATCCGTTGTGGGATGCCATCTGGCTCTGACCTTACGGCCCCCCACGAATCCCCTGTAGGAGCGAGCTTGCTCGCGAAAAATCTCCAGGACGCCGCACACATCCTGCATGCCCGCGTCATCATTGACGTCCTTCGCGAGCAAGCTCGCTCCTACAGGTACAGGTCACCCGTCCTGCCACAACGCTTCACGGCATTCCTTCCTGGCGCCAGCGGTGTAGAATCGCGAGATTCATCGCCAGTCATCCCCCGGCGGGTTTATGAGCTCAGGCTGAGGCGCGCGGCGATCCCGCGGCGTCATCGGCAGCTTCAGGACACACGGCCATTTCTGAGTGTTCCAGAGGTCAATAGAAGCTCACTCCCCATTTGTTACCTGATTAGCCGCCCGGAGTGCTCCATGCCTGATTACCGCTCGAAAACATCCACCCACGGCCGCAACATGGCCGGCGCCCGCGCACTGTGGCGCGCCACGGGGATGAAAGATGACGACTTCAAGAAGCCGATCATCGCCATTGCCAACTCCTTCACCCAGTTCGTACCGGGCCATGTGCACCTCAAGGATCTGGGCCAGCTGGTCGCCCGCGAAATCGAACGCGCCGGCGGCGTGGCCAAGGAATTCAACACCATCGCCGTGGATGACGGCATCGCCATGGGCCACGACGGCATGCTGTATTCGCTGCCGAGCCGCGAGATCATCGCCGACTCCGTGGAATACATGGTCAACGCCCACTGCGCCGACGCCATCGTCTGCATCTCCAACTGCGACAAGATCACCCCCGGCATGCTGATGGCCGCCCTGCGCCTGAACATCCCGGTGATCTTCGTTTCCGGCGGCCCGATGGAAGCCGGCAAGACCAAGCTCGCCTCCCACGGCCTCGACCTGGTCGACGCCATGGTGATCGCCGCCGACTCCAGCGCTTCTGACGAGAAGGTTGCCGAGTACGAGCGCAGCGCCTGCCCGACCTGCGGTTCCTGCTCCGGCATGTTCACCGCCAACTCGATGAACTGCCTGACCGAGGCCCTGGGCCTGGCCCTGCCGGGCAACGGTTCGATCCTGGCCACCCACAGCGACCGCGAACAGCTGTTCCTGCAAGCTGGCCGTACCATCGTCGAGCTGTGCAAGCGCTACTACGGCGAGAACGACGAGTCGGTGCTGCCGCGCAACATCGCCAACTTCAAGGCGTTCGAGAACGCCATGATGCTCGACATCGCCATGGGCGGTTCGACCAACACCATCCTGCACCTGCTGGCCGCCGCCCAGGAAGCCGAGATCGATTTCGACCTGCGCGACATCGACCGCCTGTCCCGCAGCGTGCCGCAACTGTGCAAGGTGGCGCCGAACATCCAGAAGTACCACATGGAAGACGTGCACCGCGCCGGCGGCATCTTCAGCATCCTCGGCTCCCTGGCCCGCGGCGGCCTGCTGCACACCGACCTGCCGACCGTGCACAGCCGCAGCATGGAAGAAGCCATCGCCAAGTGGGACATCACCCAGACCGACGACGAAGCGGTGCACCACTTCTTCAAGGCAGGCCCGGCCGGCATCCCGACCCAGACCGCGTTCAGCCAGTCGACCCGTTGGGAAACCCTGGACGACGACCGTGAAAATGGCTGCATCCGCAGCGTCGAGCACGCCTACTCGAAAGAAGGCGGCCTGGCCGTGCTGTACGGCAACATCGCCCTGGACGGCTGCGTGGTGAAGACCGCCGGCGTCGACGAGTCGATCCACGTCTTCGAAGGCAACGCGAAGATCTTCGAAAGCCAGGACAGCGCGGTGCGCGGCATCCTCGCCGACGAAGTGAAGGAAGGCGACATCGTCATCATTCGCTACGAAGGTCCGAAAGGCGGCCCGGGCATGCAGGAAATGCTCTATCCGACCTCCTACCTGAAGTCCAAGGGCCTGGGCAAAGCCTGCGCCCTGCTGACCGACGGCCGCTTCTCCGGCGGCACCTCAGGCCTGTCCATCGGCCACGCTTCGCCGGAAGCTGCCGCGGGCGGCGCCATCGGCCTGGTTCAGGACGGCGACAAGGTGCTGATCGACATTCCGAACCGCTCGATCAACCTGTTGGTCAGCGACGAAGAACTGGCTGCCCGTCGTGTCGAGCAGGACAAGAAAGGCTGGAAGCCGGTGGAAAAACGCCCACGCAAGGTGACCACCGCCCTGAAAGCCTACGCCCTGCTGGCCACCAGCGCCGACAAGGGCGCGGTGCGCAACAAGGCAATGCTCGACGGCCTGTGATTTTCAGCCGCTGAATGAAAATGCCCCGCCAGGTGCGGGGCATTTTTTTTGCCTGGAAGAGCGGCCTCTGCGAGGCTTGCCCGCGATGGATTCAACCCGCTGTTACTGAATGTCCTCCGGCTTGACGATCACCCAGTTCTTGTCCGCCGTCACCGGCAGCCCTTCCTTGGCCTGGGCCGCGGCGTGCTTGGCCATCATGCCGTTGATCTGGGCCATGTACTTGTCCTTGCGGTTGACCCACAGGTGGATGCCGCCCTTGGCCACGTCGACATCGTGGAACAGCATGTAGCCGTCGCTGGTCGGGGTGTCGCCGCCCACCAGCACCGGTTTTTTCCACTCGTCGATGTAGGTCAGGATCGCCGCGTGCTTGCCGGCCATCCAGGTCGCCGGGGTCCACAGGTAAGGGGTCAGTTCCAGGCCGAGGTTGGCCTTCTCGTCATATTTGCCGGCGGTGATCTGCTTGCGCGCGGTGGTCAGCTCGCCAGTCTTGCGGTCCTTGAGCAGGGTGGTCACGCCGATGACGTTCTGCGGCTTGACGTTGTAGCCGTACTTCGGATCGGAGGCGACCATGCGCACCAATTCCTCGGAGGCGGCGGTCATCACGTAGACCTCGATGCCGTTCTCCATCAGCTTGTTGTACAGCTCTTTCTGGCCGGTGAAGATTTTCGGCGGATTGATCTCGGTGTTCTTGACCACGTCGCCTTCGAAGTAAGTGGCCGGCACCGGTTTGCCCGAAGCCATCAACTCATCGACATAACCCTTGAGTTCCTTGAGGGTGAAGCCGGAGAACACCTGCGCGACCCAGGGGTAGCAGACCATGTCGTCGACTTCACAGAGGCGGTAGTAGTAGCTGAACAGGCTTTCCTTGTGCTCGGCGGTGTCCTTGAACGGCATCAGCTTCAGGGAGGGGTCGAGGGTCTCGCGAGTGATCAGGCCCTTGTTCTCCATGAACGGCAGCAGCGACTCTTCCAGGTCGTAGCGGTAACTGGTGTTGTCCATGTCGAACACCGCGTAGTTACCCTTGTTGGCATTGGCCGCGATCATCGCGTCCAGTTGCTTGGCCTGGTCCGCGGGCCAGTGCTTCAAGTCGGTGGCGAGAACCTGGCCGGCAAGGCCCAGGCAGAGTGCGGCAACCAGAAATTTCGGAGCGAGTTTCATCGGCGTTTTCTCCCTGATTTAAAGAGATCGACGCTAACAAATCGCTGTGACAATCCTCGCCTGTGGGCGACCGCCCGCGTCCTGATTCCGCCACCGGCATGTGCCTGAGCGTCAGCGGCTTATTCCAAAAACGACAGTCTCAATGCGTTTTTGATATTAATTCATTAGATATCAAGCTGTTAGGCTTGCCGGTTCGCAATCGCAGTCATAAGCGATTGGCACAAGTCTTATGGAGCCTTAATGAACCTGCCGCTGATCCTCAATCTGCTGGTGTTCCTCGCCTTGCTGCTGGGCCTGGCACAAACCCGTCACACCACCTGGAGCCTGGCCAAGAAGGTCCTGCTGGCGCTGGTGCTGGGCGTGGTCTTCGGTGTTGCCCTGCACAGCATCTACGGTGCCGGCAACCCTATCCTGAAAACCTCCATCGGTTGGTTCGACCTGGTGGGCAACGGTTACGTGCAGTTGCTGCAGATGATCGTGATCCCGCTGGTGTTCGCCTCGATCCTCAGTGCCGTGGCGCGCCTGCACAACGCCTCGTCCCTGGGCAAGATCAGCTTCCTGACCATCGGCACCCTCCTGTTCACCACCGCCATCGCCGCGGTGATCGGCATCGCCCTGACCAACCTGTTCGGCCTGACCGCCGAAGGGCTGGTGGCCGGTACTCAGGAAATGGCTCGCCTGCAGGTGATCCAGAGCGATTACGCAGGCAAGGTCGCCGACCTGAATATCCCGCAGCTGCTGCTGTCGTTCATTCCGCAGAACCCCTTCGCCGACCTGGCCCGGGCCAAGCCGACCTCGATCATCAGCGTGGTGATCTTCGCCGCCTTCCTCGGCATCGCCGCCCTGCAACTGCTCAAGGACGACGCCGACAAGGGCCAGAAAGTGGTAAACGCCATCGACACCCTGCAAGCCTGGGTCACCCGCCTGGTGCGCCTGGTGATGAAGCTGACCCCCTACGGCGTGCTGGCGCTGATGACCAAGGTGGTCGCCAGCTCCAACCTGCAGGACATCATCAAGCTCGGCAGTTTCGTGGTGGTGTCGTACATCGGCCTGGGCCTGATGTTCGTGGTTCACGGCCTGCTGGTGTCGCTGGCCGGGATCAACCCGCTGCGCTTCTTCCGCAAGATCTGGCCGGTGCTGACCTTCGCCTTCACCAGCCGCTCCAGCGCCGCGACCATCCCGCTGAGCATCGAGGCGCAGACCAGCCGCCTGGGCATTCCGCAGTCCATCGCCAGCTTCGCCGCTTCGTTCGGCGCGACCATTGGCCAGAACGGCTGCGCCGGCCTGTACCCGGCCATGCTGGCGGTGATGGTGGCCCCGACCGTGGGCATCGACCCGCTGGACCCGCTGTGGATCGCGACCCTGGTGGCGATAGTGACCTTGAGTTCGGCCGGTGTGGCCGGGGTAGGCGGTGGCGCGACCTTCGCCGCGCTGATCGTGCTGCCGGCCATGGGCTTGCCGGTGTCCTTGGTGGCGCTGCTGATTTCCGTGGAGCCGCTGATCGACATGGGCCGTACTGCGCTGAACGTCAGCGGTTCGATGACCGCCGGGGCGATCACCAGCCAGATCATGCAGCAGACCGACAAGGAAAAGCTCGATGCCGATGAGCATGCGGAGCTGGCGCAGGCTTAAACGCGGCGCCCTTTAGATCGCTATCGCGGGNNCTTGCCCGCGATGCTTTTAACGCTTCTCCCACACCTCGAAGCTGTAGGCCGGCTTGTCCCCTTCCGCTGGATTCGGCACGTTCGACACCAGTTGCCACTGGTTCAGGTCGAACTCCGGAAACCACGCATCGCCCTCCGGGCTCAGCGCCACGCGCGTCAGGTACAGGCGATCGGCCTGCTCCAGGCCCTGGGCATACAGCTGCGCCCCGCCGATCAGCATCAGCTCGGCGACGCCCTGCTCCAGCGCCCACTCCTCGGCACGCGCCACCGCGGCTTGCAGCGACGGGAACACCTCGGCGCCTTCGAGCCGCAGGTCGGCCTGGCGGCTGACCACTATATTCAACCGCCCGGGCAGCGGACGCCCCAGCGAATCCCAGGTCTTGCGACCCATGATGATCGGCTTGCCCAGGGTGGTGGCCTTGAAGTATTTGAAATCCCCCGGCAAGTGCCAGGGCATGCTGTTGTCGACGCCGATCACGCGGTTTTCACCGAGGGCCGCGATCAGGCTGAGAGGGAGAGATTTTTTCATGCCGGCGAGGATACCAGAGGCTCGATGCCCCGCAACGTACCCCGACAGGCGTGACAGCGGTTATGCTCACCCCTCATTTGAGCAACGGAATGACGCGTGACAGCACTGACCCCACTGGAAAGACTCTGGCTCACCGAAGCCGTACGCCTGCGTGAAGAACACGCCGGCGCCCTGGAGGACCAGGAAGCCAATCGCCTGGCGCGCACCGCTGGCGGCGATCTGGCAAGCCGCCTCCAGTACCGCGCGCTGTGGCTGGCCGAACGCGACGGCCTGGCCGCCGCCCTGCGCCACTGGGTCCAGGGCGCGCGCCTGGCGCTGATGCTGCTGGCGCTGCTGGCCATCGTCAGCGGCGCCGGCCTGGCCTTCGCCGCCCTGGGTAACGGGCAGGCGCCGGTCAATGTGTTCTGGGCCCTGGGCAGCCTGCTCGGCCTCAACCTGCTTCTGCTGCTGGGCTGGGCCTTGGGCCTGCTGTTCGCCGGCGAACAGGGCGCCAGCCTCGGCCGCCTGTGGCTGTGGCTCAGCGCCAAACTTGCCCGCGATGCCAAGGCCGCGCAGCTGGCGCCGGCCCTGCTGCTGTTGCTGCAACGGCGCAAACTCAATCGCTGGGCCATCGGCACCCTAGTCAACGGCCTGTGGCTGCTGGCCCTGCTCAGCGCCGTGGCGATCCTGCTGATGCTGCTGATCACCCGGCGCTACGGGTTCTATTGGGAAAGCACCCTGCTGGGCGCGGATGCGTTCGTGGCAATGACCAACGCCCTCGCGGCCATACCCCGTGCCATAGGTTTCGGCGTACCGACTGTAGAGATGATCCACGCCAGCACCCGGGATGTTTACAACACCGAGCTGGTGCGCCAGTCCTGGGCCGTCTGGCTGGTGGCCTCGCTGATCATTTACGGGGTGCTGCCGCGCCTGCTGCTGATGCTGTTCTGTCGCTGGTGCTGGAAGCACGGGCAGGCGCGCCTGCAACTGGACCTCAACCTCCCCGGCTACAGCCAGCTGCGCGAAGCGCTGATGCCCAGCAGCGAGCGCCTGGGGATCAACGATGCCGCCCCCGACTTGCTGCACCGTATCGAAGGCGGCGTCAGCGCGCAGGACAGCGATGGCGCCCTGCTGGTGGCCATCGAACTGGACGACCAGCGCCCCTGGCCACCGCAGTTGCCAGCCACGGTGAAAGACGCCGGCATCCTCGACAGCCGCGAATCCCGGCACAAGCTGTTGGAACAGATGAGCCGCTTTCCGCCGGCGCGCCTGGCCATCGCCTGCGATCCGCGGCGCTCGCCGGACCGTGGCAGCCTGGC
This sequence comes from Pseudomonas sp. 22526, assembly GCF_052044735.1. Classification (NCBI taxonomy): domain Bacteria; kingdom Pseudomonadati; phylum Pseudomonadota; class Gammaproteobacteria; order Pseudomonadales; family Pseudomonadaceae; genus Pseudomonas; species Pseudomonas sp. 22526. The sequence continues at coordinate 57,371 of NZ_JBQENK010000009.1, forward strand.
GCTGATCGCCGAGCTGGCCCGCAGCGCCAGCGCCACCCGGGTCTGGCTGTTGCAGGCGCCGCCGGGCCAGGCGCTGGATGCCGAACGCCTGGGTGACTGGCACGTAGCCTTGCAACAACTGGAGCTGCCGTTCGCCGATTGCGTGCCGCTGAACTGGCTGGAGACCGGGCATGACTGATCCTCGCAAACCGCCGTTGAAGCTGGCGGTGGTCGGCCACACCAACGTCGGCAAGACCTCCCTGCTGCGCACCCTGACTCGGGATGTGGGGTTCGGCGAGGTCTCCCATCGCCCCAGCACCACTCGCCATGTCGAGGGCGCGCGGCTGTCGGTGGACGGCGAACCGCTGCTCGACCTGTACGACACCCCCGGCCTGGAAGACGCCATCGCCCTGCTCGATTACCTGGAACGCCTGGAGCACCCCGGCGAGCGCCTGGACGGCCCGGCCCGCCTGGTGCGGTTTCTCGAAGGCAGCGAGGCGCGCCAGCGTTTCGAGCAGGAAGCCAAGGTGCTGCGCCAGCTGCTGGACTCCGACGCCGGGCTGTATGTGATCGATGCCCGCGAACCGGTACTGGCCAAGTACCGCGACGAACTGGAAGTCCTCGCCAGCTGCGGCAAGCCGCTGCTGCCAGTGCTGAACTTCGTCAGCAGCGCCAACCACCGCGAGCCGGACTGGCGCGAAGCCCTGGCCCGCCTGGGCCTGCACGCGCTGGTGCGGTTCGACAGCGTGGCGCCGCCGGAGGACGGCGAGCGGCGGCTGTATGAAAGCCTGGCGTTGCTTCTGGAAAGCTCGCGGCCGCAGCTGGAACGCCTGATCGCCGACCAGCAGGCGCAGCGCCTGGCCCGCCAGCAAAGCGCCGCGCGGCTGATCGCCGAACTGCTGATCGATTGCGCCGCCTGCCGGCGCAGTGTGGTCAGCGAGGTCGAGCAGGAACAGCAGGCCATCGGCGAACTGCGCAAGGCCGTGCGCCAGCGCGAACAACGCTGCGTCGAGGCACTGCTCAAGCTCTACGCCTTCCGCCCGCAGGATGCCGCCGCCAGCGATGTGCCGCTGCTCGACGGACGCTGGGGCGATGACCTGTTCAACCCGGAAACCCTCAAGCAACTGGGGGTCCGGGTCGGCGGCGGGATCGCCGCCGGCGCGGCGGCCGGGGCTGGCGTCGATCTGCTGGTGGGCGGCCTGACCCTGGGCGCGGCGGCCCTGGCCGGGGCGATCGCCGGTGGCGCGCTGCAAACCGCCCGCAACTACGGCGGCCGCCTGCTGGGCAAGCTCAAGGGCCAGCGCGAGCTGACCCTGGACGACAGCGTGCTGCGCCTGTTGGCCCTGCGCCAACGGCAACTGGTGCAGGCGCTGAATGTGCGCGGTCATGCGGCGCTGGGCAGCATCCAGCTGGCCACGCCCCAGGACCAGAGCTGGCGCGAGGGCAAGTTGCCGGAGGCGCTGAACAAGGCCCGCGCCCATCCGCAGTGGTCGTCCCTCAACCCGGCGCCGCGGCTGAGCCAGGCGGAGCGCCAGGAGCAGATCGAGGTGTTGGCGCAGAAGCTGGTGGTCGGGGATTAGGTCGGCGCTGTTCTCGCGGACGCCATCGCGGGNGCGAGGCTTGCCCGCGATAACTATCGTCCAGACAGCACAGGGTCAGGCAGCCAACAACCGCACCGCCTTGTCCTTGAGCACCTGCAAATCCATCACCGGCACCCACAGCTCCTTGGCCTGTTCGTCCCAATGGCGCAGACGCAGGCTGACCGCGCACAGCGGGTCCTGCTCGAAGGCGTGGGCCTCTTCGGCGTTCATCACTCCGCCCTGGTATTCCAAGGTGCGCCGGCTGGCTTCGCTGAGCCGCTGGTAGTAGCCCGGTTCCTTGAAGGTCAGGTAACGCTTGGCCTGCACGTGGTATTCCACCAGCCGCGCCAGGCGCTCGCTGAAGCCGGCGCGACGCAGGTAGTCCGCGCCCAGCCGCTCATGGCTGACCACGCCGAAACCGCCCATGTTCTCGGCATCCTGCACGCAGATATGCCCGATATCGTGGAAGAACGCCGCCAGCACCACTTCGTCGTCGAAACCCTCGGCCATGGCCAGTTGCGCGGCCTGGGACATGTGTTCGATCTGCGACACCGGCTCGCCGATGTAGTCGCTGTCGCCAAAACGCTCGTACAGGCCGAACACCTCGGCGATCCGCTGCTCAGGCCCCATCAGGCTTCCTCCAGCAAACGGGCGATATTGCCCTCGGCCATGGCCGGACCGACGCTCATGCCCACGCCGGTGTGCATCAGGGCCACGCTGACCCCGGCGGCCGGCCGCAGGAACGAGAACGGCCCCGGGCCGCGGGCGCCATAGACCCCCTGCCAGCGCTCGAGCACCTGCACCTTGCAGCCCAGGGTGTGCTCGGCCAGTTCGAGCATCCAGTTGTCCACCTGTTCAGCATTGAACGGCGAGGGATCGCTGCCGTAATGGTGGGAATCACCGATGATCAGCTCGCCATAGGGCGTCGGACTGATCAACAGGTGGATGCCGTTTTCGTGCAGGTGCGGCGCATCCCGCAGGATCTGCGCCTGCACCGCCGCCGCTTCAGGCAGGTCGGCAAAGGCGCCGTAATGCACGCAGCTCAGGCCGGTAAGCAGTGCGTGTTGCAGGTCCAGCTGCACCTCGGGCCGGGCGCGGAGCATTTGCAGGCGACAGACCTGCGGCGCCAGCGCGGCAATCGGCTCGGCCAGCAGGGTCTGATAGTCATGCCCGGAACAGACCAGGATCTGCGCCGCGCGAAAGCTGCCGGCGGTGCTGTGCAACTGGCCGGGCTCGATGTCGCGCACCAGGGTGGAGAAATGAAACTCCACCCCCAGGTCGCGGCGCAGGTAGTCGATCAGCATCGGCAGGGCTTCCCGGGAATACAGCTGCTGGTCGTCCAGGCCATGCAGCGCCGCGCGATGATGGCGGAAGCGGCCGCCGTACAGATTGTTCAAGGCCGCGCCGCGCAGCAGCTCGACGCGGTAACAGTATTCCCGCGCGCGTCCGGCGCAGAAGGCCTGCAGCAATTGCTCTTCGGCCTCGGTGCGGGCGAACAGGTAAGAGCCGTTGCGCTTGAGCGGCAGGCCGGCCAACTCGGCCCAGTCGCCCCAGATGCCGCGGCTGGCCCTGGCCAGGTCGAGCATCACGCCAGGCGGCTGGCCGGTCACCAGGGCCTGGCCGAAATTGCGCACCGACGCGCCCAGGGGCGTGGCGCTGCGCTCGAAAACCTTGACCCGCAAACCGCGCTTGGCCGCGGCATAGGCATGGGACAGCCCGAGGATGCCGGCGCCGACGATCAGCAGGTCGTTGTGGTTGCTCATGTGTGTGGTCCTTGGGAGATGACCTCGGCGAGGTCGAATCGCGGGCAAGTCGGATCGCCGCCCGCTCGCTCCTACGGATCACCTTCATCGGTAGAAGCGAGGCCGTCCGCGATAACGGTCTGGCGGTTACTTGGCGGCGACCTTCTCGGACTTGCCGTCATAACGCTTGCGCCACTCGGCGAGGATCTCGTCGCGGTTCTTCGAGGCCCAGGCGAAGTCGTTCTTGATCAGGCGCTGCTCGTAGTCGGCCGGCAGTTCGGTCTGCGGCTTGGCGATCCCCGGCTGGGCCAGAACGGCGAAGTTTTCCTTGTACAGCTCCATAGCCGCGGGGCTGGCGGAGAAGTCGGCAAGCTTCTTCGCGGCTTCTTCATGAGGGGTGCCCTTGATCACCGCGGTGGCTTCGATTTCCCAGCCCAGGCCTTCCTTCGGCAGCACGATGTCCAGCGGCGCGCCCTGGCGCTTGAGCTGCACGGCCGGGTATTCGAAGGAGATGCCGATCGGGAATTCGCCAGCCGCCGCCAGCTTGCACGGCTTGGAACCGGAGTGAACGTACTGGCCGATGTTCTGGTGCAGGTCGTCCATGTACTGCCAGCCCTGCTTCTCGCCGAAGGTCTGCAACCAGGCGCTGACGTCGAGGAAGCCGGTGCCGGACGAGGCCGGGTTAGGCATGACGATCTTGCCCTTGTACTCAGGCTTGGTCAGGTCCTGCCAGCTCACCGGCTTGGTCAGGCCCTGCTTTTCGGCTTCGACGGTGTTGAAGCAGATGGTCGCGGCCCAGACGTCCATGCCGACCCAGGCCGGTGGGTTGGCGGCGTCGCGGTAATTGACCCCGATCTTGCCCAGGTCCTTCGGCGCATAGCTTTGCAGCATGCCCTGCTGATCGAGGATCGCCAGGCTGGAGGCGGCCAGCCCCCACACCGCGTCCGCCTGCGGCCGGGCTTTTTCCGCCAGCAGCTTGGCGGTGATGATCCCGGTGGAATCGCGCACCCATTTGATTTCCACGTCCGGGTTGGCGGCTTCGAAGGCCTGCTTGTAGCTCTTCAGTTGCTCGGCTTCGAGGGCGGTATAGACCGTCAGTTCGGTCTTCGCGGCAAAGGCGTTCATGCTGAAAGCAGTGAGGACAGCAGCGGCAACAGCCAGGGGCTTGAACATGGTGCGGTTCCTTTCTGTGGTAGTGGGGTTGGACAGATTCAGTGGCCGGGCGCGGTCTGCCGCCAGGCCTGGGAGCGGCGCAGCAAGCCGCGCGAAGCCCAGGCCAGGAGCAGGGACACGCCCACCGAGGTAAAGAGGATCAGGGTCGACATGGCGGCCGCACCGCCGACGTTGCCGGCGTCGTCCATGTTCAGCACCGCCACCGCCGCGAGGATGGTGTCGGGGCTGTAGAGGAAGATCGCCGCCGAGACGGTGGTCATGGCCGAGACGAACAGGTAGCGCAGGATATCCAGCAGCGCCGGCAGGCAGATCGGCACGGTGACCCGCAGGTAATGGCGATACAGCGGCGCCTTGAGCGACAGCGCGGCGGCCTCGAACTCGGCGTCGAGCTGGCGCAATGCAGTGGTGGCGGTCATCTGCGCGGTGGTCAGGTAGTGGGCGATGGTGCACACCACCAGCAGGGTCATGCTGCCGTAGAACACATGCAACGGATTGCCGCTGAGGTTGAAGAAGAAGACATAGCCCAGGCCCAGCACCAGGCCCGGCACCGCCATCGGCACGAAACTGAGCATGCGCAGCGCCAGGTTGAGGCCGCGCTGGGTGTGAGTCTTCTCCATCAGGTAGGCGCCGGTGAAGATCAGCAGGCTGCCGATCAGCGCCGTGCACAGGGCCATGGTCAAGCTGTTGCGATAGGCCAGCCAGCCGCCACCGGCGGTGTCGTTGAACTGGTAGTGGTTGAGCGACAGCGAAAGGTTATAGGGCCAGAACTTCACCAGCGACGAGAACACCGCCATGCCGAACACCAGCAGCAGCGCCGCGCAGATCAGCAGGACGATTGCCAGGTAGCAGCCGTCCCTCACGCGAGAGGGCGCCGGTTTGAAGACTTGGGCCCGGCCGCTCATGGAGTCGCCATGACGGCGGCGCAGCCAGGCATCGACGCCGAAGCTGAACAGCGCCGGCAGCAACAGCACCATGCCGATCAGGGCACCACGGCCGAACTGCTGCTGGCCGACCACGGCCTTGTAGGCTTCCAGCGCCAGCACCTGATAGTCGCCACCGACCACCACAGGCACGCCGAAATCGGTGATGGTCAGGGTGAACACCAGGCAGAACGCGGCGAACACCGCCTGCCGGGTGGCCGGCCAGGTGATGCTGCGAAACGCCTTGGCCGGGCTGGCGCCCATGCTCGACGCGGCGTCGAACAGCCGCGCATCGGCCAGGGACAGGGCCGACAGCAGGATCATCAGGGCGTGGGGAAAGGTGTAGATCACTTCGCCGAGGACGATGCCCCAGAAGCCGTAGATATTGTCCGAGAGCAGCCCGCGCAGCATGCCCTGGTTGCCGAACAGATAGACCAGGGCGATCCCCGGCAGCATCGACGGCGCCATCAGCGGCAGCAGCGACAGGCCGCGCCAGATTGCCTTGCCGGGAATCAGCGTGCGTTGCAGGGCATAGGCGAACAGGTAGGCCAGCGGCACCACTATGGCGGCGACGCTGAGGGAGACTTTCAGGCTGTTGCCCAACAGCCAGTGGAAGTTGGCGCTGGTCACCAGCTCGCGGGCGGCGACCAGGCCACCGCCCTGCCCGGCTTCGCCGCTGAAGCCGCGCCAGAAGATCGCCAGCAACGGCAGCAGCACCGCCAGGCCCAGCAGCAGAAGCAGCACCAGCTTGCCGCCAAGCACGAAGATACGGTCGCCGATTTCCGCACGGGCAACCTGGCGCGCCCGTTTCGCGGGTAGCGGCAGGGTCAGGTCAACGGCCATCTCAGGCAAACACCTGCAGACTGCGCGGTGGCAAGGCGACCCAGATGTCCTGGGCACCGAGGCGCGGCATGGCCTCCGGGGTCAGCTCGGCCAGCAGCGGATGGCCGGGCAACTCGTTGAGCTCGAAACTCATGCGGCAGCGGTTGCCGAGGAAGGTGATCTCCCGGACCTTGGCCGGGAACAGGTTTTCCTCGTGCACCGGCGGGTTGACGTTGATCGCCTCCGGGCGACAGAACAACCGGCCCGAAGCCGCCTTGCCGGAGTCGGCCGCCAGCCGCAGGTTCATCCCGCCGACCTGGGCGTGGCTGTCGCTGCTGCGGCGGAACGGCAGCCAGTTGCCCTGGCCGACGAATTCGGCGACGAACGGAGTGGCCGGGCGATCGTAGATTTCCTGCGGCGTGGCGTACTGCTCGACCTTGCCGTTGTTCATCACCGCGATGCGGTCGGCCATCAACATGGCCTCGTCCTGGTTGTGGGTCACCATCAGGGTGGTGATGCCCAGGCGCCGCTGCAGCTGGCGCAGTTCGGTGCACAAATGCTCGCGCACCCGGGCATCCAGCGCCGACATCGGTTCATCCAGCAGCAGCAACGAAGGCGCCGGAGCCAAGGCGCGCGCCAGGGCCACCCGCTGTTGCTGGCCGCCCGACAGCTGGCCGGGATATTTCTTTTCGCTGCCGGTCAGGCCCACCAGTTCCAGCATCTGCGCCACGCGCTTGCGCACTTCGTCGCGGCCGCTGCCGGCCAGGCCATAGGCGATGTTGGCTTCGACGCTGAGGTTGGGGAACAGCGCATAGGACTGGAACAGGATGCCGTAGTCCCGGGCCTGGGGCGCCAGGTGCGAGACGTCGCGGCTGCCCAGGTACAACTCACCCTGATCCTGGCGCTCGAGGCCAGCGATGCAGCGCAGCAAGGTGGTCTTGCCGCAGCCCGACGGGCCGAGCAGGCACACCAGCTCGCCGGCCGCCACGTCCAGGGAGACGTTATCCAGCGCGGTGAAAGCGCCAAAGCGTTTCTGCATGCCGCGCACTTTCATCGGCGCGCCGGGGTTGCTCAGGGCAGTTGCGATCGGGTTGTTCATGGACGGACCTCATCAAGCTGATGCAGGCCATCCTAGGGAGTGAATGCGTAGTTACTGTGGCAGTGAGGCAAAAGCTGCCGATAGTGGTATTGGCGGATTTGGGTTGAGTACGGTGCTAGTCGTTCCGACGCCTTCGCGGGCAAGCCTCGCTCCTACGGGGGCNGGGCCAGGTCGTTTGCGATGATCGTGTGCGACGGGGCTTCTGTAGGAGCGAGGCTTGCCCGCGGTCACCTGCGCAGCAGGTGGCTATTCAGGCCGGCGCCATTTCCTGCGCCAACCCAAGGAAGGCCGCCGGCAGGCGCGCGCCCTTGCGCTCCTTGAGGCAGTACAGGTACTCGGCGATCTGCGGCGCGTTCTCTATGGTCAGCACCCGCAACTGCGGATCGTGGGGCACTTCCTGGCGGGCAATGATGCTGATGCCGATATTGCGCAGCACCGCCTCGCGGATCGACTCGCGGCTGCCGATTTCCAGCAGCGGCCCGAAGCTGACCCGAGCGCTGTCGAGCAATTCTTCGGTCAGGCGCCGGGTGGTGGAGCCCGGCTCGCGCATCAGCAGGGTATGCCCGGCCAGGGCGTTCAGGGGCACGTGATCGAGGGCTGCCAACGGATGATTACGATGTACCGCCAGCACCAGCGGATCGCTGCCAAGCACCCGGCGGATCAAGCGCGAGTCCTCCAGCAATTGCGAGGACGCGGCGATGTCGACCCGGTACTCCTCCAGCGATTCCAGGACCTGCTGCGAGTTGCCGATTTCCACCGACACCTCCACCTGGGGCAGGCGCTCCCGGAAGGTCTTCACCAGATCGAGGATGTAATAAGGCGCCGTGGCGGCGATCCGCAGGGTGCCTTGCAGCTGGCCGCTGTTGCGCAGGAAAAACTCGATATCGGCTTCCTGCTGCAACAGCGCCTTGACCATCGGCAGCAGCCGGGCGCCCTCTTCGCTGACGCTGAGACGACGACCGCCCCGGTAAAACAGCTCCACCGAATACTGGCTTTCCAGATGGCGGATCTGGGTGGTCACCGTGGGCTGGCTCAGGCCGAGCTTTTTCGCCGCCAGGGTGATGCTGCCCAGGCGGGCCACCATGTAAAACGCCTTCAGCTCGGCACTCAGCACTGCATTCTCACGTTACCCATCAGCTCATCCTCTATTTGCGCAACAGGCGCAAACCGTTGAAGACCACCAACAGACTGACGCCCATGTCGGCGAACACAGCCATCCACATGGTGGCCAACCCGAAGAAGGTTACCCCAAGAAAGATCGCCTTGATGACCAGGGCCAGGGCGATATTTTGTACGAGGATGTTCGAGGTCTGGCGGGACAGCCGGACAAAGGCCGGGATCTTGCGCAGATCGTCGTCCATCAGGGCGACATCGGCGGTCTCGATGGCGGTGTCGGTACCCGCCGCGGCCATGGCGAAACCGATCTCCGCGCGGGCCAGGGCCGGGGCGTCGTTGATGCCGTCGCCGACCATGCCGACCCGGTGCCCCTGGGCATACAGATCTTCGATGGCTTGCAGTTTGTCGGTGGGCAACAGGTCGCCGCGGGCCTGGTCGATGCCCACTTGGGCGGCGATGGCCTCGGCGGTGTGCGGGTTGTCGCCGGTCAGCATCAGGGTCTTGATGCCCAGCTCGTGCAACTGCTGGATCGCCTCGCGACTGGACTCCTTGACCGTGTCCGCCACCGCGAACAGGGCCAGGGGACCGGCGCTGTCGAGCAACAGCACCACGGTCTTGCCCTGTTTCTCCAGGGCGAACAGCTTCTCTTCCAGCTCCGGCGAGCACAACCCCAGCTCCTCCACCAAGCGATGGTTGCCCAGGTGATAGAGCTGGCCGTTGATTTCCCCGCGCACACCGCGACCGGCCAAGGCCTCGAAGTTATCCACAAGGTGCAGGCTCAGCTGCTTATCCACAGCCGCATTAGCAATGGCCAGGGACACCGGGTGGTCAGAACGGGACGCCAGGCTGGCGGCGATGGCCGGGGCGCTGCTGTCCGCCAGCGGGTCGAGGGACAGGAAATCGGTCTGCACTGGCTTGCCGTGGGTGATGGTGCCGGTCTTGTCCAGCGCCAGGTAATCAAGCTTGTAACCGCCCTCCAGGTAGACCCCGCCCTTAATCAGGATGCCTTTGCGCGCCGCCGCGGCCAGGCCGCTGACGATGGTCACCGGGGTGGAAATCACCAGGGCGCAGGGGCACGCCACCACCAGCAGCACCAGGGCGCGGTAGATCCAGTCGAACCAGGCGGCGCCCATGAACAATGGTGGAATCACTGCCACGGCCAGGGCGAAGGCAAACACCGCGGGGGTGTAGATTTTCGAGAAGCTGTCGACGAAGCGCTGGGTCGGTGCGCGCGCGCCCTGGGCCTGCTCCACGGCATGGATGATCCGCGCCAGGGTCGAGTTATTGGCCGCCGCGGTCACCCTGTACTCCAGGGAACCAGCCTGGTTGATGGTGCCGGCGAAAACCTTGTCGCCCAGGGTCTTCTCCACCGGCAGGCTTTCGCCGGTGATCGGCGCCTGGTCGATGGTCGAACTGCCGGCCACCACCTCGCCATCCAGGCCGATGCGTTCCCCCGGACGCACCCGTACCAGCGCGCCGAGTTCGATGCTTTTCGCTTCCCGTTCGACCCAACTGCCATCCGCTTCCTGCACCGTGACCCGTTCCGGGGTCATCTGCATCAGACCGCTGATGGCATTGCGCGCGCGGTCCAGGGACTTGGCCTCGATCAGCTCGGCCACGGTGAACAGGAACATCACCATCGCCGCTTCCGGCCACTGGCCGATCAGCACGGCGCCGGTCACGGCGATGCTCATCAGCGCATTGATGTTGAGGTTGCGGTTCTTCAGGGCGATCCAGCCCTTCTTGTAGGTGCCAAGGCCGCCGCTGAGGATCGAGATCAGGGCGATCACCGCCACCACCCAGTTCGGCGCGGCGCTGGTGAAGTGGATCACTTCCGCGGCCAGCGCGCCGATACCGGACAGCGCCAGCGGCCACCAGTGCTTTTTCACCGGCGCCGCGGCCGGGGCATCCGACTCACCGCCCAGGCCGATGGGCTCGGCCTCCATGCCCAGGGACTTGATGGCGGCGATGATCGGGGCCGTGTCCTGCAGGTCGTGGGTCACGCCCAGCACCCGGTTGATCAGGTTGAACTCCAGCTGCTGCACACCCGCCAGCTTGCCCAGCTTGTTCTGGATCAGCGTCTGCTCGGTCGGGCAGTCCATGGCCTCGATGCGAAAGCTGCTCAGGCGCGCATTGGCGCTCGGCGCCGTACTGAGCTTGACTAGCGACGGCACGGCGGCCGACGCACAGCAGGAATCGCCATGGTTGTCAGCCTGGGGCTCGCTCAACTGGACCAACGACGGCGACGAGCAGCAGGAACCGCCGTGGCCAGCATGATCGTGTTTTTTCACCGGCTGCAGTTTTGCGCCATGGCCGTGATCGTGATCGTGATCGTGATCGTGATCGTGATCGTGGCCAGCATGCTTGGCGTCAGCGCCGGGCTTACCGTGGGTGTGCAGGGAATCGCTCATAAGGTCGCGTCCGAAAAGGTGCCTGTTGCCAAGTGAACACCCTGTAGCCACTATAGGGTCAAGCACCCTTTCGGAGATTGTCGCGATGAAAATTGGCGAGCTGGCGAAACTGACCGACTGTCAGGTCGAAACCATCCGTTACTACGAGCGCGAAGGCCTGCTGCCGGAACCGGCCCGCAGCGAAGGCAATTACCGCCTGTATACCCAGGCTCACACCGAACGCCTGACCTTCATCCGCAACTGCCGCAGCCTGGACATGACCCTCGAGGAAATCCGCAGCCTGCTGAACCTGCGCGACAGCCCACAGGACCAGTGCCAGAGCGTGAACGCGCTGATCGACGAGCATATCCACCACGTCAAGGCGCGGATCGATGGGCTCTTGGCCTTGCAGACACAGCTGCTCGACCTGCGCCAACGCTGCAGCGAAGAGCCGGATCTGGATCAATGCGGGATTTTGCAGCGCCTGGAAGTCAGCGGCTCGGTAGCCCCCAGCGAAGCCGAGGGCTCTCATGTGGGCCGTAGCCACGGCCACTAGACAAACCTTGTAGGAGCGAGCTTGCTCGCGATAGCGGTAAGGTGAGCACCGCAAATCTCAGCCTGGCGGCTGATCGCGAGCAAGCTCGCTCCTACAGAGGGTGGGTCAGACCGCCATTGGCGCGGTCATCGGTGCGTGGTGCTCGTAGCCTTCCAGCGAGAAGTCGCTCGGCTCGACCTTTTCCAGCCACTCCGGCTCGTACACGCCGGTCTTGGCGAACTCCGGCACACGCTCGGAAATCACCAGCTTCGGCATCGGGAACGGCTCGCGCTTGAGCTGTTCGTTGAGCATGTCCAGGTGGTTTTCGTAGACGTGGGCGTCACCGATGAAATAGGTGAACCAGCGCGGGGTGTAGCCGGTCAGGCGACCGATCAAGCTCAGCAGCGCCGCGCCTTCGGTGAGGTTGAACGGTGTGCCCAGGCCCAGGTCGTTGGAGCGGATGTAGAGGGTCAGGGAAACTTCCTTGGTCTCGACATTTGGGTGGAACTGGTACAGCAGGTGGCACGGCGGCAGGGCCATTTCATCCAGCTGGGCGCAGTTCCAGCCGTGGAACAGGATGCGGCGGCTGCCCGGGTCCTTGATGATGGTGTCGACGCACTGGCGCACCTGGTCGATGGCCTTGTACAGCACCACGTAGGCCTGGCCGTTTTCCTCGCCTTCGGCGATCTGCCGGTAGCCCTGGCCCAGGGTCTGCTCGATGGCGGCCGGGTTGCTCAGGGGGATCTGCTTGTACGCCGGCCACTTGCGCCATTGCACACCATAGATCTCACCCAGGTCGTCCTCGCCCTGGCGGAAGGGGTTGGCCAGCCATTGCGCGTTTTCGTTGGCGTTCTGGTCCCAGACCTTGCAGCCCAGGGCACGGAATTCGGCGGCGTTGTTCACCCCACGAAGGAAACCGCACATCTCGCCGATGGCCGACTTGAAGGCCATCTTGCGGGTGGTGATCGCCGGGAAACCTTCTTTCAGGTCGTAACGCAGCATCGCGCCGGGAAAGCTGATGGTGTTCACGCCCGTGCGGTTGGCCTGCTTGGTGCCGTTCTTGATGACGTGGGCGACCAGATCGAGATATTGCTTCATGTATTACCTGTGTCCTTGAAGGCAGGGCTCGCGCCCTGCGATCCGAATTAGAGCGCGGCGTCTTTCGCCGCCGGTGCCGCTGGAGCGCGGTGGTAAGCCAACCAGATCAGGAACAGGCCGCCAACGATCATCGGCAGGCACAGCACCTGGCCCATGGTCAGCCAGTTCCACGCCAGATAGCCCAGCTGCGCATCCGGGACCCGGACGAACTCGACGATAAAACGGAAAATACCGTAAAACAGGGCGAACATCCCGGAAACCGCCATGGTTGGGCGGGGTTTGCGCGAGAACAGCCAGAGGATGAGGAACAGCGCCACGCCTTCCAGGGCGAACTGATACAGCTGCGACGGATGGCGCGGCAGCTGGGCCGGGTCGCTGAACGACGGGAAGATCATCGCCCACGGCAGGTCGGTCGGCTTGCCCCACAGCTCGGCGTTGATGAAGTTGCCGATGCGCCCGGCGCCCAGGCCGATCGGCACCATCGGCGCGACGAAGTCCATCAGTTGGAAGAACGACTTGTTGTTCTTCTTGCCGAACCACAAGGCCGCCAGCATCACCCCGATGAAACCGCCGTGGAACGACATGCCGCCTTTCCAGACCTCGAAGATCAGCGTCGGGTTGGCCAGGTAGGCGCTCAGGTCGTAGAACAGCACATACCCCAGGCGCCCGCCGACAATGACCCCCATCGACATCCAGAACACCATGTCGGAGAGCTTCTCCTTGGTCCAGGTCGGGTCGAAGCGGTTCAACCGGCGCGACGCCAGCAGCCAAGCGCCACCGATGCCGATCAGGTACATCAGGCCGTACCAGTGAATTTTCAGCGGGCCGATGGCCAGGGCCACCGGGTCGATCTGCGGGTAAGGCAGCATTGCGACTCCTCGTTAGAGTGAAACTCGATTTCCGCCGCGACCATGCCACGCGCGGATTAAGCCAGGATTGCGAAACCTGTCAGAGCAGGAACGTCAGGCCGACCACAAACAACAGGCCAGCGAACAAGCGCTTCAACAGGCGCGCCGACAGCCGATGGGCCAACCGCGCGCCGAACCGGGCGAAGACCATGCTGGTCAGGGCTATGCCCAACAGCGCCGGCAAATACACAAAACCCAGACTATGAGCCGGCAACAACGGATCATGCCAGCCCAGAATCATGAAACTTATTGCACTGGCCACGGCAATCGGCAAACCGCAGGCCGAGGACGTGGCCACCGCCTGCTGCATCGGCACGCTGCGCCAGGTCAGGAACGGCACGGTCAGCGAGCCGCCGCCGATGCCGAAAATCGCCGAAGCCCAGCCGATCACACTGCCGGCCAGGGTCAGCCCGAGCTTGCCGGGAACGTCGCGGCTGGCCTTGGGCCGCAGGTCCAGGGTCATCTGCAGGGCGACCACCAGGGCAAAGACACCGATGATTTTCTGCAGGTTCGACCCGGAAATCGCTTCGGCCGTCAGCGCCCCGACCCCGGCACCGAGCAGGATACCCAGGGTCATCCAGGCAAAGATCGGCCAGCGCACCGCGCCCCTGCGCTGGTGTTCGCGAACCGCGTTGACCGAGGTGAAGATGATAGTCGCCAGCGACGTACCGACCGCCAGGTGGGTCAGGATCGACGGATCGAAACCTTGCAGGGTGAAGCTGAACACCAGCACGGGAACGATGATGATGCCGCCACCCACGCCAAACAGGCCGGCCAATACACCCGCGCAGGCCCCCAGCAGCAGATAGAGCAGAAATTCCATGGAGGCATCCAAAAAAGAGAGCGGCATGGTAACGGATGCATGGCCCTCGGCTCCACTGGATGGCGATGGATACCCAGTCGATCTGTGCGTAGAGTGGGCAAAAAACACAAAAGGGACGACCTGATGTGCTTGATCGTATTCGCCTGGCGGCCCGGCCACGCCCTGCCCCTGATAGTCGCGGCCAACCGTGACGAGTTCTATGCCCGCCCCAGCCTGCCGCTGGCGCAATGGCCCGAAGCCCCCGACATCTACGCCGGGCGCGACCTGGAAGCGGGCGGTACCTGGCTCGGCCTGGGCGCCGACGGACGCTTCGCCGCCCTGACCAATATCCGCAATCCCCACCAGCCCCCCGCGCGCCGTTCCCGAGGCGAACTGGTGGCGCGCTTTCTCAGCAGCAAGATGTCGATAGACGACTATTTCAGCGACGTTGTCGGCCGATCCCTGGAATATGCCGGCTTCAACCTGCTAGTGGGCACCCCTGAGCAGCTCTGGCACTACAACGCCCTGGCCCGTGAGCCGCAGCGACTGGGCAGTGGCCTGTACGGCCTGTCGAATGCCGGGCTCGACACACCCTGGCCCAAGCTGCTCAAGGCCAAGGCGGCGCTGCAGGAAGTGCTGGCCGACCCGCAACCCCAGGCTCTGCTCGCCCTGCTCAGCGATGCGCAGACCGCGCCCTTTGCCGACCTGCCCGATACCGGGGTCGGCCTGGCCACCGAGAGCCTGCTGTCGAGCGTGTTTATCGCCAGCCCCAGTTACGGCACGCGGGCCAGCACCGCGCTGATCGTCCGGGCCGATGGTTCGAGGCACATAGTCGAGCGCAGCTTCGGGCCCTATGGCGGGCATCTGGGGGAAGTGGAACTGAGGGTTTAGCGGCGGTTGGGCGGACGCTATCGNCGGCGGCTGTAGGAGCGAGCTTGCTCGCGATCGTTTTTAAAGGGTCTTGGCCGACGCCGGATTGATCATCCGCGCCAGGCCCAGGTTCTTCAGCGCCAGTTGCAGCGAGCTGTGGATAACTTGCGGGTTGTCGATGGTCATCAGCTCGGCCAGCAGTTCCCTGGCCTTGCTGAGATTGATCTGACGCAGCATCCACTTCACTTTCGGCAGGTTGGTGGCGTTCATCGACAGGCTGTCGAAGCCCATCGCCATCAGCAGCACCGCGGCTGCCGGATCGCCGGCCATCTCGCCGCAGATGCTCACCGGCTTGCCTTCGGCATGGGCGTCGCGCACCACGGTCTGCAAGGCTTGCAGCACCGCCGGATGCAGGTAGTCGTAGAGGTCCGCCACCCGCGGGTTGTTGCGGTCCACGGCCAGCAGGTACTGGGTCAGGTCGTTGGAACCGACCGACAGGAAGTCCACCTGGCGCGCCAGCTCCTTGGTCTGGTACACCGCGGCCGGGATCTCGATCATCACCCCGATCGGCGGCATCGGCACATCGGTGCCTTCGTCGCGCACTTCACCCCAGGCGCGGTGGATCAGGTGCAAGGCTTCTTCCAGCTCGTGGGTGCCGGAAATCATCGGCAGGAGAATGCGCAGGTTGTTCAGGCCTTCGCTGGCCTTGAGCATGGCGCGGGTCTGGACGAGGAAAATCTCGGGATGGTCGAGGGTGACGCGAATACCGCGCCAGCCGAGGAAGGGGTTGTCTTCCTTGATCGGGAAATACGACAGTGACTTGTCGCCGCCGATGTCCAGGCTGCGCATCGTCACCGGTTGCGGGTGGAAGGCGGAAAGTTGCTCGCGATAAATCGCCAGCTGCTCCTTTTCGCTCGGGAAGCGTTGGTTGATCATGAACGGCACTTCGGTGCGGTACAGGCCCACGCCTTCGGCGCCACGCTTCTGCGCCCGCGCCACATCCGCCAGCAGGCCGGTGTTGACCCACAGCGGCATGCGGTGGCCGTCCAGGGTCACGCACGGCTGGTCGCGCAGCGCATCCAGGCCCAGGGCCAGTTGCCGTTCTTCCTCGACCACATCGGCGAACTGCTTGCGCAGCACGTCGCTGGGGTTGGTGTAGACCTCGCCGTGGTAGCCGTCGACGATCATCTGGATGCCGTCGACTTTGGAATACGGCAGGTCGACCAGACCCATCACCGTCGGGATGCCCATGGCCCGGGCCAGGATCGCCACGTGGGAGTTGCCCGAACCCAATACCGAGACCAGGCCGACCAGCTTGCCTTCCGGCACCTCGCCGAGCATGGCCGGCGTCAGTTCTTCGCTGACCAGGATGGTGTTGTCGGGGTAGACCAGGGTTTGCTGGCGCTCTTCCTGCAGGTAGGCCAGCAGGCGGCGACCCAGGTCCTTGACGTCCGACGCCCGCTCGCGCAGGTAGGCATCGTCCATCAGTTCGAAACGGTTGACGTGATCGGTGACCACCTGGCGCAACGCGCCCTGGGCCCACTGGCCGGTCTTGATCACGGTGGTCACTTCGCTGCCCAGGGAGGCATCGTCGAGCATCATCAGGTAGACGTCGAACAGCGCCCGTTCTTCGGGGCGCAGCTGGGTGGCGAGTTTTTCCGAGAGGGTGCGCATGTCGGCGCGCACGCCTTCGATAGCTGTCTTGAACAGCGCCAGCTCGGCGTCGATGTCGGTGATGCTCTTGTCAGGCACCACGTCCAGGTCGGCCGGCGGCAACATGACCACCGCGGTACCGACCGCCGCGCCTGGCGAGCCGGGCACGCCGACGAACTTGGCTTCCTGGATGCCCTTGCCCTGCCGGCCCAGGCCACGGATCGAGCCGGTGGCTTCAGCGTGGGCGATAACCCCCGCCAGCTGGGCGCTCATGGTCACCAGGAAGGCTTCTTCGCCCTCGTCGAACTGACGACGCTCCTTTTGCTGGATGACCAGAACACCGACGACCCGGCGGTGGTGAATGATCGGCGCGCCGAGGAAGGAGGCATAACGCTCCTCGCCGGTTTCGGCGAAGTAGCGATAACGCGGGTGATCGGCGGCGTTTTCGAGGTTCAGCGGTTCTTCGCGCGTACCGACCAGGCCGACCAGACCTTCGTTGGGTGCCATGCTGACCTTGCCGATCGAGCGCTTGTTCAAGCCCTCGGTGGCCATCAGGACAAAACGGTTGGTCTCCGGATCCAGCAGATAGACCGAGCAGACCTGGCTGCCCATGGCCTCTTTGACGCGCAACACAATAATCCCCAACGCCGCCTTGAGATCCTTGGCGGAGTTAACTTCCTGGACGATCTTGCGCAGCGTATTGAGCATGGCTCGGGGTCGAACTCCGTCGTCAGTCGCGCGCTAGAAGGCGCGGGGCAAGCTCTTTGAGAGCGCGGCGATAAACCTCGCGCTTGAATGTCACCACCTGGCCCAGCGGATACCAATAACTGACCCAGCGCCAGCCATCGAATTCCGGTTTACCGGTCAAATCCATCCGCACCCGCTGCTCGTTGGAGATCAGGCGCAGGAGAAACCATTTCTGTTTCTGGCCGATGCACAGCGGTTGGCTGTGGGTACGGACCAGGCGTTGCGGCAAACGATAGCGCAACCAGCCCCGGGTGCAGGCGAGAATTTGCACATCTTCGCGTTCCAGGCCTACTTCTTCGTTCAACTCGCGGTACAGAGCGTCTTCCGGCGTCTCTTCGGGGTTGATTCCCCCTTGCGGAAACTGCCAGGCATCTTGATTGATACGGCGAGCCCATAGCACCTGGCCGGCATCATTCGTCAGAATGATCCCGACATTGGGGCGGAAACCATCGGGGTCGATCACGGCAACAACCTCGCAAACGCATGTCGCCGCATTGTTCCACAAAGGTTGTGAAAGCAGCAACGAGGCTTCCTACCTTATGTGCACTCTTGTGAAAAGACCGTATTCTGGTCGCCTTTTTTCAGACTTATCAGCGAGTAACCGTGATGCGCCTGGCTTTATTCGACTTGGACAACACCCTTCTGGGCGGCGACAGTGACCACGCCTGGGGCGATTACCTGTGCGAACGAGGCTTCCTCGACGCCGTCACCTACAAGGCCCGCAACGACGAGTTCTACCAGGACTACCTGGCCGGCAAGCTCGACCAGGCCGCGTACCTGAACTTCTGCCTGGAGGTTCTCGGCCGCACCGAGATGGACGTGCTCGATCAATGGCACCGCGACTACATGCGCGACTGCGTCGAGCCGCTGATGCTGCCCAAGGCCGCGCAATTGCTGGCCAAGCACAAGGCCGCCGGCGACAAGCTGGTGATCATCACCGCCACCAACCGCTTCGTCACCGCGCCGATCGCCGAACGCCTGGGCGTGGAAACCCTGATCGCCACCGAGTGCGAGATGCAGGACGGCCGCTACACCGGGCGCAGCACCGACGTCCCGTGCTTTCGCGAAGGCAAGGTCACCCGCCTGACGCGCTGGCTCGAGGAAACCGGCCACAACCTGGAAGGCAGCTACTTCTATAGCGATTCGATGAATGACTTGCCGCTGCTGGATCTGGTGGCGAACCCGATCGCCGTGGACCCGGACCCGAACCTGCGCGCCCTGGCCCAGCAGCGCGGCTGGCCGGTAATCAGCCTGCGCGACTGAGGACGCCATCGCGAGCAAGCTCGCTCCTACAGACCGGCGTCGAACGCAAATGCGCTGAACGACGCCCTTTCCCTGTAGGAGCGAGCTTGCTCGCGATCAGGCCGCCAGGCCGTCAGACCGGCTTGGCCCCCATCAATCCGGCGATCGCGACAAACCCCAGCAAACTGACGATCGCCAGCGCCAGGGTGAAATTCAGGCTGCCGCCCTTGCCCAACCGCAGACGATTGAGCCGCGCCACCAGCCAGAACCAGCACAGCGCCGCCACCGTATAGATGATGCTGGAGCCCAGAATCCAGGTTTGCCCCAGCGGCCAGCCGATCAGGTGCACCAGCCACCAACCGGTGAACGGCATGCTGACCAGGCTTATGCCCATCAGCAGCCACACGAACACCCACGGGCGCTGCACGGTAACGGCCGGGCCGGCGCTGCGTTTGCGCCAGGCCAGTAGCGCCAGGCCGAGACCGCTGAGCAACAGCAATGCGGTGGCGGCGATGTGGATAACCTTGAGGGTGGTCAGCGTTTCCATGGTTTCGATTCCTTAAAGGCGCCCAGTCAGCGTAGCCGTTCAGCCGAGGAACAGCTGATACGCCGGGTTATCACTCTCGTCCCAGTACGGGTACCCGATCTGCGCCAGCGCCGCCGGCACCAGATGGCGTTCGTTCGCCGGCACTTGCAGGCCAGCGACCACCCGGCCATCGGCCGCGCCATGGTTGCGGTAGTGGAACATCGAGATGTTCCAGCGCCCGCCGAGCTTGTTGAGGAAGTTGAACAGCGCGCCCGGACGTTCCGGGAACTCGAAGCGGAACACCACTTCGTCGCTGACCCGCGCGGCATGCCCACCGACCATATGACGGATATGCAGCTTGGCCAGTTCGTTGTCGGTCAGATCGGTCACCGGGAAGCCCTGTTCGGACAGGCTGGCGATCAGCGCGCTGCGCGGATCGTTTTCCGGGTGGGTCTGCACGCCAACGAAGATGTGCGCTTCGCTGCCGGTGTTGTAGCGGTAGTTGAACTCGGTGATCTGGCGCTTGCCGATGGCTTCGCAGAACGCCTTGAAGCTGCCCGGCTGCTCGGGAATGGTCACCGCGATGATGGCTTCGCGGCCCTCGCCCAGTTCGGCGCGCTCGGCGACATGGCGCAGGCGGTCGAAGTTGACGTTGGCGCCGGAGTCGATGGCCACCAGGGTCTGCCCGCTGACGCCGCGCTGCTCGACGTATTTCTTGATCCCGGCCACGCCCAGGGCGCCAGCCGGTTCGGTGATGGAGCGGGTGTCGTCGTAGATGTCCTTGATCGCCGCGCAGATCTCGTCGGTGCTGACGGTAATCACTTCATCCACGTAGTCCTTGCAGATGTCGAAGGTGTGCTGGCCGATCTGCGCCACCGCGACGCCGTCGGCGAAGATGCCCACGGTTGGCAGCACCACGCGCTCGCCGGCGGCCATGGCCGCTTGCAGGCAGTTGGAATCGTCCGGCTCGACGCCGATGATCTTGATTTCCGGCCGCAGGTATTTGACGTAGGCCGCAATGCCGGCGATCAGGCCGCCACCGCCGACCGGCACGAAGATCGCGTCCAGGCGCCCCGGATGCTGGCGCAAAATTTCCATCGCCACGGTGCCCTGCCCGGCGATGGTGTGCGGATCGTCATAAGGATGGATATAGACGTAGCCTTTTTCGTCCACCAGTTTCAGCGAGTAGGCCAGGGCTTCCGGAAAGGAATCGCCGTGCAGCACCACTTTGCCACCGCGGGAACGCACGCCTTCGACCTTGATCTCCGGGGTGGTCTTGGGCATCACGATGGTCGCCTTCACCCCCAGCACCTTGGCCGCCAGGGCCAGGCCCTGGGCATGGTTGCCGGCCGAGGCGGTGACCACGCCACGGGCGCGCTCCGCGTCGCTGAGCTGGGTCAGCTTGTTATAGGCGCCGCGAATCTTGAACGAGAACACCGGCTGCAAGTCTTCGCGCTTGAGCCAGATCTGATTGCCCAGCCGCTCGGAGAGCTGGCGGGCAGTCTGCAACGGGGTTTCTACGGCAACGTCGTAAACGCGCGAGGTGAGGATCTTTTTGACGTACTGTTCGAGCATCGGAAAGCATCACTGAGCGGGTTGGGCAGGGCCAGCGAGTCTAACCCAGCGTTTGCCCGGGCGACCACACGAATCCAGAGGTTTAACCCTCTGTAGCCGCTGCCGAAGGCTGCGATAGGTCCGCAGGAGCTGCAGCGCACTCTCGGGCGTCACGGCCTCGCGGCCGATCGCAGCCTGCGGCAGCGGCTACAAAAGCGGTTTGCCAAACGGGCAATGACCTGCTCAGGACAGCGGCCTATAATGCCGGCCTTTCCGTTCCCCCTTGCCCGCTTCCGGAGCCCGCATGACCCAGGATCAACTCAAACAGGCCGTGGCCCAGGCTGCCGTCGACCTCATCCTCCCGAAACTCGATGACAAGAGCATCGTCGGGGTCGGCACCGGCTCCACCGCCAACTGCTTCATCGACGCCCTGGCCCAGCACAAGGCTGCCTTCGACGGTGCGGTCGCCAGCTCCGAAGCCACCGCGGCGCGCCTCAAGGGCCACGGCATCCCGGTGTACGAACTGAACACCGTCAGCGACCTGGAGTTCTACATCGACGGCGCCGACGAAAGCGACGAGCACCTGAACCTGATCAAGGGCGGCGGCGCGGCCCTGACCCGCGAGAAGATCGTCGCGGCCGTGGCCAAGACCTTCATCTGCATCGCCGACGCCAGCAAGCTGGTGCCGGTGCTGGGCGCCTTCCCGCTGCCGGTGGAAGTAATCCCGATGGCCCGCAGCCATGTAGCCCGCGAGCTGGTGAAGCTCGGTGGCGACCCGGTCTACCGGGAAGGCGTGATCACCGACAACGGCAACATCATCCTCGATGTGCACAACATGCAGATCACCAACCCGGTGGAACTGGAAGCGCAGATCAATGCGATTGTCGGCGTGGTCACCAACGGCCTGTTCGCCGCCCGCCCGGCCGACGTACTGCTGCTGGGCACCAGCGAAGGCGTGAAGACCCTCACCGCCTGAAGCCACCGATTTCGCCCCTGCCGCAATGGCGGGGGCGAATGCCTTCGATCCGTATCCGGTCCGACACCCTTCCTTCCCCCTCCCGCACCAACTTCGTCCATACCGCTACTTTTCGCCGCATTTAGCCGCAGGAATA
The DNA here is from genome assembly GCF_052044735.1 of Pseudomonas sp. 22526. Lineage (NCBI taxonomy): Bacteria > Pseudomonadati > Pseudomonadota > Gammaproteobacteria > Pseudomonadales > Pseudomonadaceae > Pseudomonas > Pseudomonas sp. 22526. The sequence goes on from NZ_JBQENK010000009.1 coordinate 79,239, forward strand.
TCCAGATTCGCCCACCAGGTCTCAGCACGGCCCACGACTTCCGGTATCAAATCCGTTACAAATTACCGCCAGGCGACGTTCGGTTTAAGCAATGCGCCAATACAGGGTCGCCCAAGGAAAGAGGCGCGCATTGTGCAACGGCCCCCGTTTTTCACCCCCAAGGAAGATCACCGTGCTCAAACCTCTCACGCTTGCTGTCAGTCTTGCCGGCGTTCTGCTGTCCACCCAGGCCCTCGCCTATGAATATGGCGAACACGCGGCCACCACCCTCGACAAACTGATCAACGACTACCCGGGCCGCTACCGCGGCACCAGCAACTTCGCCGGTGCCGCCGACTGGATGCAGAGCCAGATGGGCAGCGCCTACGACATCAGCCGCCAGGACTTTTCCTGGACTGCCGGTGGCAGCAGCCGCAGCTCGCAAAACGTGGTGGCCTACGCCGCCGGGAGCAAGCCGCAGTACGTGGTGGTCGGCGCGCACTTCGATACCTATTTCGGCCGCCCGACCCTGCAAGGCCTGGACGACAACGGTTCCGGCGCCAGCGTCCTGACCGAAATCGCCCGCAACCTCGGCGGGCTGCAGCTGGAAAACGGCTTGCAGGTGGTCGGCTTCGGTGCCGAGGAGGAAGGCCTGCGCGGCTCCAGGGCGTTCGTCGACGCCCTCAGCGCCAGCCAGCGCGCCAACATGTTGGCCATGATCAACCTCGACAGCCTGATCACCGGCGACATGATGTATGCCCATGCCGGCCAGAACAGCACCGCCAACCCGGCCCTGGCCTCGTTGCGCGAACACACCCTGCAGATCGCCAGGGAACTGCAGATCAATCTGTTCACCAACCCCGGCCTCGACCCGGCCTACCCCGCGGGCACCGGCTGCTGCAGCGATGGCGAAGCCTTCGAAGGGCTGAACATCCCGATTCTCTACATCGAGGCCACCAACTGGGAAATCGGCGACCTGGACGGCTACACCCAGACCACCAACCCGGCCATCCCCGGCGGCTCCACCTGGCACGATCCCGCCGAGGACAATAAGGCGGTGCTGACCAACGCCTTCGGCCAGGAGCGCATCGACCAGCGCCTGCGGGATTACTCGCGCCTGCTCAGCCGCCTGGTCCTGGAGCTGACCAACGCCGACCTGCTGGCCTCCACCGCTTCCGGCGGCGCCGTGGCGCGCAACCAGCAGGATCATCTGCAACGCCAGCATCAGGCCATGGTCCGGCTGCACGACCGGCGCTGGCTGACCCTGCAGGCGATGGGTCGGGAAGTCGGCAGTTTCGATGGCGAGATCGGCATCGACGGCGAATACAGCCCCGACAGCGGTTTCGACAGCGCGCCCAATCCCGAGGCGCGTCGGCTGGGGGTGCATGCCCTGGGCGACTACCAGCTCAATTCGAGCCTGAACCTCGGCGCCAGCCTCAGCTACCAGAACGGCCGCGACAAGCTCGAGCATCGCGGCAAGCTCGACAGCGACACCTGGCAGGCCGCGGTCTACGCCTTGCTCAATGACGGCGGCCCGCAATGGCTGGCCGGCGACCTGAGCGTCGGGCGCACAAGCTTCGAATCCAAGCGCAACCTGGTGATCCAGGCCAACGGTGGCCCGGTGCTGCTGAACCAGAAACTGACGGGCGATACCGACGCCCTGACCCTGGGCGCCCGCGTGCTCGGCGGTTACGACCTGGATTTCGGCGCGATCAAGAGCGGCCCCTTCGCCGGCCTGGATTACACCCACTACCGCATCGACCAGTTCCACGAGAAGCAGGACCTGCGCACGGCACTGAGTTATGAGGAGCAGTCATTCGATTCGCTGGAAGCCAGCCTCGGCTGGCGCGTTCGCGGTGCCGTCGCCCTGCCCTACGGCATGAGCCTGTTGCCTTATGGCGACCTGGCCTGGGTCAAGGAATTGGGGGATGGCCGCCTGGACGACCTGGACCTGACCAGCCGCGCCGATGATCAGGTGCGCGTGGCCCGCCTGGGTGGCGTGGACAAGAGCTTCGGCCGCGCCCAGCTCGGCAGCCAGCTGGCGATCACGCCGCAGCTGGGACTGTACGCCGAGGTCAACGGCCGGATCGGTCACGCCGAAGGCAGCCAGACCGGCTATTCCCTCGGCGTGCAGTGGCAGTTTTAAGCGGTAGCCTATAGCCGGTCTTTGTAGCCGCTGCCGAGCCTGCGAGGCTGCGATCGAGGACGCAGTCCTCGCTGATCCGGGTACGCGAATTGCCTGACAGAATGGGTTGCCTGGTTTACGGCCGCTGCGCGCCCGGACGCAGCCTCGCGTTGCTCGGCAGCGGCTACAGGGCTACGGGGCTACCGCTGGTTTCTTGAAGACGTAGAACAGGTTCGGCTCACTGACCAGGTACAGGGTGCCGTCGTCGTCCATGGCAATGCCTTCGGCCTGCGGCACCGTGGCCTGCAAGCCTTGCCGGCCCTTGCGCAGCGACATGGTGCTCAGGGGCCGGCCATCCACATCCAGTTCCAGCACCAGCCACGACTCATCCGACAGCGCCAGCAGATGCCCGGTGCGCTCGTCGTATTGCAGGCTGGACAGGTCACGCACGAACAACCCGGCATCGCGCTTGGGGTTGTTGACCACATGCACCGCGTAGGACTTCTCCGGGTCGTAATGCGGGAAGCCCTTGACCTCGTAGATCAGCATCGGGTCGCGTTCCTTGGCGACGAACAGGCGCTTGCCCACCGAATCGTAGGCCAGACCTTCGAACCCCTTGTTGCCGCTCATGTGCACACCCAGGGTCATCTGCTCGGCGTCCGCGGCGTCGAGGAACACCGTGTCTTCCTGCAGATGAATCTTGATCAGCCGCTGCTGGCGCTCGTCGGTGATCACGTAGGTGTCGGCGCTGATGAACTCGACCGCTTCCGGATCGCCGAAACCGGTCAGGGCGATGCGGCGCAGAATGCGCCCGTCGAGCGACAGCTCGATCAGCTCGGAATTCTTGTTGGTCACGGTGAACAGGCTTTTGCGCACCGGGTCGTAGGTCAGCGCCGAGACGTCATCCAGGCCCTCGATCTTTTGCCCTTCGAGGGTCACCCGATAACCATCCAGGCCAATCGCGTCGGTGTTGACCGGCTGCGACATGACCCGCCAGTTGAACCACAGGCGCTCGAAGTAACGGTGGTGCTGCCCGGCAATGCCCAACAGCACCAGCAGGATAAAACACAGGAGGAGAAACAGCGGTTTGGGATAGGCGAGTCGACGCATGCTGGCAAGCTCAAATACAAATCAGGCGGATGAAATATCACAGCCGGATGAATTTAAACTTAATCGCAGCGGGCGTATGCCGGATTTATGGCCCTTTGCCGCCAGAAACTTCTGAATCAGTGCTTCTCAAAGCGATAGAACAGGTTGGGTTCGCTGACCATGTACAGGTTGCCCTGCTCATCCATGGCCACGCCCTCGGCCCGCGGAATGGTGTTTTTCAGGCCGTTGAAACCGCCCAGCAAGGTCATGAAGCTGACCTGCTCGCCGGTTTCGTCCAGCTCCAGCAACATGTGCGAATCGGCGGACAGCACCAGGGTGTGACCGGTGCGCGGGTCGATGCTCAGGGCGGACAGGTTGCGCAGGTCCAGCTCATCGCTTTCCAGTTTCTGCTTGTCGCCCTTGAGGGTCTGGCTACCGTCGCTGCTCCAGGTGAACAGCGCCGGTGGACGCTCCTCGCCCAGCAGCAACTGCTGCTTGCGCGGGTCCCAGGCCACGGCTTCGAACGCCTTGTTCTGGTCCTGCGAAGGCCCCAGGTCGTATTTCGGGAAATCGGAAATATTCAGCTCGCGGGTATTGGCATCCACCTTGACGATGGTCAGCAGGTGATCGCGCTCGTCGACAATCCCCAGAAGGCCGTTCTCCATGACCGTCACCCCTTCCGGGTTGCTCCAGCCCACCAGCGGCATCTTGCGCAGCACATCGCCCTGCAGGTTCAGCTCGACCAGGAAGGGGTTCTTGCCCATCACCGAAAACAGGGTCTTGGTCTGCGGGTTGTAGGCCAGATCGGAGGCCTCGTCCTTCTCCATGCCCGGCAGCGCCTTGGCATCGATCACCGCGCGGTAATCCGGCAGCCAGACACTTTCCTGGCGTTCGGCCGGGGTTTCGAAACGCTCCAGCACCCAGAGCAGGCCACGGTCGTCCCAGTGCATGGCGATCGCAATGCCATACATCACCACGCCCGACAGCAACAGCCAGGAATACCAGCGCATGGCGAACAAACCGCGACGGCGAACAGTTTGAAGCTCGGGGGTGTGAGGCATGGACATGGGGAGCGTTCCAGAAAACCAGCTATGGGTAATAGCACATCGGGGCAGACTCAGACGTCTGTAATCAGAAAATTATCCAGAACGGATGTGAAAAAAACGGCAAAACGTCTGAAATGTCCCAGGGATCAGCACTTTCGCCGAAGAGGCCCGCCCATTGCAGGCAAGCCTCACGCCAGAAACCGCTGGATCAGCTAACGCGACTTTCGAAGCGGCTGACGCCCGGCAGTTCCAGCACCAGCTCATCGCCGACGTTCAGCGGACCGACGCCCACCGGAGTGCCGGTGAGGATCACGTCGCCCGCCTGCAGGGAGAAGCAGCCGGCCATGTACTGGATCATCGGTACGATCGGGTTGAGCATGATGCTGCTGTTGCCGTCCTGACGGACCTCGCCGTTGATGGTCAGGCGAATATTGATGTCGGTCAGGTCCGGGAAGGTGCTGCCGACCACAAAGGGCGCCAGCACGCAGGCGCCGTCGAAGCACTTGGAGATTTCCCAGGGCAGCCCCTTGGCCTTGAGCTCGGCCTGCTTGTCGCGCAGGGTCAGGTCCAGGGCCGGGGCGAAACCGGAGATGGCATCCAGCACTTCTTCGCGGCTGGGCTTGGTCGACAGCGGCTTGCCGATCAATACCGCGATTTCCGCCTCGTAATGCACGGAGCCACGCTCGGTGGGGATGGCAAAGCCGCCTTCCAGTGGCACCACGCAACTGCCCGGCTTGATAAACAGCAGCGGCTCGGTCGGCACCGGATTGTCCAGTTCCTTGGCGTGCTCGGCATAGTTACGCCCGATGCACACGATCTTGCCGACCGGGAAATGAATACGGGTACCGTCGACATACTGGTGCTGATAGCTCATTACCGACTCCTGCTCGTTTGGTTCATCAGGTACCGCTGCTTGATTGACCCTGGGGTCAAACAGCGAAAATCTTGCCCGGGTTCATGATCCCGTTCGGGTCGAACACCGCCTTGACCGCCTTCATGTAGTCGATTTCCACCGGCGAACGGCTGTAGGTCAGGTAATCGCGCTTGGTCATGCCCACGCCGTGCTCGGCGGAAATCGAGCCGTTGTACTTCTCGACGGTTTCAAACACCCACTTGTTGACGGTGGCGCACTTGGCGAAGAACTCGTCCTTGCTCAGGTCGTCCGGCTTGAGGATGTTCAGGTGCAGGTTGCCGTCGCCGATGTGGCCATACCAGACCACTTCGAAGTCCGGGTAGTTTTCCGCAACGATCGCGTCAATATCCTTCAGGAAAGCCGGCACCTTCGACACGGTGACCGAAATGTCGTTCTTGTATGGGGTCCAGTGCGAGATGGTTTCGGAGATGTACTCGCGCAACTTCCACAGGTTCTGCAGTTGCTGCTCGCTCTGGCTCATCACGCCGTCCAGCACCCAGCCCTGCTCCACGCAGTGCTCGAAGGTGGCCAGGGCGTCGTTGGCCACGTCCTCGTTGCTGGCTTCGAACTCCAGCAGCACATAGAACGGGCAGTCGGTCTCGAACGGCGCCGGTACGTCACCGCGACCAAGGATCTTGGCCAGGGCCTTGTCGGAGAAAAATTCGAAGGCGGTCAGGTCGAGCTTGCCCTGGAAGGCATGCAGCACCGGCATGATCGAGTCGAAATCCGGAGTCCCGAGCACCATCGCCGTGAGGTTGTTCGGCGCGCGCTCCAGGCGCATGGTGGCCTCGACCACGAAGCCCAGGGTGCCCTCGGCGCCGATGAACAGCTGACGCAAGTCGTAGCCGGTGGCGTTCTTGACCAGGTCCTTGTTCAGCTCCAGCAGGTCGCCCTTGCCGGTGACCACCTTCATGCCGGCCACCCAGTTGCGGGTCATGCCGTAGCGAATCACCTTGATCCCGCCGGCATTGGTGGCGATATTGCCGCCAATCTGGCTGGAACCGGCGGAAGCGAAGTCCACCGGGTAATACAGGCCGTTTTCTTCGGCGCGGTTCTGCAGCTGCTCGGTCACCACGCCCGGCTGGCAGACCGCGGTGCGGTCGGTCAGGTTCAGGTCGAGGATCTGGTTCATGTAGTCGAAAGACACCACCACTTCGCCATTGGCCGCCACCGCGGCAGCCGACAGGCCGGTACGGCCGCCGGACGGCACCAGCGCGACCTTGTGCCGGTTGGCCCAGCGCACGATGGCCTGGACCTGCTCGATGGTCTTGGGAAAGACGATGGCGCTCGGCGCCGGGGCGAAGTGTTTGGTCCAGTCCTTGCCGTAAGCGTTGAGGGAGTCGGCATCGGTCAGGACCTTGCCCGCCTCGACCAGGGTCTTCAGCTCATCAATCAGCGCAGGATTGGTCATCGACAGAACTCTCGAACAATTCATGGTCATCCTGAGAACGCTTCACGTCGCAGGAACGAGTGTTTCGCGGGGTCCGTATGCTAGCATACGACCCCCCGCAGAATAGTGCCGAAGGGCGTTCTGCGGCGACGGCTTTCCTGCCGTCCGGGTCAGCATCTGTTGACCATTTCCTGCCATTTTTCTCCGGGACACAGGTTTACGCAGATGAGCAAGACTTCTCTCGATAAGAGCAAGATCAAGTTCCTTCTTCTCGAAGGCGTCCACCAATCGGCTGTCGACGTCCTCAAGGCCGCGGGCTACACCAGTATCGAGTACCTCACCGGTTCTCTGCCGGAAGCCCAGTTGAAGGAAAAGATCGCTGATGCGCACTTCATCGGCATTCGCTCCCGCACCCAACTGACTGAAGAAATCTTCGATCACGCGAAGAAGCTCGTCGCTGTTGGCTGCTTCTGCATCGGCACCAACCAGGTCGACCTCGACGCGGCTCGCGAGCGCGGTATCGCGGTGTTCAACGCACCCTACTCCAACACCCGTTCCGTAGCCGAACTGGTGCTGGCCGAAGCGATCCTGCTGCTGCGCGGTATCCCAGAGAAGAACGCCTCCTGCCACCGTGGCGGCTGGATCAAGAGCGCGGCCAACTCCTTCGAGATCCGTGGCAAGAAGCTGGGCATCGTCGGCTACGGCTCGATCGGCACCCAACTGTCGGTCCTGGCCGAAGGCCTGGGGATGCAAGTGTTCTTCTACGACACCGTGACCAAGCTGCCACTGGGTAACGCCACCCAGGTCGGCAACCTGCACGAGCTGCTGGGCATGTCCGACATCGTCACCCTGCACGTTCCGGAAACCGCTGCCACCCAGTGGATGATCGGCGAGAAGGAAATCCGCGCCATCAAGAAGGGCGGCATCCTGATCAACGCCGCCCGCGGCACCGTGGTCGAGCTGGACCACCTGGCCGCAGCGATCAAGGACAAGCACCTGATCGGCGCCGCCATCGACGTGTTCCCGGTGGAGCCACGCTCCAACGACGAAGAGTTCGAAAGCCCGCTGCGTGGCCTGGACAACGTGATCCTGACCCCGCACATCGGCGGTTCGACTGCCGAGGCCCAGGCCAACATCGGCCTGGAAGTGGCGGAGAAGCTGGTCAAGTACAGCGACAACGGTACTTCGGTATCCTCCGTGAACTTCCCGGAAGTGGCCCTGCCGGCTCACCCTGGCAAGCACCGCCTGCTGCACATCCACGAGAACATCCCGGGTGTGATGAGCGAGATCAACAAGGTCTTCGCCGAAAACGGCATCAACATCTCCGGTCAGTTCCTGCAGACCAACGAGAAGGTTGGCTACGTGGTGATCGACGTCGACGCCGAATACTCGGAGCTGGCGCAAGAGAAGCTGCAACACGTCAACGGCACCATCCGCAGCCGCGTGCTGTTCTAAGCGCTCGCTGGCAATAAGAAAGGGAGGCCCTGGGGCCTCCCTTTTTTTTACAAGCAGTTTTATTTACCGGCAGTTTTATTTACCGGCAGCTTTGTTTGCCGCCCGCTTACTTGACGGTGATGGTGATCTTTTCCGAAACGATCGGCGGGTCGAACGGCACGTGGTTCTTGTCGCCCAGCTCCAGCTGCAGGGTGTGCTTGCCCGGGGCCAGGGTCAGTTCGGTTTCGGTCTGGGCCTTGCCGAAGTGGATGTGCTGGGCGTCGGCCGGGATCGGCATATTCTCGGCCGGCAGTTTGTCGACGTCGACCAGCAGGTGGTGGTGCCCGGTGTGCGGAGTCTGGTCGCCGGCGGGAGCCAGGGAGATGTCGCTGACGCCGAACTTGACCTTGAAGGTCTTGGCCACGGTATCGCCATTGACCGGGGTGACGATAAAGACAGAAGCGCCTTCCGGCGCCTTGGTGCGAGGAATATCCGCCGCAGAAGCCAACATCGAAGCCCCCAGCATCAGGCCGGCCAATGCAGCACGAGACATAAAGGTTTTCATTCTACTCTCCAGTTTTTCCGCAAAATCGGTACGGTTATGACAACTTCGTGGCATATCGTTGTCGAAGGGCAATCAACACCATAGCAAAGCGAGCCTGAACAGCGCATCGCACATACAAATTCAAGGAGTGACCATGCGTTTTCTGCCTGGCCTGATACTTTTGCTACCTCTTGTGAGCACTTACGCTCAAGCCGAACTGATCGACGAAGTGAATGACCGCGGGGAACTGCGTATCGCCCTGGAGGCCAACACCCCGCCCTTCAACTTCAAGGACGACGGCAAACTCACCGGCTTCGAAGTCGAACTGGGCCAACTGCTCGCTCGCGAGCTGGATGTGCGGGCGGACTTCGTGGTCACCGACGCCGCCGACCTGCTGCCAGGCGTCGAAAGCGGCCGCTACGACATCGCCATCAATCACATAGCAATGACTGCGGAACTCAAGGATCGTTTCGACTTCAGCGAGCCTTACAGTTATTCCAGCGCACAATTGATCGTACGCAAGGAAGAAAAGCGCGCGCTGGCCAGCCTGCAGGCGCTCCAGGGCCAGGCACTGGGCGTGGCCCAGGGCAGCCAGTTCGTCGAGCAGGCGCGCACCGTGGACGGCATCGACCTGCGCAGCTACCCGAACGCCCAGCAACCCATCAAGGATGTGGCGGAAAAGCAGCTCGACGCCGCCATCAGCGACCGCTTGCTGATCCCTTACGCCATTCGCGACAGCCGCCTGCCAGTGAAGGAAGGCGCCAAGGTCGGGCCGACCCTGAGCCTGGCGATCCCGTTCCAGAAAGGTAATCCGGCGTTCCAGGCGAGCCTCGACGGCGCGCTGCAGCGCATCAAGGCCGATGGCCGGCTGATGGCGTTGTCGGAAAAATGGTTCGGCATGGATGCGAGCAAGCCGCCCAAGCCTTGAGACTGTAGCCGCTGCCGCAGGCTGCGATCGGCCGGTACGGCCGCGATCTTGCGACCGCTGAGGTCCTTCGGACCTATCGCAGCCTTCGGCAGCGGCTACAGGGAGAGGGCGGCCAGGGCCGCGGCGGCCTCGGCCAGTTCCAGCTCGCTGAACACTTGCACCCCGGCCCGCTTGAGCAAGGCGGCGGTGACGCCCTCGCCGCTGACCTTGACCCCGCTGAAGCTGCCGTCGTAGGTCAGCAGGTTGCCGCAGGATGGGCTGTTGGCCTTGAGCACGGCGATGCGAATCCCATGCTCGCGCACCAGATCCAGCGCCTGCCGGGCACCGCTGAGGAACTCGGCGCTGACATCCTCACCCTCGGTAGTGATGACCTGCGCCAGGCCATCGAGCACTTCGCCGCCCTGGCCGCCGGGTATTTCCGCGGCCGCCCGTGGCGTCGGCAAGCCACCGGCGACTTCCGGGCAAAACGCGACCACCCGCCCTTCGGCCTGCCAGCTCGCCAGTTGCTCGAACGGCCCGCTGGCCGCGCCGTCGTAACGCACGCGGTGGCCCAGCAGGCAGCGACTGACCAGGATCTTGTGCATGATCAGAACGGCTCGTTGCCGCGACGGCGGAACCAGCCCGTCAAGGACAGGCGCTCCCGGGTCGCGGGCAGGACTTCGTGGGGCACCTCGCCGGAGAGGAACACCACCAGCCGGCCGCCGGCGGGATCCACGTCGTATTCGCTCTCGCCATCGAGGTACATGCGCAGTTGCCCGCCCTGCTCCGGCAGCCAGTCCTGGTTGAGGTAAATCACCGCCGACACCATGCGCCGGTCATCGTCGCGAAAACGGTCGACGTGCTTGAGGTAGAACGCCCCTGGCGGGTACAGGGCGAAATGGCTTTCGAAGTCTTCCAGGCCTAGGAACAGCCCGCGGTTCAGCGCCTCGCGCAGGCTGTCCATCAAGCCCAGGTAGGTATCGCAGCAGTCGGCCTGGCCGGGCTCGAGCCACTGGATGTGATCGCCACGGATCCCCTCGCGAATCTCCTGCGCCGGGCCACGGCCAACCGCCGCCGGCGCCAGCTCGCCTTCGGCCGCGCGCTTGCGGCACTCGGCCGCCAGTTCCAGGGTCAGGGCTTCTGGCAGGAAGATGTTCTGCTGCGACCAGCCACGGGTGGCCAGGTCATCGACAATGCGTAACAGCAGCGGGTGATCAGAGGGTATTTGCATGGCGCGCATAGTATCCACACCCAGATGAATCCGACAGATCCTCAAGATAATTCTGACCAAGCAGCTTGGCTGCTGTCTCTGTTCGTCGTTCGATCGGACAGTTTGCGTACTGAACCTGATACGAATTCTCGACAACCATCGCCTCGCCCCGGAGAATAGTGGGCTGCCGACAGGAGTCCTTATGCGCCGTTTGCTTTTTTCACTGTTGATGTTCTGTGTGTTGCCCGCCTGGGCAGACGGCCACGACCAGTTGTACAAGGTCGCCGGCTGGCCGGAACAACGCGCGCATTTCAACGATGCCCTCACCGCCGCCCAGCAGCGTTACCAGAATAGCCTGCCGCCAGCGGTCTATCAGGCGCTGGTCAATAACAGCAACCAGCGCTTTGCCCCGCAGGCCATGGACCGCCGTGCCCAGGCACAGTTGCGGCAGAACCTCGCCGACCCGAAGCCGGCCCTGAAGTTTTTCCAATCGCCGCTGGGGCGCAAGATCATCGCCGCCGAATTGCTGGCGACCCGCCGCGACCAACTGGCGAAGAATGCCCAGGGCTTGCCGAAGATGCAGGCCAGCGATACCCGTCAATTGATCATCGGTCACCTGGCCCAGGCGCTGCCGGCCCGTGAAGCCGGCGCGGAAGTCAGCCTGGCGATCGCCGGGGTGGCCGCCGACAGCCTGAGCCAGATGATCCCCGGCCTGCTGGGGGCCGGCCAGGCGCAGAACATGCTCAACGGCCAGCGCCAGCGGCTGATGGCGCAGATCGGCAACGACCTGAACAACACCCTGCTGTACGTCTATCGCGACCTGTCCGACCCCGAGCTGGAAGAGTTCGCCAACTTCGCCGAGTCCGCCGAAGGCAAGGCCTACTACCAAGCCGCCCTGGCCGCGATCCGCGCCGGGCTGGCTGTAGGCCAGAGCACTTCCAGCCTCGCACCCTAAGCGCCCCCCAAAAAACGCCGCCTAAACACTGCCTGTAGCCGCTGCCGTAGGCTGCGATCGACCGGTACGGTCGCGGCGATCTTGCGACCGCTGAGGTCCTGCGGACCTATCGCAGCCTGCGGCAGCGGCTACAAGTGCGTGAATCCGTTCAAAGATGCTGGTTCAGGAAAGCGAAGTATTCCTGGCGAATGCGCGCCGCTTCGTTCGCCAGGTGATGCCGCGCCTCGGGCAGCATCAGCACCTGGGGCTGCTGGAACTTCTGCTGGATCACCTGCAGGTTGTGCTGCCAATCCACCGTCATGTCCGCCTGCCCCTGAACGATCAGGGGCTGCCGGTTGCTGCGCGGGGCCAGCTCGATGCGCTTGATCCACTGCGCCAACGCCCCGACCCAGGCGGTCGGCAAGCGCAGGGGCTGCAACGGGTCGCGCTGCAGGAACGGCAGGAAATCGGGGTCGGTGGAGTTCTCGCTGAAGCGCCGGGCGATGCCTTTGACGAAGGGCCGAAGCATGTAATAGCTGAGCTTCGACCAGCCCCAGGCACGCGGGCGTACCAGCGGCGATAGCAGGATCACTTGGCCTTGGGCCGGGCTCTGGGCGCCCTGGTTGAGCAGGTGATCGATCACGATCGCGCCGCCCGTGCTTTGCCCGCACAGGTGCCAGGGCTGCGGCAGATCGAGAGACCGGGCCTCGTCGAACAAGCCTTGCAGCACCGCCTGGTACACCGCGAAATCATCGATGCTGGCGCGCTCGCCGCTGGACAGCCCATGACCCGGCAAGTCGCAGGCAATCACCACCCACTGCCGCTCCAGCGCCCATTCGATCACATGCCGGTACAAGCCCATGTGATCGTAGAAACCGTGCAGCAGAAACAAGGTCGCCACCGGCTGTTCGGGCCACCAGACCTGGCCGACCACCTCAAAACCGCCGACCGAAAAACGCCCCAGCCCACGCTTGACCGGCAGATCCAGCCCGTAGAAACGCTGATAGGCCTGGGCCTGGGCCGAGAGCGGCTGCGCCTCGGCCAGGGGCCGCAGGCTGGCGCGCAGAAGGTCGGGGTCGAAGGTCGCAGGCATAAGGGTTTTCCCAGGGTGGCGCGGAACGCGAAACAGGCTTTATCGGCCTGCGATATTCATCTGTCGGGGCAAGCATGGCAAGCTACGCGACCTTCGAGGAATGATCCGTATGCGTCTGCCCTACCGCACGACCCTGCTTGCCAGCCTGCTCGCCCTCCTGTGCGCCGGGGTGCTGTGGGTCGCCTACGACTGGTTCCAGGGACGTTTCCTGCGGACCTTCAGCGAACACACCGCGGTGTTTTCCGGCGACCCGCTGCAACTGCCTCCCGGCCTCGCCGGCGAAGGCGCCATCCGCCTAGTGCACTTCTGGGACCCGGCCTGCCCGTGCAATGTCGGCAACCAGCAGCACCTGGCCGAGCTGATCGAGCATTACGGCCCGCAGGGCGTGGAGTTCTACTCGGTACAGAAGGCCGGCAGCCACGGCCAGTTGCCCGCCACCCTGAGCCGCCTGAAAGTCCTCGACGGCCTGCCCGGCTCGGAGCAGATCCCCGCCAGCCCGGCCGTGGCGATCTGGGACCGCAACGGCACCCTGGCCTACTTCGGCCCCTACAGCGAAGGCCTGACCTGCAACTCCAGCAACAGCTTTATCGAACCTATCCTCCAGGCCCTGCACGAAGGCCGCGCAGTGAACGCCACCCACACCTTGGCGGTGGGCTGTTATTGTCCATGGCCGAAACAGACGGATTAAGGCATTCCTGACTTTTCGCAGACAACGGATGCCCGGCACAGAAGGCCTGTGCTAAATGTTTGCCTTCCCCCACGGCAGGCAAACCGCAGAAAGAACAAGGAGTCACCATGAAACGCAGCCTGACCGTACTCGCCGTCCTGATCCTCGCCCTCGCCGCGGGAGGGGGCTGGTACCTGTACAGCAAGCAGCCGTCGCGCCAGGGCCAGGTCGAGCTGGAGCGCCTGCAGGGCTCGGTCACGGTGCGTTACGACGAACGCGGCGTGCCGCATATCCGCGCGGAAAACGAAACCGACCTGTACCGCGCGCTGGGCTACGTCCACGCCCAGGACCGGCTGTTCCAGATGGAAGTCATGCGGCGCCTGGCCCGCGGTGAACTGGCCGAGATACTTGGCCCCAAACTGCTCGACACCGACAAACTGTTCCGCAGCCTGCGCATCCGCGAGCGCGCCGACAGCTACGTCGCCGGGCTGGATCGCCAGTCCCCTGCCTGGAAGGGCCTGCAAGCCTACCTGGACGGGGTCAACCAGTATCAGAACAGCCACCCGCAACCGATCGAGTTCGACGTCCTCGGCATTCCCAAGCGCTCCTTCACCGCCGAAGACAGCATCAGCGTCGCCGGCTACATGGCCTACAGCTTCGCCGCGGCCTTCCGCACCGAGCCGCTGCTGACCTACGTGCGCGACCAGCTCGGCAGCGATTACCTGAAAGTCTTCGACCTCGACTGGCAGCCCAAGGGCGCCCTGGCCAAGGGCCGCGGCCCGCTGGCGCCAAGCCTGGCCGCCAGCGACTGGCAGGACCTGGGCGCCATCGCCCGGCTGAGCGAACAGGCCCTGGCCGACGCCGGCCTGCCGCAATTCGAGGGCAGCAACGCCTGGGCGATATCCGGCACCCGCACCAAGAGCGGCAAGCCGTTGCTGGCCGGCGACCCGCACATCCGCTTCGCGGTGCCGTCGGTATGGTACGAGGCCCAGCTGTCGGCGCCGGGCTTCGAACTCTACGGTCATCACCAGGCGCTGGTGCCCTTTGCCTTTCTCGGCCACAACCTGGACTTCGGCTGGAGCCTGACCATGTTCCAGAACGACGACCTGGACCTGATCGCCGAGAAGGTCAACCCGAACAATGCCAACCAGGTCTGGTACCGCGGCAAGTGGGTCGACCTGGTCAACAGCGAGCAGCAGATCGCGGTGAAGGGCCAGCCGCCGGTCACCCAGATCCTGCGCCAGTCGCCCCACGGGCCGATCATCAACGACGTGCTCGGGGCCAATGCCGGCAAGACGCCGATCGCCATGTGGTGGGCCTTCCTCGAGACGCCGAACCCGATCCTCGACGGTTTCTACCAGCTCAACCGTGCCGACACCCTGGCCAAGGCCCGCAGCGCCGCGTCCAAGGTCCAGGCGCCGGGCTTGAACATCGTCTGGGCCAATGCCAAGGGCGATATCGGCTGGTGGGCCGCGGCGCTGTTGCCCAAGCGCCCGATCGGCGCCAAGGGCGCGTTCATCCTCGACGGCAGCACCTCGCTGGCGGACAAAGAGGGCTTCTACCCGTTCAGCGCCAACCCGCAGGAAGAAAACCCGGCGCGCGGCTATATCGTTTCGGCCAACTTCCAGCCAGTCTCGCCTACCGGCATGGAGATTCCCGGCTACTACAACCTCGCCGACCGCGGCCAGCAACTGGACCGCCAGCTCAGCGACAAGAGCCTGAAGTGGGATATCGAAGCCAGCCAGAAGCTCCAGCTGGGCACCACCACCGCCTACGGTCCGCGCCTACTGGCGCCGCTGCTGCCGGTGTTGCGCGAGGTGGTGAGCGACCCGCGGGAGCTCAAGCTGGTGGAACAACTGGCGCAGTGGAAAGGCGACTACCCGCTGGATTCCACCAGCGCCACCCTGTTCAACCAGTTCCTGTTCGACCTGACCGACGCGGCCTTTCACGACGAGTTGGGCGACGCCTTCTTCGACACCCTGCTGTCCACCCGGGTGATCGACGCCACGCTGCCACGCCTGGCCGCCTCCGCCGACTCACCGTGGTGGGACAACCGCAACACCCTGGGCCAGGAAAGCCGCGCCGACACGGTCAGGGCCGCCTGGCGCGCCAGCATCAATCATCTCAAGGCAACCTTTGGCGACGACCCGGCGAAATGGCTGTGGGGCCAGGCGCATACCCTGACCCATAGCCATCCGCTGGGCCTGCAGAAGCCCCTGGACCGGCTCTTCAACGTCGGCCCATTCGCCGCGCCGGGCACCCACGAGGTGCCGAACAACCAGTCGGCGAAGATCGGCCCGGCGCCCTGGCCGGTGACCTACGGCCCTTCGACCCGACGCCTGATCGACTTCGCCGACCCGGCCCACAGCCTGACCATCAACCCGGTCGGGCAAAGCGGCGTGCTGTTCGACAAGCACTATCAGGATCAGGCCGAGGCCTATATCGAAGGGGTGTACCAGCAGGCGCACTTCAACGAAGAAGAAGTCACGGCCAATACCCACAGCACCCTGAAGCTGTTGCCGGCGCGGACGGCGCAGTAAGCCACAGGAGCCCGCTGGCTGGCGGTCCAGCGGGTTGTGTCAGCGGCGCCGTCTCGCGAGCAAGCTCGCTCCTACAGGGGCCGCCAGGCGCGCATTGCGTCGGCAAGTAGGCGGACCGGGCAACCCGAAGCGCCCGGATGGTCAAGGTAGCCGCTGCCGCAGGCTGCGATAGGTCCGAAGGACCTCGGCGACCTTGAGACCGCTGCGACCGTTCTCCGAACGCGGCCCGGGTCGATCGTCCGAACGCGGCCCGAGCCTGCGGCAGCGGCTACCCCCGAAAACGACATCGCCCCTGAACAGGGGCGATGTCTTGTCACGGTCAAAGCCTTCCGGCTGTCGCTTATCAGGCAGCTTCCGGGGCCTGCGCGCGACGCACGTCCGGCTGTTTCCAGGAATCGGCCGCAGCCTCTTCGATGGCCTGCTGGATGGCGCGCTTGCGGCGCTCTTCGGCCCGACGGCTGAAGTACCAGACCAGGAAGGTCACCAGCGACACCGCCAGCAGGATCAGGCTGGCCACCGCGTTGATCTCCGGCTTCACGCCGAGGCGCACCGCCGAGAATACTTCCATCGGCAGGGTGGTGGAGCCCGGGCCGGAAACGAAGCTCGCCAGTACCAGGTCGTCCAGGGACAGGGCAAAGGACATCATGCCGCCCGCCGCCAGCGAGGGCGCGATCATCGGGATGGTGATCAGGAAGAACACCTTCCACGGCCGCGCACCGAGGTCCATGGCCGCCTCTTCGATGGACAGGTCCAGCTCACGCAGGCGCGCCGACACCACCACCGCCACATAGGCCGCGCAGAAGGTGGTGTGGGCGATCCAGATGGTGACGATGCCACGCTCCTGCGGCCAGCCGATCATCTGCGCCATGGCCACGAACAGCAGCAACAGCGACAGACCGGTAATCACTTCCGGCATCACCAGCGGCGCGGTGACCAGGCCGCCGAACAGGGTGCGGCCCTTGAAGTGGGTGATCCGGGTCAGCACAAAGGCCGCCAGGGTGCCCAGGGCCACCGCGGCGATCGCGGTGTAGCAGGCGATCTCCAGGGAACGCACCACCGAGCCCATCAGTTGCGAGTTGTCCAGCAGGCCGACGTACCACTTCACCGACCAGCCGCCCCAGACCGTCACCAGCTTGGAGGCGTTGAACGAGTAGATCACCAGGATCAGCATCGGCAGGTAGATGAACAGCAGCCCCACCACCAGCATCAGGCTCGAGAAACTGAAGCGCTTCATTCCTTGCCCTCCATTTCTTTGGCCTGACTGCGGTTGAAGAGGATGATCGGCACAATCAGGATCGCCAGCATCACCACTGCCAGGGCCGAAGCCACCGGCCAGTCACGGTTGTTGAAGAACTCTTGCCAGAGCACTTTACCTATCATCAGGGTTTCCGGACCGCCGAGCAGTTCCGGGATCACGAACTCGCCCACCACTGGGATGAACACCAGCATGCAGCCGGCGATGATGCCGTTCTTCGACAGCGGCACGGTGATTTTCCAGAAGCTGTTGAAGTGGCTCGAACCCAGGTCCGAGGCGGCTTCCAGCAGGCTGGTATCGTGTTTCACCAGGTTGGCGTAGAGCGGCAGGATCATGAACGGCAGGTACGAATAGACCACGCCGATATACACCGCCAGGTTGGTGTTGAGGATCTGCAGCGGCTCGTCGATCAAGCCCATGCCCATCAGGAAGCCGTTGAGCAGGCCGTTGTTGCTGAGGATGCCCATCCAGGCATAGACGCGGATCAGGATCGCGGTCCAGGTCGGCATCATGATCAGCAGCACCAGCACGGTCTGCAGCTCTTTGCGGGCGCTGGCGATGGCATAGGCCATCGGGTAGCCGATCAACAGGCACAGCAGGGTGCTGAAGAAGGCCATCTTCAGCGAGCCGAGGTAGGCGGCGATGTAGAGTTCGTCGTCGCCGAGCATCGCGTAGTTGCCCAGGTTGAGCAGCACCTGCAGCTTCTGGTCGATGAAGCTGTAGATCTCGGTGTACGGCGGAATGGCCACGTCCGCTTCGGCAAAGCTGATCTTCAGGACGATGAAGAACGGCAGCATGAAGAACAGGAACAGCCAGAGGAACGGGACCCCGATGACCATCTGACGGCCACCGGGAATTATTCGACTGAGGCGGCGCTTGAGCTTTCGCATGTTCATGAGCGCAGTACCACGCCGCTGTCGTCTTCCCACCAGACGTACACCTGGTCGCCCCAGGTCGGACGCGCGCCGCGCCGCTCGGCGTTGGCCACGAAGGACTGCACCAGCTTGCCGCTCGGCAGCTCGACGTAGAACACCGAGTGGCCTCCCAGGTAGGCGATGTCGTGCACCTTGCCGCTCGACCAGTTGTATTCGCAGGTCGGCATGTCCGGGGTCACCAGGAGTTTTTCCGGGCGGATGGCGTAGGTCACCGACTTGTCCTGCACCGAGGTGCTGATGCCGTGGCCCACGTAGATGTTGCGATCCAGGTCCTTGCAGGTGATGGTCGCGTGGCCTTCGGCGTCGTCGATCACTTCACCTTCGAAGATGTTGACGTTGCCGATGAATTCGCAGACCAGGCGGCTGGTCGGGGTTTCGTAGATGTCGATCGGGCTGCCGATCTGGGCGATCCAGCCCAGGTGCATGATCGCGATACGCTCGGCCATGGTCATGGCCTCTTCCTGGTCGTGGGTCACCATCACGCAGGTCACGCCGACGCGCTCGATGATCTCCACCAGTTCCAGTTGCATCTGCGAACGCAGCTTTTTATCCAGGGCGCCCATCGGCTCGTCGAGCAGCAGCAGTTTCGGCCGCTTGGCCAGGGAACGGGCCAGGGCCACGCGCTGGCGCTGGCCGCCGGACAGCTGGTGCGGCTTGCGCTTGGCGTACTGGCTCATCTGCACCAGCTTGAGCATCTCGGCCACGCGGGCATCGATCTCGGCCTTGGAAATCTTGTCCTGCTGCAGGCCGAAGGCGATGTTCTGCGCCACGGTCATGTGCGGGAACAAGGCATAGGACTGGAACATCATGTTGATCGGCCGCTCGTAGGGCGGCATGTCGGTGATGTCCACACCGTCCAGGTAGATGCGCCCCTCCGTGGGCCGTTCGAACCCTGCGAGCATGCGCAGCAGGGTGGACTTACCCGAGCCGGAACCGCCGAGCAGGGCGAAGATCTCGCCTTTCTTGATTTCCAGGGACACGTCGTCCACGGCAATCGTCTCGTCGAACTTCTTCGTGACCCGGTCGATCTTGACCAACACCTGCTTCGGTGTCTGGTCGCCCTCGAGGGCTTTCTTGTAGGCGCCGGAGGCAACTGCCATTTACGAAACTCCCAACAGAATTTGCAGTTCGCCCCATGCGGGCGAACTCTGGATAGTTTGAGCGATTGACGCTATTTGCCCGACTTGACCTTGGTCCAGCTGCGGGTCATGAGTCGTTGGATCTTGGGCGGCAACTCTGAGTTGACGTACAGCTTGTCGACAATCTCCTGCGCGGGGTAAACCGCTTCGTCCTTGCGCACCGATTGGTCCATCAGCTCGCCCGCCTTGGGGTTCGGGTTGGCATAACCGACGGAGTCGCTGACCTGGGCGATCACCTCAGGCTTGAGCAGGTAATTGATGAAGGCATGGGCCTGCTTGACGTTACCGGCGTCCTTGGGAATGGCCAGCATGTCGAACCAGAGGTTGCCGCCTTCCTTGGGAATCACATAGGCGATTTCGATGCCCTTGCCGGCTTCGGCGGCACGCGCCTTGGCCTGGAACACATCGCCGGAGAAGCCCGCAGCCACGCAGATTTCGCCATTGGCCAGGTCGGAGATGTATTTCGAGGAGTTGAAGTAGGTCACGTAAGGCCGCACCGCCAGCAGCTTGGCTTCGGCCTTCTTGTAGTCGTCGGGGTTCTGGCTGTTGGGGTCCAGGCCCATATAGTTGAGTACCGCCGGGAGCATTTCATCGGCGGAGTCGAGGAAGGCCACGCCGCAGCTCGACAGTTTCTTGATGTTTTCCGGCTCGAACAGCATGGCCCAGGAGTCGATCTTGTCCACGCCCAGCGCGGCCTTGACCTTCTCGACGTTGTAGCCGATGCCGTTGGTGCCCCACAGGTAAGGCACGGCGTACTGGTTGCCCGGGTCGTTCTTCTCCAGGCGCTTGAGCAGAACCGGGTCGAGATTCGAATAGTTGGGCAGCTGCGCCTTGTCGAGCTTCTGGAACGCCCCGGCCTTGATCTGCTTGCCCAGGAAGTGGTTGGACGGCACGACCACGTCATAACCGGTACGACCGGCGAGCAACTTGCCTTCCAGGGTTTCGTTGGAGTCGAACACGTCGTACAGCGGCTTGATGCCGGTGGCCTTTTCGAAGTCCGCCAATGTGCTCTGACCGATATAGTCGGACCAGTTATAAATATGCACGGTCGGCGCGGCATAGGCGCTGACGGCCAGCGTCAGTCCGGCGCCCACCAGCATGGCTTTGCGAAATAAAGAAATAGGCAAGTGGAGGTCCTCTCAACAATTGGGCCTGAGTTGCCCGCACTAAATGACAGCCAAGAGCTGCCCAGCAACAAAACCGGCGCGCAACTTACCTTCGATAAACCGATCCAGCAAAACTTTCTGTCATTTAATTGCACCGCTGACCGCCCTCGCGGGGACGACGGCCAGCGGTTGCTGCCTCAAACCGGCTTATTTGCCGGATTTGATCTTGGTCCAGCTGCGGGTCAGCTCACGCTGGGTAGCGGCCGGCAGATCGGCGATCGCATACAGCTTGGCCTGCACGTCCGCTGGCGGGTAGATGCCTGGATCGCTGGTGATGTCTTTTTCCACCAGCGCCGTTGCGGCGGCGTTGCCGTTCGGGAAACGCACGGCGTTGGTGATGCTGGCCATGACTTCAGGCTTCTGCAGGAAGGTCATGAACTTGTAGGCACCCTCGACGTTCTCGGCATCCTTCGGAATGGCGACCATGTCGAAGAAGCTGCCGGCACCTTCTTTCGGAATGACGTAGCTGACTTTCACCTTGTCGCCGGCTTCGGCGGCACGAGACTTGGCCTGCTGCACGTCACCCGAGTAACCGACCGCTACGCAGATGTTGCCGTTGGCCAGGTCCGAGATGTACTTGGAGGAGTGGAAGTAGGTGATCGAAGGACGGATCTTGAGGAACAGCTCTTCGGCTTTCTTGATGTCGTCTTTCTTCTGGCTGTCGGTCGGCAGGCCCAGGTAATGCAGGGCGACCGGGAGCATTTCGGTCGGCGAGTCGAGGAAGCTCACGCCGCAGCCCTTGAGCTTGGCGATGTTCTCGGGCTTGAGCAGGGTGTCCCAGGAATCGATCTTGTCCACGCCCAGCGCGGCCTTGACCTTCTCCGGGTTGTAACCGATGCCGATGGAACCCCACATGTATGGGAAAGCGTGCTTGTTGCCCGGGTCACTGACCGAAACCGCCTTGAGCAGATCCTGGTTCAGGTTTTTCCAGTTGGGCAACTTGGAGACGTCCAGTTCCTGATAAACACCGGCCTTGATCTGCTTGGCCAGGAAGTTGTTCGACGGCACGACCACGTCGTAACCGGACTTGCCTGCCAGCAGTTTGGCTTCCAGGGTCTCGTTGCTGTCGAAAACGTCGTAGACCACCTTGATCCCGGACTCTTTCTCGAAGTTCGCGATGGTGTCCGGTGCGATGTAGTCGGACCAGTTGTAAACGTGCAACACCTTGTTGTCCGCCTGGGCCGCTGCCGCCATCACGCCCATCAGGGACATGGCGAGGAGGGTCTTGCCAGCTTTCTTCATACCTAATGCCTTCATGCGTCATGCTCCAATTATTCTTTTTAACCTTGTGTTCAGCGACCGGTTGCCAGGCAACTAAAAACAGGCGGTAGTCTGGCAAGTTCCAAGGCGGGCTTTCAACAAAAGACCCAGCCTTTATGGCCGCCCCGGGCGAAGTACCGCGAAGTACTTCGCTCAGAGCCTAGCACTTAGCCCTGCAACGCACTCAGGGTCAGGTCCAGGCACTTGCGGGCCTTGCTCACCAGCTCATCGATCTCTTCCTTGGTGATCACCAGGGGCGGAGCAATGATCATGGTGTCGCCCACGGCGCGCATGATCAGGCCGTTGTCGAAGCAGAACTGCCGGCAGATCATGCCGACGCCCTTTCCGACATACCGCGCCCGGGTGGCCTTGTCCTGAACCAGCTCGATGGCGCCCAACAGGCCGACTCCGCGAACCTCACCCACCAATGGGTGATCGTTCAGTTCCCGCAGGCGTTTCTGCAAATAAGGTGCCGCTTCTGCCTTGACGCGCTCGATAATTTTTTCGTCGCGCATGATGCGCAGGTTTTCCAGGGCCACGGCGGCGGCCACCGGGTGCCCGGAATAGGTGAAACCGTGAGCGAAGTCGCCGCCCTCGTTGAGCACCGCCACCACTTCGTCGCGAACGATCAGGCCACCCATGGGGATGTAACCGGAGGTCAGGCCCTTGGCGATGGTCATCATGTCCGGCTTGAGGTCGTAGAAATCGCTACCGAACCACTCACCGGTACGCCCGAACCCACAGATCACCTCGTCGGCGACGAACAGGATGTCGTACTTGGCGAGGATCTCCTTGATCCGCGGCCAGTAGCTGTCCGGCGGTATGATCACACCGCCCGCGCCCTGGATCGGCTCGGCAATGAAGGCGCCGACGTTATCGACGCCGAGTTCGAGAATCTTCTCTTCCAGCTGGTTGGCCGCCCAGATCCCGAATTCGTCCGGGGTCATGTCGCCGCCTTCGCCGAACCAGTAAGGCTGCGGGATATGCACGATGCCCGGGATCGGCAAGTCGCCCTGTTCGTGCATATAGGTCATGCCGCCCAGGCTCGCGCCGGCCACGGTGGAACCGTGATAGCCGTTGACCCGGCTGATGATGGTTTTCTTCTGCGGCTGGCCCTTGATCGCCCAGTAGTGGCGAACCATGCGCAGCATGGTGTCGTTGCCTTCGGAGCCGGAACCGGTGAAGAACACATGGTTCATGCCCTGCGGGGCGACATCGGAGATGGCCTTGGCCAGTTCCAGCGCCGGTGGGTGGGCGGTCTGGAAGAACAGGTTGTAGTACGGCAGCTCGCGCATCTGCTTGCTGGCGGCGTCGGCCAGTTCTTCGCGGCCGTAACCGATGGCCACGCACCACAGCCCGGCCATGCCGTCGAGGATCTTGTTGCCCTCGCTGTCCCAGAGGTAAACGCCCTCGGCGTTGGTGATGATCCGCGGCCCCTTCTCCTTCAACTGTTTGAAGTCGCTGAAGGGTGCCAGGTGGTGCTCGCTGCTGAGGGTTTGCCACTCACGGGTTTGCGGGTTGTTGCTGGTCATTGGAACTCTCCTGATTTTCCGGTGAGGGCGCCGCCAGTGACGGCGGCGCCCCGCGCATCAGACGGCGAAGAGCAGGAATTCCCGCTCCCACGAACTGATGACGCGCTTGAAGTTTTCATGCTCGGCCCGCTTGACCGCGACGTAGCCAGTGATGAATTTCTTGCCCAGGTACTTCTCGATGGTCTTGCTGTTTTCCATGCGTTCCAGAGCGTCCTCGATGGTCAACGGCAGGCGCAGGTTGCGCCGCTCGTAACCACGGCCGACCACCGGCGCGCTCGGGTTGTGGCCTTCGACCATGCCGATGAAACCGCACAGCAGGCTGGCGGCGATGGCCAGGTAAGGGTTGGCGTCGGCGCCCGGCAGGCGGTTTTCCACCCGGCGGTTCTGCGGCCCGGCATCCGGGACACGCAGGCCCACGGTGCGGTTCTCTTCGCCCCACTCCACGTTCACCGGCGCCGAGGTATCCGGCAGGAAGCGGCGGAACGAGTTGACGTTGGGCGCGAACAGCGGCAGCAGCTCGGGGATGAACTTCTGCAGGCCGCCGATGTGGTTGAGGAACAGCTGGCTCATGGTCCCGTCGTCATTGGAGAAAACGTTCTTGCCAGTCTCGATGTCGATGATGCTCTGGTGCAGGTGCATGGCGCTGCCCGGCTCGCCGGTCATCGGCTTGGCCATGAAGGTGGCGGCCACCTCGTGCTTGAGCGCGGCTTCGCGCATGGTGCGCTTGAACACCAGGATCTGGTCGGCCAGGGACAGGGCGTCACCGTGACGGAAGTTGATTTCCATCTGCGCCGTGCCGTCTTCGTGGATCAGCGTGTCGAGGTCCAGCTCCTGCAGTTCGCACCAGTCGTAAACGTCCTCGAACAGCGGGTCGAATTCGTTGGCCGCTTCGATGGAGAACGACTGGCGACCGGTTTCCGGGCGACCGGAGCGGCCGACCGGCGGCTGCAACGGGTAGTCCGGGTCGTCGCTGCGCTTGGTCAGGTAGAACTCCATCTCCGGCGCCACGATCGGCTGCCAGCCGTGGTCGGCGTAGAGTTTCAGTACCTTCTTGAGCACGTTGCGCGGCGACAGCTCGATCGGGTTGCCCTGCTTGTCGTAAGTGTCGTGGATCACCTGGGCGGTCGGCTCGATGGCCCAGGGCACGAGGAATACCGCGTTCTGGTCCGGGCGGCAGACCATGTCGATGTCGGCCGGGTCCAGCAGTTCGTAATAGATGTCGTCTTCGACATAGTCGCCGGTCACCGTCTGCAACAGCACGCTCTCGGGCAGGCGCATGCCTTTTTCGGCGATGAACTTGTTGGTTGGCGAGATCTTGCCCCGGGTGATCCCGGTCAGGTCGCCAATCATGCATTCGACTTCTGTGATCTTGTGGTCTTTCAACCAATCGGTGAGCTGGTCGAGGTTGTTACTCATAAATGCCTCTAGGCGTGAGTTTCCTGACTCTTATAAGCCAGGTTTTTGTGACGCATTGGCGTCGCGTTGCATTACCCGCTTGCGACAGGCATCGCCAAATGCCTGGAAGATCGCGAGGTAGTGGGGGTTAGAGCTTACCTGCCATTCAGGGTGCCATTGCACCCCCAAAGCAAAAGCCTTGCCTCCCTCGATCGGCGCCCCCTCGACGGAGAAGGCTTCGATCAGGCCGTCGGGTGCCAGGGCCTCTATCCTAAGGCCCGGCGCCAGACGTTCAACGCCTTGGCCATGAATCGAATTGACTGCAATCTGCGCCGGCAGGCCGAGGCCGGCCAGCACCCCGCCCGGCTGTACATGCAGCGCATGGGCCGGACCGTATTGCACTTCCACCGGCTGGCTATCGTCCTCGCGGTGGTCCATGAACGGGCCGGCTTCGTGGACCCGCTGATGCAGGCTGCCGCCGAAGGCCACGTTCATTTCCTGGAAGCCGCGGCAGATCCCCAGCACCGGAACCCCGGCCGCCACCGCGGTGCGGATCAGCGGCAAGGTGCTGGCATCACGGGCAGGATCGTGCGCGGTTCCCGGCGCGCTGGCGGGACCTTTATAGTGGAAAGGCTCGATATTGGAGGGTGAACCGGTAAAGAGGATGCCATCCAGACTGTCCAGAATATCGGACGGGCTCAGAATATCGGCCAGGGACGGGAGGATCATGGGCACGCCCTTGGCTGCTACTGCCACTGCGCGAACGTACTTGTCGCCACTGATGTGATAAGCATGCAGACCGATCTGCCTGGAGCAGGCGGTGACGCCGATTAACGGCAGGCGAGACATGAAACACCCCGGTATTATTGCTGTTATGGGTTTGAATCGAGCTTAGCCTTGTTCATTTTTTTACACAACACCCCCGTAAAAAATACAACACGGCCCGCTCAAGTATGCAGTGGCCAAGGCCTGCGAAGGCAAAAAAGCGCCCCAAAAATGCCCCGCCGGCGCTTTTTTAGGGCAAAAAAGCCCTCGCTTGACTTCGGCATGCCGTTCGGGTTGACTGAAACCTGAAAAGATCAATGATTGATATTTTTAACAACAAAGGTGTTGCATCATGTCGGTACCCCCGCGTGCCGTTCAGCTTAACGAAGCGAACGCGTTCCTTAAGGAACATCCTGAGGTTCTGTACGTTGACCTTCTGATTGCGGATATGAATGGTGTGGTGCGCGGCAAGCGCATCGAACGCACCAGCCTCCACAAGGTTTACGAGAAAGGCATCAACCTGCCGGCCTCTTTATTTGCCCTGGATATCAACGGCTCGACGGTGGAAAGCACCGGCCTGGGCCTGGACATCGGCGACGCCGATCGAATCTGCTACCCAATCCCCGATACCCTGAGCAATGAACCCTGGCAGAAGCGCCCCACCGCGCAACTGCTGATGACCATGCACGAACTCGAAGGCGATCCTTTCTTCGCCGACCCGCGCGAAGTGCTGCGTCAAGTCGTTGCCAAGTTCGATGAGCTGGGCCTGACCATCTGCGCCGCCTTCGAGCTGGAGTTCTACCTGATCGACCAGGAGAACGTGAATGGCCGGCCACAGCCGCCACGCTCGCCGATCTCCGGCAAGCGCCCGCATTCGACCCAGGTCTACCTGATCGACGACCTCGACGAATACGTCGACTGCCTGCAGGACATTCTCGAAGGCGCGAAAGAACAAGGCATCCCGGCCGACGCCATCGTCAAGGAAAGTGCTCCGGCGCAGTTCGAAGTGAACCTGCACCACGTCGCCGACCCGATCAAGGCTTGCGACTATGCGGTACTGCTCAAACGCCTGATCAAGAACATCGCCTACGACCATGAGATGGACACCACCTTCATGGCCAAGCCTTACCCAGGCCAGGCGGGCAATGGCCTGCACGTCCACATTTCGGTCCTGGACAAAGACGGCAAGAATATTTTTGCCAGCGAGGATCCCGAGCAGAACGCCGCACTGCGTCACGCGATCGGCGGTGTGCTCGAGACCCTACCGGCGCAGATGGCTTTCCTCTGCCCGAACGTCAACTCCTACCGTCGTTTCGGCGCGCAGTTCTACGTGCCGAACTCACCAAGCTGGGGCCTGGACAACCGCACCGTCGCCCTGCGCGTGCCGACCGGTTCCGCCGACGCGGTCCGCCTGGAGCACCGCGTGGCCGGCGCCGACGCCAACCCGTACCTGCTGATGGCTTCGGTCCTGGCGGGCGTGCACCACGGCCTGACCAACAAGGTCGAACCGGGCGCACCTACCGAAGGCAACTCCTACGAGCAGAACGAGCAAAGCCTGCCGAACAACCTGCGCGACGCACTGCGCGAGCTGGACGACAGCGAAGTCATGGCCAGGTACATCGACCCGAAATACATCGATATCTTCGTCGCCTGTAAGGAAAGCGAGCTGGAGGAGTTCGAACACTCGATCTCCGACCTCGAGTACAACTGGTACCTGCACACCGTGTAAGCGGCTGCAGCAAAAAACGACGCCACAGGTTGCATAAGCCTGTGGCGTTTTTTTATGGCCGCCTTGCGGCGGATCGCGGGCAAGCCTCGCTCCTACAGGATCGGGGTGTACGCCATTTCTNCACCACCCCGTAGGAGCGAGGCTTGCCCGCGAAGGCGTGCTGGCAGACAACACCCGACACGCCTCGTACAATGCCCGCTGCCCCGCAGGAGACTCCAATGACACGCGTAGCCACCCCCCGCAAACCCCGCGCACGCAGCCAGGCCCGGATCGACTCGATACTCGATGCCGCCCGCACCCTGCTTGCCGCCGAGGGCGTGGCCAGCCTGTCGATCTACAGCGTGGCCGAACGCGCGGAGATCCCGCCCTCCTCGGTCTATCACTTCTTCGCCAGTGTCCCCGCCCTGCTCGAAGCCCTGACCGCCGACGTCCACGCCGCGTTCCGCGCCTGCCTGCAAGAGCCTATCGACCACGCGGCCCTGAGCAGTTGGCACGACCTGTCGCGCCTGGTCGAGCAGCGCATGCTCGCCATCTACAGCGCCGACGCCGCGGCCCGCCAGTTGATCCTGGCCCAGCATGGCCTCACCGAGGTCACCCAGGCCGACCGCCAGCACGACATCGAACTGGGCGACCTGATGCACAAGCTGTTCGACCAGCACTTCCAGCTGCCGGCGCTGCCCACGGATGTCGACGTGTTCGCCCTGGCCATGGAACTGGGCGACCGCGTCTACGCCCGCTCAGTCCAGCAGCACGGGCAGATCACCGAGCGCATGGCCGAGGAAGGCATGCGGGTGTTCGATGCCTACCTGGGGCTGTACCTGCCGCCTTACCTGCCCAAGCGCGAGATAGCACGGTCGGGCTGATGCCCTATCGCGAGCTTGCTCGCGATGGCAGCCTTGACCTCTCCACACCGCTCAAGCCCGGCCCCACAAAAAAGCCCCGAAGGGCTCACGCCATCCGGGGCCGGTTGTCGCGCATCGATCACAACTTGGCGATCGACACCTCGGTGGATTTCACGAACGCGATCACTTCGCTGCCGATCGCCAGCTCCAGCTCCCGCACCGAACGGGTGGTAATCACCGAAGTGACGATGCCGGAGGCAGTCTGCACGTCGATTTCCGAGAGCACGTCGCCTTCGACGATTTCCTTGATGGTGCCTTTGAACTGGTTGCGAACGTTGATGGCCTTGATAGTCATGGTATTTCTCCTCGGGTCAAAATTAGCGGCAAGTTTCAAGCTGCAAGTAAAAGCACTCGACTCCTTCTTGCAGCTTGAAGCTAAAAGCTTGCCGCTGCTTTTATTGCGCCCAGCGCAGTTGCGTGGGCAAGGGTGAAACGGGTTCCGGCTCGGGTGGTGACCCGGGCAGCGACAGCACGCGGTTGAGTACTTCGGCTTCCAGCGCCGCCAGTCGATGGGAGCCACGCACCCGTGGGCGCGGCAGCTCCACCAACAGATCGAGACCGACCTCGCCTTCTTCGATCAGGATCACCCGGTCGGCCACCGCCACCGCTTCGCTGACATCGTGGGTCACCAGCAGGACGGTGAAGCCATGCTGCTGCCACAGGCGCTCGATCAGTTGCTGCATCTCGATCCGGGTCAGGGCATCCAGTGCGCCCAGAGGCTCGTCCAGCAGCAACAGGCATGGCTGGTGAATCAGCGCCCGGGCCAGGGCCACGCGCTGCTTCTGGCCACCGGACAAGGCGGCCGGCCACTCATTGGCGCGATCGGCCAGGCCCACCGCCTCCAGGGCTTCCAGGGCCTGGGGACGCCAGTCGCCCTTGAGGCCCAGGCCGACGTTGTCGATGACTTTCTTCCAGGGCAGCAGGCGCGCCTCCTGGAACATCAAGCGGGTGTCCTCGATGGCCTGGCTCAGCGGCGCGGCACCGGCCAGCAGTTCGCCGCCGGTGGGTTTGTCGAGGCCGGCCAGCAAGCGCAGCAAGGTGCTCTTGCCGCAGCCGCTACGGCCGACCACCGCGACGAATTGCCCGGCCGGAATATGCAGGTCGATCTCGCGCAGCACCTGGCGCGAGCCGAAGGTCTTTTGCAGCTTGCGCACCACCAGCGGAATCCCGCGCAGCAGGCGTGGAGGTTGTTGAGCCGTCATTGCGCACCCCCCTTGGCCACTTGATAGGCCGGATGCCAACGCAGCCAGGCACGTTCCAGACCGCGCGCGGCGAGGTCCGCCAGTTTGCCGAGCACGGCGTACATGACGATGGCCAGCACCACCACATCGGTCTGCAGGAATTCCCGGGCGTTCATTGCCAGGTAGCCAATGCCGGAGCTGGCGGAGATGGTTTCCGCGACGATCAGCGTCAGCCACATGAAGCCCAGGGCGAAACGCACGCCCACCAGGATCGAAGGCAAGGCGCCCGGCAGTATCACCTGGCGGAACAGACTGAAGCCGGACAAGCCATAGCTGCGCGCCATTTCCACCAGCGCCGGGTCGACGTTGCGGATGCCGTGATAAGTGTTCAGGTAGATCGGGAACAGGGTGCCCAGGGCCACCAGGAAAATCTTCGCCGACTCGTCGATGCCGAACCACAGGATCACCAGGGGAATCAGCGCCAGGTGCGGCACGTTGCGGATCATCTGCACCGAGCTGTCGAGCAGGTGTTCGCCCCACTTCGACAGGCCGGTGATGAAGCCCAGGGCCAGGCCGATGCCGCCGCCGATCAGGAAGCCGATCGCCGCGCGCCAGCCGCTGATGGCCAGGTGGGTCCAGATTTCGCCGCTGCGGATCAGGCCGACGCCAGCTTCGATCACCGCGCTGGGTGCCGGCAGGATCCGCGTCGACAGCCAGCCGGCCGAGACCGACAACTGCCACACCGCCAGTAACAGCAACGGCAGGGCCCAGGGCGCCAGGCGATGGAACAAGGATTGTCTGTTCATGGCCACGCCTCAGCTCTGGGACGCAGCTTTGGGAATGATGTCGTTGGCGACCATTTCGCCGAACGGGCTGACGTACCCGGCGCCCTTGGGCAGCTCGGGACGCTGGATATCCAGGTGCGGGAACAGCAGCTCGGCCACCCGGTACGACTCTTCCAGATGGGGGTAACCGGAGAAGATAAAGGTGTCGATACCCAGGTCTGCGTACTCCTTCATCCGTGCCGCCACGGTCGGGCCATCGCCGACCAGCGCAGTGCCGGCGCCCCCCCGCACCAGGCCGACGCCGGCCCAGAGGTTGGGGCTGACTTCCAGCTTGTCACGGCGCCCACCGTGCAGGGCGGCCATGCGTTGCTGGCCGACCGAATCGAAGCGCGCCAGGGAAGCCTGGGCCCGGGCGATGGTGTCGTCGTCCAGATGGGAGATCAGGCGCTCGGCCGCTTGCCAGGCTTCGGCGTTGGTTTCCCGCACGATCACATGCAGGCGAATGCCGAAGCGCACGCTGCGCCCCTGCTTGGCGGCCTTGGCCCGGACCTGCTCGATCTTTTCGGCCACCGCGGCCGGTGGTTCGCCCCAGGTCAGGACCATGTCCACCTGTTCGGCAGCCAGATCCTGCGCGGCTTCCGAGGAGCCACCGAAGTACAGCGGCGGACGCGGCTGCTGGATCGGCGGATAGAGCAGCTTGGCGCCCTTCACGCTGATGTGCTGGCCGTCGTAGTCGACGGTTTCGCCTTCCAGCACCCGGCGCCAGATGCGGGTGAATTCCACCGAAGCCTGGTAGCGCTCTTCATGGCTGAGGAACAGGCCGTCGCCGGCCAACTCGTCCGGATCGCCACCGGTCACCAGGTTGAACAGTGCCCGGCCGCCGGACAGGCGATCCAGGGTTGCCGCCTGGCGTGCCGCCACCGTCGGGGAAATGATCCCGGGGCGCAGGGCGACCAGGAACTTCAGACGCTGGGTCACCGGAATCAGCGAGGCTGCCACCAGCCAGGAATCCTCGCAGGAACGCCCGGTGGGGATCAGCACGCCACCGAAACCGAGACGGTCGGCCGCCTGGGCGATCTGCTGCAGGTAGCCGTGGTCGACGGCGCGAGCGCCTTCGGCGGTGCCAAGGTAATGGCCGTCGCCGTGGGTAGGCAGGAACCAGAAAATATTGAGGCTCATGGAGTTGTCTCCTAAGGGGATCGAGTTACGGCGCTTTGGCAACGGCGGCTGGAGGCGTCCAGATCACGTCTTTGATGCTCAGGGGTTTGGGAATCAACTTGAGCTGGTGAAAGCTGTCGGCGATTTTCTGCTGGGCCGCCACCACGTCCGGGGTCAGGAAGTGCGCGCCATAACCCTGGCGTTTCACCGAGGTCAGGGTGATGTCCGCCGGCAGGCCAAGCAGTGGCGCCACCTGTTGGGTCACTTCGTCCGGGTTGGCCTTGGACCACTCGCCCACCGCGCGCACTTCTTCCACCAGGGTCTTGATCACCTCGGGGTGCTGTTGCGCGTAGGGTTTGGTCGCCAGGTAGAACTGGTGGTTGTCGACGATGCCGCTGCCGTCACGCAGGGTGCGGGCTTGCAGCTGCTTCTCGGCCGCCGCCTGATAGGGGTCCCAGATCACCCAGGCATCGACGCTGCCACGCTCGAAGGCGGCGCGGGCATCGGCGGGCGGCAGGAATACGGTCTGGATGTCGCTGTACTTGAGGCCGGCGTCTTCGAGGGCGCGGACCAGCAGGTAATGCACGTTGGAGCCCTTGTTGAGGACCACCTTCTTGCCCTTGAGCTCGGCGACCGACTTGATCGGCGAATCCTTGGGCACCAGGATCGCTTCGCTGGTCGGCGCCGGCGGCTCGTAGGCCACGTACAGCAGGTCGGCACCGGCAGCCTGGGCGAATACCGGCGGGGTCTCGCCGGTGACGCCGAAGTCGATGGAGCCGACGTTCAGCCCCTCCAGCAGCTGCGGGCCACCGGGAAATTCGGTCCATTGCACCTGCACGCCCTGCTCCGCCAGGCGCTTCTCCAGCGAGCCCTTGGCCTTGAGCAGCACCAGGGTGCCGTATTTCTGATAGCCGATACGCAGGGTTTCGGCCGCTTGGGCTTGAACGATGGCGTCGAAGGACACAGCCGCAGCAAACAGAGCGACCAGACCACGACGCAAAATCACAGGGCGCATGGCGCTCTCCTTTTTGCTGTTGGGTTTTGGCTGCACCTGCTAAGCCGTTGGCGGCGAAGTAAGGCCAGTACTTCAGATTCGGGTGGGGCTCAAATGCTCCAGCGAGCACTCAACAAACGGTCATTCAACAGATTCGGGTCCAGCGGCTTGGGCCGCCGCGCCATGGCGCTGTGGAACTGTTCCAGGGCTTCGCGCAGACGCTGTTCCAGCGCCGGCGCTAGCTGCGCCTGGGCACTGCCTTCGCCGTAGGCGATCTGGCTGTCCTCGGCGAAGATGCCCTGGAGCATCTCCTGGGCCTTGAGGGCCGACAGCACCGGCTTGAGCGCGTAGTCCACCGCCAGCATGTGGGCGATGCTGCCGCCCGTGGCCATCGGCAGCACCACCTTGTGGTTCAGGGCGCGTTCCGGCAGCAGGTCGAGCAGGGTTTTCAGCGCGCCGGAAAACGATGCCTTGTAGACCGGGGTGGCGATCAGCAAGCCGTCGGCCTGTTCGATCTGTTGCAACAGGTCGATCACCATCGGGCTGTCGAAGCGTGCGTGGAGCAGATCCTCGGCCGGGAAATCCCGGACCTGATAGTCGACCACTTCCACACCTTGTTGCTGCAACCAGCGTTTGGCGTGTTCCAGCAGCACCCCGGAGCGGGAGCGTTGGCTGGGGCTGCCACCGAGTGAGACGACCAGCATGCAGAGGTTTCCTTTAGCGGTAATGGGCGATTCGCGGTTTGCGATCTCGCTGAGCTGAGCTGACCTTAACAGCCTATTTATATATCCATAAATCTTATTTTTTCATTTGTTTATTCTTTAAATGAATATAAGAAGCGCCATTCTCCAGGCAAAAAAATAGGCCGTCGAAACGGCCTTAAAACCCCTGCTTTGTGGAAGCGGTAGATGGTCTGTCGGAGCGCGAGGCTTGCCAGCGATGGCGTCATCCGTGACCGACACGACAACCGNCCGGTCGCGCCTATCGCGGGCAAGCCTCGCTCCTACAGGTTCACGGTGTCAGCGATTCGGTTGCGGGGTCAGGCGCAGGTAGGGTTTGACCGCGCGATAACCTTTGGGGAAGCGTTTCTTGATTTCCTCTTCGTCCTTGAGCGACGGCACTATCACCACTTCATCACCGTCCTGCCAGTTGGCCGGGGTGGCCACCTTGTAGTTGTCGGTGAGCTGCAGCGAGTCGATCACCCGCAGGATCTCGTGGAAGTTGCGCCCGGTACTGGCCGGATAAGTGATGGTCAGGCGCACCTTCTTGTTCGGGTCGATGACGAACAGCGAACGCACGGTCAGGGTGTCGTTGGCATTCGGGTGGATCAGGTCGTACAGGTCCGAGACCTTGCGGTCGGCGTCGGCCAGGATCGGGAAGTTGACCAGGGTGTTCTGGGTTTCGTTGATGTCCTCGATCCACTTGTGATGCGAGTCCACCGGGTCCACCGACAGGGCAATGGCTTTCACGCCACGCTGGGCGAACTGCTCCTTGAGCTTGGCGGTGAACCCCAACTCGGTGGTGCACACCGGAGTGAAGTCCGCTGGGTGGGAAAACAGCACGCCCCAACTGTCGCCGAGCCACTCGTGGAAACGAATCTTGCCGGCACTGGAATCCTGTTCGAAGTCGGGGGCGATGTCGCCAAGTCTGAGGCTCATGTTGCTGCTCCTGTGAGTGCGTTATGAGCCCTACTGTGCCTGCGCCTGGGAATATTTAAAAAGAATAAATATCGATTTATTTAGATCGTAAATGAATATTAAAAATCTCTTCACTGGATTCGCGCGCGCCCAGGGCACACCATCCTCGACAAGGTTCGAGAAGGCCTTGAGTAGCTGTAAAGAGGGGTTTCAGGGAGGACCTGCGGGGGTGGGTCCGACCTGGATGACAACACCTCGCCCGGCATTGCGCCGGGCGAGGTTTTAACGTCGGATTACAACAGCGGGATCGAGTAGCTGACGATCAGGCGGTTTTCGTCCTGCGAGCGCTGGCCCGGAATGTCGTTACGCCACATGGCGTTTTTCCAGGTCAGGCCGAGGTTCTTCAGCGGACCTTCCGGAATCACGTAGGCCACGGTCAGGTCGCGTTCCCACTCGCTGGCGTTGGTCGCCGAAACGGTACGCTGAGGGAGAACGGAACCCTCTTTGCCGGAAGTGTCGATATTATCGCCACGCAGATAGATCACACCGGCGGTCAGGCCAGGCACGCCTACCTTGGCGAAATCGTAGGAGTAGCGAGCTTGCCAGGTACGTTCGCCAGCACGGGCGAACTTGGCGATCTGCATGTCGGTAGTCAGGTAAGCCGACGAACCGTCACCCTGGTTCAGCCAAGGGAAGTCGCTGTCACCGTTACTCACCTGGTAGCCGCCACCGAAGGTATGGCCGGCAACCGAGTACAGGAACAGGCCGCTGATCAGGTTGTTATCAACCTTGCCCTTGGTGATGCCAGTGCCGTAGTCACCGGTGGTGTAGTAGGCCGAATCATGGCCGTTGGCACCGTCGTCACGGCTGTTGAAGTAGCGCAGGTCAGACTTCAATACGCCCGGGCCGATAGCCCAGTTGTGCAGCAGGCCAACGAAGTGCTGCTTGTAGAAGTCTTTCAGGTTGCCGTAGTAGTACTGAGCGGTCAGATCTTTAGTGATCTTGTAGTCACCACCACCGTAGATGAACTTGTTGCTGTCACGACCGGCAGCGGTGTGCGCGTTGGCGCCAGCAATCGACAGTTCTTCGTTGTTGCTGGAGTTACGACCCTTGGCATGCTCGATCTGACCACCGACCAGTGTCAGGTCCTTGATGTCGTTCGAGGTGATCTGACCGCCCTGGAAGGTTTGCGGCAGCATACGACCATCGTTGGTCACGATAACCGGCAGCTTTGGCTGCAGGGTACCGAGCTTCAGCTCAGTCTGAGAGATCTTGGCTTTGGCAGTCAGGCCCAGGCTGGAGTAGTTGTCGACCGCTTTGCCGTTGGACTCGCTTGGGAAGACGGTGCCGCCATAAGAGGTAGCAGTGGCGCCGTTGGTGCCGCCGCCCGAATCCAGCTTGATGCCCAACAGGCCGATGGCGTCGAGACCGAAACCGACGGTGCCTTGGGTGTAACCGGAAGTGAAGTTGAGCTGGAAGCCTTGGCCCCACTCTTCCTGCTTGCTCTGTGCGCCGGACGCCTTGGTATCGGCATCGCGGTTATCGGTATTGATATAGAAGTTACGCAGACCCAGAGTGGCCTTGCTGTCTTCGATGAAACCGGCGGCGCCTGCCTGCTGCGCCAGAACCCCAACGGCCACAGCCAGGGCCAAGGTGGACTTGTTCATGTTTCGCTCCTCTCGTTTCTAATTCTTGTGTACTCAGGCCCAGGGTCTGCTGCCCCGGGTCCATCGGTGGGCGATTAGCGCCAGACCGTGACCCATAAGTCAATCGTAACCAACTGTGTCTACGACCAAGGTCTAATCGCGATGATTGGGTCCTTGCAGGGTAATGAATTTCTCATAAACCCAAAAAGAATTATTTCATTCTTTTTCATACCGTTCGGGTATATCGACAGGTACATCCGTTTGAGCCGTGGCCCAAGGTATCGGCGTCCTGTTTGATTCCTGAATGGTATTTCCCCGCTGATCTTTAGATCGATCAGTTAAAACATAAGCCAGATACGTCAACCAGTATCGAAAAGGCGACGCAATAATGGCTGGGCGCCGATGATCCAGTCAATTTGTTACAGTTTTTGTATCGCGCGCATTTATTTTTCTGAAACCTGAATCAGGCGCGACAGGCGCAACGAAAAACCCGCCCCTGTCAAGAGCGGGTTGCCGAACGGGATGAAGCTCAGAGGGCTTTTTCGAAGATTTTCGAGTTGCGCTGGTAGTTGTACAGCGAGGCCCGCGCGGAGGGCAGGCGCTCGACGCTGCTAGGGGCGAAACCGCGTTCGCGGAACCAGTGAGCAGTACGAGTGGTGAGGACAAACAGGGTTTTCAGGCCCTGGGCCCGGGCCCGGGTTTCGATCCTTTCCAACAGTTCGTCGCCGCGACCGCCATGGCGGTATTCCGGGTTCACTGCCAGGCAGGCCAGTTCCCCGGCGTCGGAGTCGGCGATCTGGTAGAGCGCGGCGCAGGCAATGATCATCCCCTCGCGCTCGACCACGCTGAACTGCTCGATCTCACGCTCCAGCACCTCGCGGGAACGCCGCACCAGAATGCCCTGCTCTTCCAGCGGA
Source organism: Pseudomonas sp. 22526 (assembly GCF_052044735.1). Lineage (NCBI taxonomy): Bacteria > Pseudomonadati > Pseudomonadota > Gammaproteobacteria > Pseudomonadales > Pseudomonadaceae > Pseudomonas > Pseudomonas sp. 22526. The sequence continues at coordinate 115,506 of NZ_JBQENK010000009.1, forward strand.
CTGATCAGATCCAGCAGGCCGCCAACGTCCTCGATGGCCGCCTCGCGGACCAGTTCGAACTGCTCCTGGGCCACCAGCGTACCGCCACCGTCACGGGTGAACAGTTCGGTCAGCAGCGCGCCGTCTTCGGCGTAACTGACGATATGGCTGCGCCCTACTCCCCCCCGGCAAGCCTCTGCTGCGGCATCCAGCAGTTCCGCCTGATAGTTGCTGCCCAGGCGCTGCAAATGGGCCGGCACCTGTTGCGGACGCAATTCGCGCACCAGATTGCCGTTTTCATCCAGCAGGCCACGCTCGGCGCCGAACAGCAGCAGCTTGTCGGCAGCCAGGTCGATGGCCGCGCGGGTGGCGACGTCTTCGCAGGCGAGGTTGAAGATTTCCCCGGTCGGCGAGTAGCCCAAGGGCGACAGCAGCACGATCGAGCGCTCGTCCAGCAGGCGGTTGATACCCTTGCGGTCGACCCGGCGCACTTCGCCGGTGTGGTGATAGTCGACGCCTTCGAGCACGCCGATCGGCCGGGCAGTGACCAGGTTGCCGCTGGCGACCCGCAGCCGCGAACCCTGCATCGGCGAGGACGCCATGTCCATGGACAGCCGCGCTTCGATGGCGATGCGCAACTGGCCGACGGCATCGATCACGCATTCCAGGGTCGCCGCATCGGTGATGCGCATGCCGTGGTGGTAGTGCGGGGTCAGGCCGCGCGCAGCCAGGCGGGTTTCGATCTGTGGACGCGAGCCATGCACCAGCACCAGGCGCACACCCATGCTGTGCAGCAGCACCAGGTCATGGACGATGTTGCCGAAGTTCGGATGTTCTACGCCGTCGCCGGGCAGCATGACCACGAAGGTGCAGTCGCGGTGGGCATTGATGTAGGGAGAAGCGTGACGAAGCCAATTGACGTATTCGGGCATAACCTGAGCCTGTAAATAAGAAGCAGCCTATAAAAGGACGAAACGGGAAAACGCACAGCGGGCTGGTGGTTATCGTCGGAACAGGCTTGGCGACACGCTCGCTCTCCTTGAGGTACGGGCTTGGCCGTCGGTGATTTAGTAAAAATCAGGCCGGCGTCAGGCAGTAATGGTTAATCAGTTCACGTAGTAGATGCACGGTAGGCTGCAAGCGTGACATTTCGAGGTATTCCCCCGGCTGGTGAGCACAGGCGATGTCGCCAGGGCCCAGCACCACTGTCTCGCAGCCAAGGCGCTGAAGATAAGGCGCTTCGGTGCCGAACGCCACTGCTTCGGCGCGATGGCCGGTCAGGCGCTCGGCCACCCGCACCAGTTCGCAGTCTTCGGCCTGCTCGAAGGCCGGCGCTTCGGGGAACAGCGGCGCGTAGTCGATCTTCACCTGATGCCGCTCGGCTACGGGCACCAGCTTCTGCCAGATAGCCGCCCGCAGCGCCTGCGGGTCCATGCCCGGCAACGGCCGCAGGTCGAACTCCAGCGAGCATTGGCCGCAAATGCGGTTCGGGTTGTCGCCGCCGTGGATACAACCAAGGTTCAGGGTCGGCTGCGGCACGCTGAACTGCGGATTGCGAAATTCGCGCTGCCACGCCAGGCGCAGGCCGCGCAGTTCGCCGATGGCATCGTGCATGGCTTCCAGGGCGCTATGGCCCAGGCTCGGGTCGGAGGAATGGCCGCTGCGCCCGAGAATATCGATGCGCTCCATCATCACGCCTTTGTGCATGCGAATCGGCCGCAGCCCGGTCGGCTCGCCAATCACCGCGGCGCGTCCCAATGGCCGGCCGGCTTCGGCCAGGGCCCGGGCGCCAGCCATGGAGCTTTCCTCGTCACAGGTGGCGAGGATCAGCAAGGGTTGCTTGAAGGGCTGGTCCAGCAGCGGCCGGACCGCCTCGATGACCAGGGCGAAAAAACCTTTCATGTCGCAACTGCCCAGGCCGACCCAGCGCCCGTCGACCTCGGTGAGCTTCAGCGGGTCGGTCTGCCACAGCGCGCCGTCGTAGGGCACGGTGTCGCTGTGCCCGGCCAGCACCAGGCCGCCGGGGCCGCTGCCGAAACTGGCGAGCAGGTTGAACTTGCCAGGGCTGACCTGCTGGATATCGCAGGCAAAACCCAGGTCGCCGAGCCAGCTCGCCAGCAGGTCGATGACCGCACGATTGGACTGATCCAGCGCCGGCTGGGTACAGCTGACCGAAGGTGTGGCAATCAGCGCAGCGAACTGCTCTTTCATGGACGGCAATGGCATGCGCTGGCTCCCGGGTTCCAAGACGAAGTCCATCATAGAGCCATCCTGCGACAGGAATAAACCGCCACGGCACCTCGACGCGGCGAGTCCTGTACACTGCACGACCTTGGCAGCCACACATTCCCCCGGCTGCGCTCCCGATCCTGGATTTTCCGGCCATGCAGAAAGAAACCGAAATCAAACTCCGCGTCAGCCGCGAAACCCTCGCCGCCCTGCGTGAGCACCCGCTCCTGAAAAAACGCAACAAAAGTGGCTGGGAACACCGTGAACTGATGAACCAGTACTTCGACACGCCCGAGCGCGACCTGGCCCGCGCCAAGGTCGCCCTGCGCCTGCGCCGCGACGGCGAAGAAGTGATCCAGACCCTCAAGACCCGCGGCCAGAGCGTCGCCGGCCTGTCGGAACGCAACGAGTACGACTGGCACCTGGCCAAAGCCAAGCTCGACCTGAAGAAACTCGACGGCGAATGCTGGCCCGAGCAACTGGCCGAGCTGGACAAGAAAACCCTCAAGCCGCTCTTCACCACCGACTTCGTCCGCGAACGCGCGGAAATCGCCTGGGGCCGCGGCAAGGCCAAGGTGGTGATCGAAGCCGCCCTGGACCTGGGCCACGTGATCGCCGGCAAGCAGAAGGAAGAGATCTGCGAGCTGGAACTGGAACTGCGCGAAGGCGAACCGGCTGCCCTGCTGGAACTGGCCGCCGAGCTGGCCGCCACCCTGCCGCTGATGCCCTGCGACATCAGCAAGGCCGAGCGCGGCTACCGCCTGTTCGACGCCAACAGCTATTCCCTGAGCCTGCCCGCTCCAGAGCTGAGCGCGGAAACGCCGCTGGACGACGCCTTCGCGGCGCTGACCTGGCACCTGTTGGGCAGCAGCCAGCGCCTGGCCGAGCAGTATCGCTTCAACGGTCACTGGCGCTTGCTGCAGGACTGGGTCGAGAACCTGGCGGAACTGCGCGCCCTGGTCAGCAGCCTGGGCCAGGCCGCGCCGCGCCAGGCGACCGCCGAATTGCGCGCTTCGCTGGACGGTCTGCTGGAAGACTGGCGCCCGCTGGTGCAAGCCGGCCTGGACGATGAAGACGTGCGCAAGGCCGCGCCCGAGCAGTTCATCGAAGAGCTGCAGGATGTGCGCTGGGGCCTGTTCTCGCTGAACACCTCACGCTGGTTGCTGGACCGCAGCTGGACCGCCGAGCGCAATACCCGTGGCAACCGCCAGGGCGCGGCGCAACTGGGCAGCTGGTTGCCGCGCCTGCTGGCCGACGAAGCCAGCTCCCTGCAACTGCCACGCTACCAGCAACAGCCGGAAGACCTGGCCGAGCAGCTGCCGCGCATCGAACGCATCCAGTCCTGGCTGCATCACGCGCGCAACGTGCTGGACATCCCGGAGCTGGACCGTCTGTACGGCGAGCTGAACAAGCTGGCGCAACTGGCCAACGAACCGATCACCGACGAAGCCCTGGATGCCCGCAAGCAACAGGCGATCACGGTGTTCCAGAACCGCGCGTGGAAGACCTTGCTGCGCATGTGACAACCTCATCGCGAG
>NZ_JBQENK010000009.1:119258-167204 GCF_052044735.1 Pseudomonas sp. 22526
CTCGCGATAGCCTCAGCCGCGTCAACGCAGAACGGGCAGACTCGTCGTGGACTTGATCTCCGACAGCGCCACGATCGAATTCACTTCCTGAATCCCCGGCACCATCGACAGTTTCTCGAAGAAGAAACGCTCATACGCCTCGATGTCCGCCGTGACGATGCGCAACAGGAAATCCACCGCCCCCATCAGCACATAACACTCCAGCACTTCCGGAAAACCGCGGATCGCCTCGGTGAATTCGGTGAAGTTGGAACGGCCGTGGGCGTTGAGTTTGACCTCGGCGAAGATCTGCGTGTTGAGGCCGATCTTCTTGCGGTCGAGCAAGGTCACCTGGCCACGGATCACCCCCTCCTCCTTGAGCCGCTGGATCCGCCGCCAGCAAGGCGACTGGGACAGCCCCACCTGCTCGGCGATCTGCGCGCTGGACAGCGAAGCGTCCTCTTGCAGCAACGCCAGGATGCGGCGGTCGTAGGCGTCCAGCTCGCTATGCATAGATATTCCTCAATAACCTATAGATACGAATCAGATGATTCGACAGTTTCGAAAATACCTTCATCTTAGATAAGAAATACCCGCAACCGAATGTAAAAATTTCTCCATTGATCTGGAGAAGCCCATGCCCCCTCTCGAAGCTGTCAGTTCCCGCGCCGATGTGTGGAATGTCGCCAACACCCATTGCCGGGTGCATTACCAACTGGTCACCGACGCCGAGGCCGATGTGCTGTGCCGGGTACTCAATCATTTCGCCCTGCAGTCCCTGCTGCCGCAGCAGGTCCAGGTGCAACAGCAGGATGGTTCGCTGCTGATGGAAGTGCTGCTCGACGGCCTGAGCTGGCATCGCGCCCAGGTCATCGCGGAAAAACTGCGCAACCTGGTCAGCGTGTGTTCGGTGCAGCTGCAACTGGCCGAGCGCGAGCCGCTGCAGGCCGCCGGCTGAAGGCGCCGGGCAAAACCCTGCAACGCTTGGGCGACTGGCGGTCGCCATCCCGGGACTATTCTTGGCAATCCGTGGTCAGAGGCGCATCTAACCCGCCTGCTGCCGGATTGTTCACAAGGAGCCCGCATGTCCGTTCCTCTCGTTACCCAGGACCGCTGGCTGGATCTCAATGATCTGCTGCGCGACCTGGTCACCCAGGGATTCATCAGCCAGGACTCGGCCGAACACGCCCTGACCACCCGCCGCAACGCCGCCAACAGTCAGCTGCACCCGCTGGAGTTTCTCGCCAGCCAGCACCTGGACGACCTCCGCCGGCCCGGTAAACGCCTGGACCTGGAAAGCCTGACCCTGTGGCTGGCGCAGCAGGCAGGCCAGCCGTACCTGCGCATCGACCCGCTGAAAATCGACGTCGCCGCCGTCACCCCGCTGATGTCCTACGCCTTCGCCCAACGCCACAAGATCCTCGCGGTGTCGATCGACGCCGAAGCCATCACGGTGGCCAGTGCCCAGCCTTACGTCAGCGCCTGGGAAGCCGACCTGACCCACGTGCTGAAACTGCCGATCAAGCGGGTGGTGGCCAACCCGGTGGAAATCCAGCGCCTGACTGTGGAGTTCTTCCGCCTGGCCAAATCGGTCACCGGCGCCAGCGCCGACCAGAAAAGCCACGCCCCGGGCAACTTCGAGCAACTGCTCAACCTCGGCGCCAGCGACCAGGAGCCCGACGCCAACGACGCGCACATCGTCAACATCGTCGACTGGCTGTTCCAGTACGCCTTCCAGCAGCGGGCCAGCGATATCCACATCGAGCCGCGCCGCGAGCAAGGCACCGTGCGTTTTCGCATCGACGGCGTGCTGCACAACGTCTATCAGTTCCCACCCCAGGTCACCATGGCCGTGGTCAGCCGCCTGAAAAGCCTGGGCCGGATGAACGTCGCGGAAAAACGCAAACCCCAGGACGGCCGGGTCAAGACCAAGACCCCGGAAGGCGGTGAAGTGGAGCTGCGCCTGTCGACCCTGCCCACCGCCTTCGGCGAGAAAATGGTCATGCGCATCTTCGACCCCGAGGTGCTGCTCAAGGATTTCGACCAGTTGGGTTTCTCCAGCGACGACCTGCGGCGCTGGCAGGAAATGACCCGCCAGCCCAACGGCATCATCCTGGTCACCGGCCCCACCGGCTCGGGCAAGACCACCACCCTGTACACCACCCTGAAGAAGCTGGCGACGCCGGAGGTCAACCTCTGCACCATCGAGGACCCGATCGAGATGGTCGAGCCGGCGTTCAACCAGATGCAGGTCCAGCACAACATCGAGCTGAGCTTCGCCAGCGGCGTGCGCGCGCTGATGCGCCAGGATCCGGACATCATCATGATCGGCGAGATCCGCGACCTGGAAACCGCGGAAATGGCGATCCAGGCCGCCCTCACCGGCCACCTGGTGCTGTCGACCCTGCACACCAACGATGCGCCCGGCGCCATCAGCCGCCTGCTGGAACTAGGCGTCGCGCCCTACCTGATCAAGGCCACGCTGCTCGGGGTCATGGCCCAGCGCCTGGTGCGCACCCTGTGCCCACACTGCAAGACCCCGCTGACCCTGGACGAAGACGACTGGCAAAGCCTGACCCGACCCTGGCAGGCGCCACTGCCCAGCCATGCCCACGGCGCCACCGGCTGCCTGGAATGTCGCGATACCGGTTACCGGGGCCGCGCCGGGGTGTATGAAATCATGCAGTTGAGCGACAGCCTCAAAGCCCTGATCAGCGCCGACGCCGACCTGCTCGCCATACGCCGCCAGGCTTTTTTGGAAGGCATGCGCAGCCTGCGCCTGTCCGGAGCGCAGAAAGTCGCCGCCGGGCTGACCACCCTCGAGGAGATATTGCGGGTAACGCCACAAAGCGAGCAGCGATGAGCCATCCCGCTACCAGTCGAGGACGCCCAACCCGGTATTGGGCTTGATCCACAGCACCGCGCCGCCCTCCCTGCGTTGCTGTATCGAGCGCCCAGCGTTGAGCGTTTCCCCCGTGCGCAGGTTCTGTGCGGAGTCCGATTTGCTCGGGCTGAACATCAGGGTACCCGGCGTGTCCTGACGCACCCTCATGCCGCGGGGGTAGTGCCAATCACCCTGGGTCAGGTCTTGCGCCAGCTGCCCGCTCCAACGTCCGGGTTGCAGCCGCTCGTCGAGATCCAAGCTCAGGTCCGACAGCGCTATTCCCTGGATAACCACCGCAGGTGAAGCCAGGCCGATAGTGTTGATGCTGAACCTGCCGTCGTACTGACTGACCTCGCTGGAGCTCGGCCACTTCACCCCTGCCACATCGGCCCCGGTCACCAGGGTGCAGGCAGAGAAGCGCCAGCGGCTGGGTTGCAAGCGGTCCTCGTCGGCAATGTCCAGCGTTACCCAGGTGCCGCCGGCGCAGGGCCAGCCCGCAACGACCTGGTCACGGCTCAGCAGCATCTTTGAGAAAGGGCCGCTGCCGTACATCTGCAACTCTGTAACCTCCACACCGTTGATGGTGTGTGGTGCAGCGAATTTGGCGTAATAGAGGCTGCGCAGTCCATGAGGTTGCGGCTGACCTTGCGAATCCAGAGGTTCAAGTGTTTCCAGATTCAGCTTGGCACCTGCGGGCAATGGCAAGCCATCAAGCTGTACGTCCTGCTCAAGTTCTGGGTGGAGTGCCTTTCTAAGCTGATCGGCGCTGTAGATTTTCCACAGGGTGCAAACCACAAAGATTGCACAGACCACTGCAAGCGCAGCGAAGTGCAGGGGCTGACGGCGCATCCGGCGTCGGCAGGCCGGAATGAGCAAGGCAATCAGCAGCAAGGGAAGTCCAATAAAGGACAGCAACACCAGGCTCAGCAGGGTTGCGTAGATCATCGCGCCAAGAATCAAGGCCAGCATCCGTGCAGTCGAGAAAGTCGCCCATGGTGGCAAATGCCGCCCCGACGTTCCAGCACATTGACTCGATACCGAGGTGCCGCGGTCGCTCCTGAAGAGCTCGTTCAGCCCCCGTCCACGCAGGCAAAAGCTTGTTGCAGCAGCAGGGAACTCAATAGGGCCAACACCAATCAAAGGGCTCAGTTTTCCCCCCTAGTTGGAGTCACCCACCATGCGTCTCAAAACAGCTGTCGCCACCCTGGCCCTGCTTTCCCTGCCTGTAGGTTCGGCAATGGCCGACAGCTTCTGGCGTAACATCCTTTCCACCGGCGCCACCACTGCGTCCACCTACCTGACTTCCAAGGATCACAAGCTGGTCGTCGCCGCCCAGGATGACGCCAGCAGCTTCGTCGCCAGTGAAGGCAACATCCGCGGTCCGTACCTGGAAGCCGCGATGCAGAAAGTCCGTGCCGACAACCCGGGCCTGCAGGCCACCGACATGGAGCTGGCCAACGCCATCCTGGCGAAAAACGCTATCGCCCAGCAGTGACCACCAGCCTGTAGCCAGGCTGACGCAACGAAAAATGCCGCTCACAAGAGCGGCATTTTTTTGCCCGCCGTTCGAGCTCAGCGGTAGGCATCCACCGGTACGCAAGCGCAGAACAGGTTGCGGTCGCCGTAGACATTGTCGACCCGGTTCACCGTCGGCCAGTACTTGTGCGCCCTGGCGTGAGGGCTGGGGATCACCGCCTGCTCGATGCTGTAGGGGCGCTCCCAGACTCCGGCGATGTCCGCCAGGGTATGGGGCGAACGCTTGAGCGGGTTGTCTTCGGCCGGCCAGTTGCCCTCCTGGACCTGGGCGATCTCGGCGCGAATGCTCAGCATGGCCTCGATAAAGCGGTCCAGCTCGGCCTTGGACTCGCTTTCGGTGGGCTCCACCATCAGCGTGCCCGGCACCGGGAACGACATGGTCGGCGCGTGAAAACCGTAGTCCATCAGGCGCTTGGCCACGTCCTCTTCGCTGATGCCGGTCTGCATCTTGAGCGGCCGCAGGTCGAGAATGCATTCGTGGGCGACCCGGCCATTGCGCCCGCTGTAGAGCACCGGAAAGGCCCCGCTCAGGTGTTCGGCCAGGTAGTTCGCGGCGAGGATCGCCACCTCGCTGGCATCCGCCAGCTGCGGCCCCATCAAGGCGATATACATCCAGCTGATCGGCAGGATGCTCGCGCTGCCCCAGGGCGCCGCGCTGACCGCGCCGTTCTGTGGCAGCGGCCCGTCGATGGCCACCACCGGGTGGTTGGCCACGAACGGCGCCAGGTGCTCCCGCACGCCGATCGGCCCCATGCCCGGGCCACCGCCACCGTGGGGAATGCAGAAGGTCTTGTGCAGGTTCATGTGGGAAACGTCGGCGCCGATGTCGGCCGGCCGTGTCAGCCCGACCTGGGCGTTGAGGTTGGCGCCGTCCATGTACACCTGGCCGCCGTGGCTGTGGATCACCTCGCAGATCTCGCTGATGCCCTCCTCGTACACCCCGTGGGTCGAAGGATAGGTGGCCATCAGGCACGCCAGGTGTTCGCCCGCGGCCTGGGCCTTGTCTTTCAGGTCTTGCAGATCGACGTTGCCGGCGTCGTCGCAATCGACGATCACCACCTGCATGCCGGCCATCTGCGCCGAGGCCGGGTTGGTGCCGTGGGCCGAGGCGGGAATCAGGCAGATATTGCGCTCTCCCTGCTGGCGGCTCTCGTGGTATTTGCGGATCGCCAGCAGCCCGGCGTACTCGCCCTGGGCCCCGGAGTTGGGCTGCATGCAGATCGCATCGAAGCCAGTAATCGCGCATAACCAGCGCTCAAGCTCCTCGATCATCAGCGAATAACCGAGTGCCTGCTCCAGCGGGACAAAGGGATGCAGGTTGGCGAAGCCGGGCCAGGTGATGGGGATCATCTCGCTGCTGGCATTGAGCTTCATGGTGCAGGAGCCCAGGGGGATCATCGACTGGTTCAGCGCCAGGTCCTTGTTCTCCAGCTGCTTGAGATAGCGCAGCATCTCGGTTTCGCTGTGATGGCTGTTGAACACCGGATGGCTCAGGTAAGGCGTGCTGCGCAGCAGATCCTGGGGAATCCCCGGGACCAGGGTTTCAGCGTCCAGTTGCGCCACGTCCAGCCCGTGGTCGGCGCCGAGGAACACATCGAACAGGCGGGCGACGGTACTCTCGTCACAGGTTTCATCCAGGCTCAGGCCCAGCTGCCCGCGCCCGAGGATCCGCAGATTGATCTGCGCGGCCTTGGCGCTCTCGATGATGGCTGTCTGGCTGCCGCCGACCTCCAGCGTCAGGGTGTCGAAGAACTGCCGGTTCAGCCGCTCGATGCCCTTGCGCTCCAGGCCGGCGGCGAGGATGCAGGTCAGGCGATGGACGCGCTGGGCGATGCGCCTCAGGCCTTCCGGGCCGTGATAGACCGCATAGAAACTGGCGATATTGGCCAGCAGCACCTGGGCGGTGCAGATGTTCGAGTTGGCCTTCTCGCGGCGGATATGTTGCTCGCGGGTCTGCAGGGCCATGCGCAGCGCCACGTTGCCCCGGGCATCCTTGGACACGCCGATGATCCGCCCCGGAATCGCCCGCTTGTACTCCTCGCGGCTGGCGAAGAACGCCGCGTGGGGCCCGCCGTAGCCCATGGGCACGCCAAAGCGCTGGGACGAACCGAATACCACGTCGGCCCCCAGCTCGCCCGGCGGCGTCAGCAGCAACAGGCTCAACAGGTCGGCGGCCACGCAGGCCAGCGCCTGCTGCGCGTGCAGGTGATCGATCAGCGGCCGCAGGTCGCGAATCTCGCCGTGAGTGTCCGGGTATTGCAACAAGGCGCCGAAGACCTGGTGCCGCTTGAGGTTGTCCAGGGTGTCGATCACCAGTTCGAAGCCGAACCCTTCGGCGCGGGTCTGCACCACCGAGAGGGTCTGCGGATGGCAGTTCTGGTCGACGAAGAACAGATTGCTTTTCGACTTGGCCACGCGCTTGGCCAGGGCCATGGCCTCGGCGGCGGCCGTCGCTTCGTCCAGCAGCGAGGCGTTGGCCAGTTCCAGGCCGGTGAGGTCGATGGTCAGTTGCTGGAAGTTGAGCAGGGCTTCGAGCCGACCCTGGGCGATTTCCGGTTGGTAGGGCGTGTAGGCGGTGTACCAGCCGGGATTTTCCAGCACGTTGCGCAGGATCACCGTGGGGGTCAGGGTGCCGTGGTAACCCATGCCGATCAGGCTGGTCCAGACCTGGTTCTGCTCGGCATAACCGCGCAGTTTGGCCAGGGCGGCCTGCTCGTCCAGCGCTGGCGGCAGGTCCAGCGGGCGGTTGAAACGGATGCCCGGCGGCACGGTCTGTTCGATCAGCTCGACCCGGCTGCCCAGGCCCAGGCTGTCGAGCATCGCTTGCTGCTCGGCGGCGTCGGGCCCGAGGTGACGCCGCAGAAAGGCATTGGGATCGCGTAACTGGCTCAAGGACGGCAACTGGGACATGGCGGGCTCTCTCTCAGGCGGCGCTCGGCGTCGATGGAACAGGCTCAAAGCAGCATAGCAGCCGATCCCGGACGCCGACGGTGTGGCACCCCGGGCGAACCGGTAGCATGATGCTCGACTCCGGCGCGGCCCGCCGCCCTGCCTCGACCACTGCTTATCGGGTATCCCATCGTCATGAGCCAGCTGCCTTTCCTGCCGTTCTCCAAACCCACCATCGATGAAGCCACCATCGCCAGCGTCGGCGACGTGCTGCGTTCGGGCTGGATCACCAGCGGGCCCAAGGTCCAGGCCTTCGAGGCGCAGCTCTCGCAGTTCTGCGGCGGGCGCCCGGTGCGCACCTTCAATTCCGGCACCTGCACCATGGCAATCGCCCTGCGTATCGCCGGCATCGGCCCTGGCGACGAAGTCATCACCACGCCGATTTCCTGGGTGGCCACGGCCAACGTGATTCTCGAAGTCGGCGCCACCCCGGTGTTCGCCGACATCGACCCGGTTACCCGCAACATCGACCTGGCCCGGGTGGAAGCGGCCATCACGCCACGGACCAAGGCCATCATCCCGGTGTTTCTCGCCGGCCTGCCGCTGGACATGCCGCGCCTGTATGCCCTGGCGCGCAAACACGGCCTGCGGGTCGTGGAAGATGCCGCCCAGGCGCTGGGCTCAAGCTGGAACAGCGAGCGCATCGGCGCCGGCGGCGACCTGGTGTCCTTCAGTTTCCAGGCCAACAAGAACGTCACCTGCAGCGAGGGCGGCGCCCTGGTGCTGAACACCGCCGAAGAGGCCCGTCTGGCGGAGAAGTACCGCCTGCAGGGCGTGACCCGCCACGGCTTCGACGGCCTGGACGTAGATGTGCTGGGCGGCAAGTTCAACATGACCGACGTCGCGGCCGCCATCGGCCTGGGCCAGTTCGCCCACCTCGAAGCCCTCACCGCGCACCGTCGCGAACTGGCCCGGCATTACTTCGAATGTTTCGGCAGCGACTTCGAAGCCCGCTACGGCGCCCAGCTGCCACCGGCGGACTTCAGCAACAGCAACTGGCACCTGTTCCAGCTGGTACTGCCGGAGCGGCATGACGGCAAACCGGCGCGGGCGACCTTTATGGAGCAGATGCAGGAACGCGGGATCGGCATCGGCTATCACTACCCGCCGATTCACTTGCTGAGCCTGTACCGCGAGCGCGGTTTCAAGGACGGGATGTTCCCGGTGGCGGAGCGGGTGGGACGCCTGATCGTCTCGCTGCCGATGTTCACGGCCATGGGCAAGGACGATGTCGAACGCTCGGTAGCGACGGTGAAGGCTGTCTTGCAAGAGACATAAATAGATGCCGGCTCCCTGAACGGCCGGTCCTTGCACTATCCAAGACGCTCAATGCCCTGCATTGGGCGTTTTTATTTCAGCAATAAAGATAGTTGCCAATCGCTATATATCAGCGCCACCGGCCCGATTCCTTGTGCCAAAAACCAGACTCCCGACAGAACTTTGTTTAACTGCGCACATAAACGCATGATAAGCCAGCACGATTCAAAATATTGAATTTTCGTAATACAGGCAGCACCAGAGACAATAGCCAATAGTTCTATAGTTCAATTTTCCGCATGCTATGTTTACTTAGGGCTGCGCAGTTGAGACAAAAGGCCACTACGCAGTCGCAAAGACCGTTACAAAATCCATGTTTCAATCTATTCGAAATGGAGTTCAAGAAATGAGCAGCCAACAAATAATCCTGTACATCGAAGAACAGCAGTTGATTGCACAAAAAAATAACAACTACAGCCTTTATCTGGCCAAGAAAGTAAACAATGACTTCACTGTCATCTGGCAATCAAAAGGACCTATTGCCACCGTCAACAACCCTAGTTACCAATACCGAAACGTCTTCGATGTCGCCACTCCGTCGTTCATGGTCAACTACACCAATGACCCGGTCAGCAGTGGCGATGTCACCTTCACCTCCGGCGGCAAGAACCTGCCGATCAGTACCGGCCAGATCACCACCCTCGATGCCAACGGTGTGTTCACCCCGGCCAAGAACGGTGGCGTCCCCTCGGACGTTCTCATCAACAACCAGCTGCAAGGCAATCCACATCAAATCCTGCTGGACTCCAACGGCAATAACATCTGGGTGAATCGCCAGAGCGGCATGAACATCGGTACTGCGACGCTGACACCAAAAAGCCAATACCAAGTCTGGTTCGGCAACATTCAGGAAACCGGTTCGTTGATCGCCACCAACCTGTCCAACCCCTATGTGGTGACCCTGCAGGATGGCGGCAGCATCACCATTACCTACACCGACAGCGGCACCTGGGTGACCGGCGAACCGGCCAAACGCCTGAGCGCCGCTGAAATCAAGGCACTTCACGCCAGGGCCGGGATCGCGGCATAGTCCGCGGGACGGGCTCGAGCATCGGTTGCGCGAAGGACGCAGAGCTCCACGCGATACCCTTGGCAGTCTTTCGCTCGCAAACGTCGCTCAAACAAGAAAACCCTGTATATCGCCGATCTACAGGGTTTTTTTGTTGATGGCGTCGAACCCGGCCAGCAGGACTCAAGACTCTGCACCGAAATCATCCACGGGATGAACGTGAGATTAGCCATGAGCAAGCAGACCATCATCGTCTATATCGAAGAAGATCAACTTGTTGCCCAAAAGGTAAACAACTACAGCCTCTATCTGGCCAAGAAAGTAAACAGTACTTTCACCGTCATCTGGTTTGCAAAGCCCCCCTTCGCCGCACCCAACCAGCCGTCCTACCAATATAAGAATGTCTTCAATATCACTAATGACTCTTACATGGTCAATTTCACAAACACGCCCGTACAAGAGGGAGATGTCAACTTTACTTCGGGAGGAAAAAACCTGCCCATCAACACGGGCCAGATAACCACCCTGACTAAGTACGGCGTATTCAGCCCTGCAAAGAATGGTGGCACGCCAGGAGATGTTTCAATAAATAACGAACTTTCGGCCAACCCCAGCGAAATATTATTGGACTCTACCGGACTCAATCTCTGGGTGAACTGTTCAGGCGGCATGAATATAGGTGTCGCCACCATGACCCCCAAGAACGAGTTTCAATTATGGTTCGGCCCAGGCCAGACAGCGGGCTCGTTAATCCCCAGCACTCTGTCCAACCCTTACAACATCAGCGTGAACGACGGAGAAACCAAAACCGTCACCTACAACAACCAGGGCGCCTGGGTCAGCGGCGAACCGACACGGAGCCTGACAACAGAAGAAATAGCCGAACTTCATACCAGGGTAAGCAAAGCCGTGCTGCTGGCCAGATCGCTTCGTCGTTAGGCCAGTGACCTGAGTTGTCGCATTGTCTTAAACGAAAAACGCCGCATACCCGATAAGGGAACACGGCGCTCTTGTAACAGCTTGGCTCGCGGCAGTGATTATTCGCCGATAGCGGCCTTATAACCGGCTGCGTCCAGCAGCTTGTCCAGGTCAGCGCCATTGCTCGGCTTGAGCTTGAAGATCCAGGCGCCGTACGGGTCGCTGTTGAGCAGCTCCGGGCTGCCGCTCAGGTCTTCATTGACCGCGATCACTTCGCCGGCCACCGGCGCGTAGATGTCGGAAGCGGCCTTCACCGACTCCACCACACCGGCCTGGTCGCCAGCGCCAAACACATTGCCGACTTCGGTCAGCTCGACGAACACCACGTCGCCCAGGGCTTCCTGAGCGTGGTCGCTGATGCCCACGGTCACGGTGCCATCGGCTTCCAGACGGGCCCATTCGTGACTTTCGGCAAAACGCAGGTCAGCAGGGATATCGCTCATGTTCTGTGTCCTCAAGAAGAAATGTCAGCGGTAGATCCCGCCGGAAATAAGTTAGATCAAGGTTTTGCCATGACGCACGAAGGTCGGTTTGACCACCCGGACCGGGTACCACTTGCCACGGATTTCCACTTCTGCACGGTCGGCGGTAGCCGTGGGCACCCGTGCCAGGGCGATCGATTTGCTAAGCGTAGGAGAGAAACTACCACTGGTGATCTCTCCTTCGCCAACATCGGCGATGCGGACCACCTGGTGGGCACGCAGCACGCCGCGTTCTTCCAGCACCAGGCCGACCAGTTTGTGCTTCACCCCACCCGCGCGCTCGGCCTCCAGCGCGGTGCGCCCGATGAACTTACGCGACGCCGGTTCCCAGGCGATGCTCCAGGCCATGTTGGCCACCAGCGGTGAAACCTCCTGGTGAATGTCCTGGCCGTACAGGTTCATGCCGGCCTCCAGGCGCAGGGTGTCCCGGGCGCCAAGGCCGATCGGCGAGATACCGGCGCCCACCAGATCGTTGAAGAAGGCTGGGGCCTGGTCGGCCGGCAGGACGATTTCCAGGCCATCCTCACCGGTGTAACCGGTGCGCGCGATGAACCAGTCGCCATCGGCCTGGCCTTCGAAAGGCTTGAGTTGCTGGATCAGCGTGCCGCGCGACTGGGTCACCAGCTCGGCGATCTTGTGGCGGGCGTGGGGCCCCTGGATCGCCAGCATCGCCAGCTCGGAGCGTTCGTGCAGTTGCACCTGGAAAGCGCCTAGCTGCGCCTGCATCCAGGCCATGTCCTGGTCACGGGTGGCGGCGTTGACCACCAGCCGGTAACCGGCGTCGGTGCGGTAGACGATCATGTCGTCGACTATGCCGCCGTGCTCGTTGAGCATGGCACTGTACAAGGCCCTGCCGGGGCTTTGCAGGCGCTCGACGTCGTTGGCCAGCAGGTGCTGGAGCCAGGCCTTGGCCTGGGGTCCGTCGACATCGATCACGGTCATGTGGGATACATCGAAAACCCCGCAATCGCGTCGCACCTGATGGTGCTCCTCGACCTGCGAGCCGTAATGCAGAGGCATATCCCAACCGCCAAAATCGACCATCTTCGCGCCCAGGGCGAGATGAAGGTCATACAGAGGCGTGCGCTGTCCCATGGGTTTCTCCTTCCGGGCGTGGCGAAGGTGCGGGTGGTCGCCGTATGAGCTGGAAGCCTTGAAATAGATGGCTCTCAGACAATTCAAACGACCCGATCAGAAAGATCGACCGCACCGAGTGCCGCGCATTGTAGCCGCAAGGTGTGACACTGGCACCTAACCGATTCGATGAGCGGAGCGGCGAATCAGGCCAATCACCGGTAGCAATCCCACCAGGACCAGGGTCAGGGCCGGCAACGCGGCACGCGACCACTCACCCTCGCTGGTCATCTCGAAGATCCGCACTGCCAGCGTGTCCCAGCCGAACGGGCGCATCAGCAGGGTGGCGGGCATTTCCTTGAGCACATCGACGAACACCAACAACGCCGCGCTCAGGGTGCCGGGCAGCAACAGCGGCAGATACACTTTGAAAAACAGTCGTGGTCCGCTGACCCCCAGGCTGCGCGCCGCTTCCGGCAACGAGGGGCGGATCCGCGCCAGGCTGCTTTCCAGCGGCCCGTAGGCCACCGCGATAAAACGCACCAGATAGGCCAGCAGCAACGCCGCCAGGCTGCCCAACAGCAAGGGTTTGCCTGCCCCACCAAGCCAGCCCGACAGCGGGATCACCAGCTCGCGGTCCAGATAACTGAAGGCCAGCATGATCGACACCGCCAGCACCGAGCCCGGCAAGGCATAACCCAGGTTGGCCAGGCTGACGCCGGAACGGATCGCCCGGGTCGGCGCCAGCCGTCGGGCGAACGCCAGCAGCAGGGCCACGCTGACCGTGATCAGGGCCGCCATGGCGCCCAGGTATAGGGTGTGCAGGATCAGCCCGGCATAACGCTCGTCGAGGTCGAAACGGCCACGCTGCCAGAACCACACCAGCAGTTGCAGCACTGGGATGACGAAGGCGCAGGCGAACACCAGAGCGCACCAGCTGGTGGCCGCCAGGGCCTTGATGCCATGCAGGTGATACAGCGCCTTGCCCCGCGGCCGCTCGTTACCCGAGCGACTGGCGCCGCGGGCGCGACGCTCGCCGTACAGCACCAGCATCACCGCCAGCAGCAGCAGGCTGGCCAGCTGCGCGGCGCTGGACAGGCTGAAGAAGCCGTACCAGGTCTTGTAGATGGCGGTGGTGAAGGTGTCGAAGTTAAACACCGCCACCGCGCCGAAATCCGCCAGGGTCTCCATCAGCGCCAGGGCCACACCGGCGCCGATGGCCGGCCGCGCCATGGGCAGGGCCACGCGCCAGAACGCCTGCCAGGGCGTCTGCCCAAGCACCCGCGCAGCTTCCATCAGGCCTTTGCCCTGGGCCAGGAACGCGGTACGCGCCAGCAGATACACATAGGGATAGAACACCAGCACCAGGACCAGGATCACCCCGCCGGTGGAGCGTACCCGCGGCAAGCGCAGGCCCGTGCCGAACCATTCGCGCAGCAGGGTCTGCACCGGCCCGGAAAAGTCCAGCAAGCCGACGAAGACAAAGGCCAGCACATAGGCCGGAATCGCGAAGGGCAGCATCAGCGCCCAATCCAGCCAGCGGCGCCCGGGAAACTCGCAGAGGCTGGTCAGCCAGGCCAGGCTCACCCCCAGCAGCGTCACGCCCACACCGACGCCCAGCACCAGGGTCAGGGTGTTGCCCAACAGACGCGGCATCTGGGTCTCCCACAGGTGCGACCAGATCTGCTGGTCGACCACCTGCCACGACAGCAGCAGCACGCTCAGCGGCAGCAGCACCAGGGCGGCGACGGCGAAGACCAGCGGGTACCAGCGGCGTTGGGCGGGATGGGCCACAAGAAACTCTCAAGCGCGGTGGATCAATAAAGGGCGATGGCAAACCGGATAAACAAAACGCCCCGCAAAGGCGGGGCGCAGTATAACCAGCGGATCAGTTCCAGCCAGCACGGTCCATCAGGCGAATGGCCTCGGCCTGACGCTTGCCGGCGACTTCCACCGGCAGGGTGTCAGCCACGAACTTGCCCCAGGCGGCCACTTCGGCGGACGGCGGCACGCTCGGGTTGGCCGGGAACTCCTGGTTCACGTCGGCGAAGATCTTCTGCGCTTCTGCGGTGGTCATCCACTCCACCAGGGCCTTGGCGGCTTCCGGGTGCGGTGCGTGCTTGGTCAGGCCGATGCCCGACAGGTTGACGTGCACGCCGCGGTCACCCTGGTTCGGCCAGAACAGTTTGACCGGCAGATCCGGCTTCTGCTTGTGCAGGCGGCCGTAGTAGTAGGTGTTGACGATGCCCACGTCGCACTGGCCGGCATTGATCGCCTCGAGCACCGCGACGTCGTCGGAGAACACGTCGGTGGACAGGTTGTTGACCCAGCCCTTGACGATTTCTTCGGTTTTCGCCGCGCCGTGGGTTTCGATCAGGGTCGCGGTCAGCGACTGGTTGTAGACCTTCTTCGCTGTGCGCAGGCACAGGCGGCCTTCCCACTGCTTGTCAGCCAGGGCTTCGTAGGTGGTCAGGTCGGACGGTTTCACCCGCGCGGTGGAATAGGCGATGGTCCGCGCCCGCAGGCTCAGGCCGGTCCAGGCATGCGAGGCAGCGCGGTATTGCAGGGGGATGTTGGCGTCGATCACCTTGGAGGTGAACGGCTGCAGGATGCCCATCTGCTCGGCTTGCCACAGGTTGCCGGCATCGACGGTGAGCAGCAGGTCGGCGGTGGCGTTCTCGCCCTCGGCCTTGATCCGCTGCATCAGCGGCGCTTCCTTGTCGGTGATGAACTTCACCTGGACCCCGGTCTTCTGGGTGTAGAGATCGAAGACCGGCTTGATCAGCTCGTCGATACGCGAGGAGTAGACCACCACCTCGTCGGCTGCCTGGACAGTACCGCCAATGAGGGTGAGGGCCAGGGCGGTCAGTAGACGCTTCGGTGCCAACATGGGAGCGGTCTCTCGAAATCAAAGGGAAGTAAATGATAAGGACTACTATTTAGCTTCTCAAACTGAACCGACGGCCGAGGCGTTACGAGATGTTGCATAACCCGTCGAGGGAGCATTGGCCGGGCGATTCGATCGCGAGCAAGCTCGCTCCTACAGGGGGANGCGAGCTTGCTCGCGATGAGGCCATTGAGATCAGGCCTTGGCCAGTTCCGGCAAATCCCCGGTGAGGCCCAGTGCCTGACGCACGAACAGCGCCTTGGCCTCGGGCATCTGGTCGACCATTTTCAGCCCGGTGTTACGCAACCAGCGCAGCGGCAGCGGGTCGGCCTGGAACAGCCGTTCGAAGCCTTCCATCGCCGCCATCAGCGCCAGGTTGTGCGGCATGCGCCGCCGCTCGTAACGGCTGAGCACCTTGGTATCGGCCAGGCGCTCGCCGCGGCTGGCCGCCTGCAGCAGCACCTCGGCCAGCACCGCGGCATCGAGGAAGCCCAGGTTGACCCCCTGCCCGGCCAGCGGATGGATGGTATGGGCCGCGTCGCCGATCAGGGCCAGGCCTTCCGCCACGTAGCGCTTGGCATGACGCTGGCGCAACGGCACGCAGAGCCGCGGATCGGCGCTCAACACCGCGCCCAGGCGGCCTTCGAAGGCGCGCTCCAGCTCTCGGCAGAAGTCGCTGTCGTCCAGCGCCATCAGGCGTTCGGCCTCGCTGGGCGTGGTCGACCAGACGATCGAGCACCAATCGTGCAGCCCGTCGCGCTCCAGCGGCAGGAACGCCAGCGGGCCGTTGTCGGTGAAACGCTGCCAGGCGGTCCTCTGGTGCGGCTCGGCGCAGCGCACGCTGGTCACGATGGCGTGGTGCAGGTAATCCCATTCGCGGGTGGCGCAGCCAGTCAGGCGCCGCACCGCCGAATTGGCGCCATCGGCGGCGATCACCAGCGGGGCGCGCAGGCTGCGGCCATCGGCCAGGGTCAGCAGCCAGTCGTCGCCGGAACGGCGCATCTGCTCCAGGCGGGCATTGGCCAACAGGCCGATGTCGCAGTTGTGCAGGCGCTCCAGCAGCGCGTCCTGGACCACCCGGTTTTCAACGATGTGGCCCAGCGCCTCGGCATGCACGCTGGCGGCCGAGAAGTGAATCTGCCCGGTGCCGCTGCCATCCCAGACCTGCATCTCGGCATAGGGGCTGCTGCGCCGCCGGGTTACCCCTTCCCAGACACCCAGGCGTTCGAGAATCCGCTGGCTGGCCGCCGACAACGCGCTCACCCGCGGCTCGAACGGTGCTTCGTCGTCGAAGGGCTTGACCTTCAGCGGGCTGCCATCGAGCAGCAGCACTTCCAGGCCGCTGTCCTGCAACGCCAGCGCCAGGGCGCTCCCGACCATTCCGGCCCCGACAATCAGCAGATCTGCACGCATTTCCATGCTTTAAGCCTGTCTCGCTTGCGGCTTGAGCCGCACGTAAAGGGTTTTGTCGAACCGCGCTACCTGGCTGCCGACACTGTGCTGGATTTCCATGCCCGATCGCGGGCTCAACCACTCACGCATCGGGACGGGTACCCAGGCCCATGGCTTGTCGCGCGAACCAGCGCTTGGCCGGCGGCAGCAGGTCCAGGCCCAGCAGCCCGATATTGCGTCCCAGGGACACCAGCGGCAGCTTGCTGCCGAACAAGCGGGTGACCTGATCGGAGAAGCCCACGGTCAAGTCCTGGTCCAGACGCTGCCGCTCGCGGTAGGCCTGCAAGATGCTGAAATCGCCGGGCGGCGTCGGGCTGACCAGCAAGGCATCGGCCAGCGCCTGGGCGTCGCGCAACGACAGGTTGAAACCCTGCCCGGCAATCGGATGCAGGCTGTGGGCCGCGTTGCCCAGCACCACCAGATGAGGACGCACCTGCTCCTCGGCCTCCACCAGCGACAGCGGGTAAAGATGCCGCGCGCCGACCTGTTTCAGGGTGCCCAGGCGATAACCGAAGATCCCCTGCAATTCGCTGAGGAAACTGCGTTCATCCAGCGCGGCCAGGCGCTGCGCGTCCATGCCCAGACGGGTCCAGACCAGCGCGCAGCGGTTCTCCGGCAGCGGCAGCAGGGCCATCGGGCCGTCGTCGGTGAAGCGCTCGAAAGCCATGCCGTTATGGGCTTCGCTCGGGGTGATATTGGCGATCAGCGCGCTCTGGTTGTAGGGGCGCTTTTTCACCCCGATACCCAGTTGCTCGCGCAGCCCGGAGCGACCGCCGTCGGCCAGCACCGCCAGCTCGCAGTCCAGGCTGGTTTCATCGTTGAGGGTCAGGCGGTAGCCGTCTTCCAGCGGCTCCATGCGGGTGACTTCGGCCGGGCAGCGCCAGCTCACCACGTCCTTGTCCAGCCCCTGCCAGAGGCATTGGCCAAGCCAGGCGTTTTCCACCACATAACCCAGGGCGGGAACGCCCTCCTCCATGGCCGACAGCCGCGCGGTGGAAAACCGCCCACGGTCGGAGACATGGATCTGTTTGATCGGCTCGGCTCGGCGGGAGATTTCCTGCCACACACCCAGCCGTTGATAGATCTGCCGCGCGCCGAACGACAGCGCCGAGGAGCGCGCGTCGTAGCTGGGCTGATAGCTATCGCCCGGAGCGAACGGCTCGATCAGCACAATCTTCCAGCCGCGCTCCTTGGCGCCGGCCTGCAAGGCCAGGGCCAGGCTGGCACCGACCAGGCCACCGCCGATGATCGCCAGATTGACCCGGTTCATGCTGCGCGGCTCCGTGCGGCGGCCATCAGGGCCTCGATCTCGGCCACGGTCTTCGGCACGCCACCGGTGAGAATTTCACAGCCTTGCTTGGTTACCACCACGTCATCCTCGATGCGCACGCCAATGCCGCGCCATTTCTTCGCCACGTTCTGATTGTCCGGCGCGATGTAGATGCCCGGCTCGACCGTCAGGGCCATGCCGACTTCCAGCACCCGCCATTCGCCGCCGACCTTGTACTCGCCGACATCATGCACATCCATGCCCAGCCAGTGGCCGGCGCGGTGCATGTAAAACGCCTTGTAGGCTTCGCTGGCGATCAACTCGTCCACCTCGCCTTCGAGCAGCCCCAGCTTGACCAGCCCGGCGGTGATCACCCTGACGGTCGCTTCATGAGCCTGGTTCCAGTGCTTGTTCGGCGCGATCTCGGCAAAGGCGGCTTCCTGGGAGGCCAGCACCAGCTCGTAGATCGCCTTCTGCTCGGCGGAAAACTTGCCGTTCACCGGCCAGGTGCGGGTGATATCGCTGGCATAACAATCGATCTCGCAACCGGCGTCGATCAGCACCAGATCGCCGTCCTTGAGCAACGCGTCGTTCTGCTGGTAATGCAGGATGCAGCTATTGCGCCCGGCGGCGACAATCGAGCCGTAGGCCGGCATCTTCGCCCCGCCCCGACGGAACTCGTAGTCCAGCTCGGCTTCCAGGCTGAACTCGTACAAACCGGCGCGGCTGGCCTGCATGGCCCGAATATGGGCCTGGGCGGAAATCCGCGCGGCCTCGCGCATCACCTTCACTTCCGCCGCCGATTTATACAGGCGCATGTCGTGCAGCAGATGATCCAGGGCAACGAATTCGTTCGGCGGCTGGGCCCCCAGGTGCGCCTTGGAGCGGATCACGTTGATCCATTCCATCAGGTGGCGATCGAACTCGGGGTTGCTGCCCATGGCCGAATACACCCGGTCGCGGCCTTCGATAAGGCCCGGCAGGATGTCGTCGATATCGGTGATGGGGAAGGCGTCGTCGGCGCCGTAATCGCGGATCGCACCCTCCTGGCCAGCCCGCAGGCCGTCCCAGAGTTCACGCTCGGCATTACGTTCGCGGCAGAACAGGATGTACTCGCCATGCTCGCGACCGGGCATCAGCACGATCACCGCCTGGGGTTCGGGGAAGCCGCTGAGGTACTGGAAATCGCTGTCCTGACGGTAGACATGCTCGACGTCGCGGTTGCGGATCGCCACGGCGGCAGCCGGCAGGATCGCGATGCTGTTGGGTTCCATCTGCGCCATGAGCGCCTTGCGGCGGCGGGTGTATTCCGATTTCGGGATATGGATCATGGGCAGACGGATTTCCCTATCGAGCGATCAGTGCAGAGAAGGCTTGGCGGCCGGTTCAACCGTCTTGTTGGTCTCGGTGAACAGCAGCAGCGGGGCGACCCGCAGGTATTCCATCACTTCCATGTAGTCGCTTTCGCCGTCGTCGGACTCTTCCAGCGCGTCCTGTACCTGGGCAATCGCCGCAAGGTCCTGCAACACTTCCGTGGCCTCGGCGCTCAGGGCGCTGCTGTCGCGGGAGTTCAGGCCGAAGCCGGTGAGGAAACCCTGGCACCATTGACCCAGGGCCGCGGCGCGCTCGGCCAGCGGGGCGTCATCGGTCGGCAGCAGCAGAACGACGGTCATGTCGTCGCTGGTCAGCTCGCCCTTGACCATTTCCTGCAGGCCGATCAAGGCGTTGCGAACATTGTCCTGCGGCTCGCCTTCGAGCAGTTCGGCGGCGTCGATCAGCCAGCCGTCGACTTCGAAGCCGGCGCCGGCGCAGCTGCGACCCAGCAACAGGCCATGCAATTCGGCGGGCGAGACAGGGTGACCGCTGCTGCTGAGCAGGGTGGCGAAGGCGTTGTACGGGGAATTCTGAATGGGCATGGGCAGCTAGGCGCCAAGCGGCGCAATGTCTAGAATGGAGGCCTTGTATCCTAGCATCGGCAGACGCGCCAAGACCATCGAGGCCGTCAACTCGTTTGCCCAGGCAGTTGCCACTCATCAGACAAATCCAGTGGGATCCAATGGAAGACACCGATCTGCAAGCGCTGATGGCTAGACTCGAACTGCTAATTGACCGGGTCGAGCAACTAAAGAGTCAAAACGCACTCTTATTAGCTCAGGAAAAGACTTGGCGCGAGGAACGCGCGCACCTCATTGAAAAAAACGAAATCGCCCGGCGTAAGGTCGAATCGATGATTTCGCGCCTCAAGGCCCTGGAGCAAGACTCATGAGTTCAAGCAATAGCGTTACCGTGCAGATCCTCGACAAAGAGTATTCGATCATCTGCCCCCAGGAAGAGCGTAGCAATCTGGTGAGCGCCGCCCGGTACCTGGATGGCAAGATGCGTGAGATCCGCAGCAGCGGCAAAGTCATTGGCGCCGATCGTATCGCGGTAATGGCCGCCCTCAATATCACCCACGACCTGCTGCACAAGCAGGACCGCCCTGACGTGCAAGCCAGCGGCTCGACCCGCGAACAGGTGCGCGATCTGCTCGAACGCGTGGATCTGGTGCTCGCCACCGACACCGACACAACCAAGGCTGATTCCTGAGGGTGGTTGCGGTATAATCCCCAGCACTCCCTGGGGTGCTTGCCAGTTGGCGATGTCCCTGAGCCGATTCGCACTACCCTGGAAGTTGCACGTTGGGCCGGTGTGCATGTCCGCTAGACGGAAAGCCTTAACGCCTACTGCATCTTCCGCCTTGAACTTTCGGGTTCAAGGGCTAAGTCGACAGCGGTTCATCCGGGGAGCCTGAATTCCATACCAATGCCAGCTATGCAAATAGCTGGCATTGTTTTTTTCAGCACCGTTTTTTTCGGCTTCCGGGTTATTTGATACGCTGTCCTGCCGTACCCGACCCGGACCCGAGCGACCATGACCGAACCGGCGCCGCTTTCCCGCCCGCAACTTCGAAGCACACTGCGCAAGGCCCGCCGCGCCCTCACCGCCAGCGAACAACGCCAGGCCTCTCGCGGGCTGTATCGGCAACTGGCGCAGCATCCGCTGTTCCGCCGCGCCCGGCATATCTCCCTTTACCTGCCCATGGACGGTGAAATCGATCCGCGCCCGCTGCTGCGCGCCGCGCAACGTCGGGGCAAGGCGACTTATCTGCCGGTGCTCAATGCCTGGCCACAGACCAAGATGGTGTTTCAGCGCGTTCGCCCGGGCGAAAAGCTGCGCCCCAACCGCTTCCGCATTCCCGAGCCGCGGGTGAGCCAGGCCCGGCAACGCAAGGTCTGGGCACTGGACCTGGTGCTGTTGCCGCTGGTCGGCTTCGATGAGGCTGGCGGACGCCTGGGAATGGGCGGCGGTTTCTATGATCGCAGCCTGGCCTATCTGGCACGGCGCAAAAGCTGGCGCAAGCCGACGCTGCTGGGGCTGGCCCACGAATGTCAGAAAGTCGCGAAACTGGATCAGGCGAGCTGGGATGTACCGCTGCAAGCAACGGTGACCGACAAGAAATGGTATTTCGCGAAATAGGCGCCACCAGGAGAGAGCGGCGCCTTGGAAGGAATCAACGCTTGTAAGGCTGCTGCTGTTGCGCGAGTTCGACCGGAGCGTCGGTCTTGTTGGCCCACAGGCTCTGCGCATAACCGGTTGTCACTACGCCCAAACCGAACAAAATAACCAAAATCCATAGTAAATCCGGTTTGCGTTGCATCGATTGCCCCCCTCAGGCAAATCACACACGATGACAGCGACGGTTTCCATAACAGGCCGTGCAGCAGCGTCAAGCTTAAAATCCCGGCATTCTGCGATAACGTGAACCGACACGCAAATGCTGGCGTCAACCGACTGTCGGTTTGTCATAAAATCGCCCGACAACTTGCCCACGCCCCTCTGGAGAGCACAGAAAATGGCCTATTGGCTGATGAAATCCGAACCGGAAGAACTCTCGATCGAGGGCCTGGCGCTCAAGAACCAGGCGCGTTGGGACGGTGTACGCAACTACCAGGCGCGAAACTTCCTGCGCAGCATGGCGGTGGGTGACCAATTCTTCTTTTATCACTCCAGCTGCCCCGAACCGGGCATTGCCGGGATCGGCCGGATCATCGAGGCCGCTTACCCCGATCCGACCGCCCTGAAACCGGAAAACCCGCATTTCGATCCCAAGGCCAGCGCTGAGAAAAACGCCTGGAGCGCCGTCGACGTCACCCATGTCGAAACCTTCCCCAAGGTGCTGCGCCTGGATTATCTGAAGCAGCAAACCGCCCTCGCCGAACTGCCCCTGGTGCAGAAAGGCAGCCGGCTGTCGGTGATGCCGGTGACCGCCGAACAGTGGGCGGCGGTGCTGGCATTGCGCTGAACAAGGCGTAATCGCTCTTCAGACAGGCATTCCGCGCACAAGGCTACTAGGCTTGCCCCCTTCATTTGACGGACATCAAGCAGCCCCATGGCTTGAGCCGCCAGACTAGGACGCTACAGCTGCTGGGATGCCTCAATGTCGACAAATCACCGCTCCTCCCGTATTTTTGCCGGCGCCTTGCTGGCCCTGCTGCTGATCGCGGGCGGCTTTGGTTACTGGAAGTCCACCCTGGACCGCCTGCCCGAAGGCCTGAACATGGGCAACGGCCGGCTTGAAGCCACCGAAGTACAGATCGCCAGCAAGACGCCCGGACGCCTGGCCGAAGTGCTCGTCGACGAAGGCGACAAGGTGTCCAAGGACCAGCTGCTGGCCCGCATGGACACCCGCACCCTGGAAGCCCAGCGCGCCCAGGCCGAGGCCGACGTGGTGCGCACCCGGGAAAACCTCGCGGCGGCCGAAGCCAATGTGCAGCTGCGCCAGAGCGAACTGCTGCTGGCCACCCAGGAACTCAAGCGCTCCCGGGAACTGTTCAATCGTGGTTACGCCAGCCAGCAGATCATCGACCAACAGCAGGCGCGCCTGAACACCGGCAACGCCGCCGTCCAGGCAGCCCAGGCCCAGGTCGCCGCGGTGCGCGCGGCCATCGGCTCGGCCAAGGCGCTGGTCGCCCAGCTGACCAGCGAGATCGACGACAGCAGCCTGCGCGCGCCCATCGACGGCATCATCCAGTTGCGCCTGGCCGAACCGGGCGAGGTGCTGGGCGCCGGCGGCCGGGTGTTGCTGCTGATCGACCCGAGCGACCAGTACATGAACCTCTACCTGTCCGCCTCGGTGACCGGCCACCTGGCCGTCGGCAGCGAGGCGCGGATCCTGCTCGACGCCCTGCCCGACCAGCCGCTGCCAGCGAAAATCAGCTTTGTCGCGGCCAAGTCCCAGTTCACCCCCAAGGAAGTGGAAACCCGCGATGAACGCCAAAAACTGGTGTTCCGCGTCAAGCTGCGGCTGACCCAACCCAGCGCCGTACCGCAGGCCAAGCCGGGCATGCCCGGCGCCGGCTATGTGCGCACCGCGACCCTGGACTGGCCGGCCAACCTGCAATGAACGAGCCGGCGCTGCAGGCCACGGGCATCAACCACCGCTATGGCTCGCAACAGGCCCTGGTCGACCTCGCCTTCAGCCTGCCCGGCGGCACCCGCTGCGGGCTGATCGGCCCGGACGGCGCCGGCAAGTCGAGCCTGCTGGGCTTGATCGCCGGGGTAAAGAAGCTGCAGCAGGGCCAACTGCAGGTGCTCGGCGGTTCCATCGAACAACGCCGCCATCGCAACAGCCTGTACGCGCGGATCGCCTTCATGCCCCAGGGCCTGGGCGGCAACCTGTATCCCGAGCTGTCGATCCAGGAAAACATCCGTTTCTTCGCCACCCTGTTCGGCCTGTCGAAAGCCGAATGCGAGCAGCGCATGCACAACCTGTTGCTGGCCACCGACCTGCTGCGCTTCGCCGAAAGGCCCGCGGGCAAGCTGTCTGGCGGGATGAAGCAGAAGCTCGGGCTGTGCTGCGCGCTGATCCATGAGCCGGACCTGCTGATCCTCGACGAGCCCACCACTGGCGTCGACCCACTGTCCCGCCGGCGCTTCTGGGAACTGGTGGACGAGGTTCGCCGCCAGCGCCCGCAACTGACGCTGCTGGTGGCCACCGCCTATATGGAGGAAGCCGAACAGTTCGAGCACTGCCTGATGCTCGACCGCGGCCGGCTGATTGCCCAGGGCTTGAGCCGGGAACTGGCCATCGTCACGCCCAGCGGCAAGCTCGACGATGCCTTCACCCACTTCCAGGGCGACAGCGGGCATGACAGCAAACCGCTGGTGATCCCGCCAAGAACCACAGACAACCAGCAAATCGCTATCGAAGCCCATGAGCTGACCCTGCGTTTCGGCGACTTCACCGCCGTGAACAAGGTCAGCTTCGCCATTGGCCGGGGCGAGATTTTCGGCTTCCTCGGCTCCAACGGCTGCGGCAAGACCACCACCATGAAGGTCCTGACCGGGCTGATGCCGGCCACCGAGGGCAGCGCCAGGCTGCTGGGCAACCCGGTGGACGCCAAGGACCTGGCCACCCGCAAGCGCGTGGGCTTCATGTCCCAGAGCTTCTCGCTGTACGGCGAACTCAGCGTGCGCCAGAACCTGGTGCTGCATGCCCGGCTGTTCGACCTGCCCAAGGCCGAGAGCGGCCCGCGGATCGAAGAACTGATCCGCCGCTTCGCCCTCCAGGAGATTGCCGAACAACCCTCCGGCGCCCTGCCCCTGGGCTTGCGCCAGCGCCTGTCCCTGGCGGTGGCGGTGCTGCACCGCCCGGAAGTGTTGATCCTCGACGAGCCGACCTCGGGCGTCGATCCGGCGGCCCGCGACGACTTCTGGCGCCTGTTGATCGAGCTGTCGCGGGAACAGGGGGTGACGATCTTTCTGTCCACCCACTTCATGAACGAAGCCCAGCGCTGCGACCGCATCTCGCTGATGCACGCCGGCCAGGTGCTGGCCTGCGATACGCCGGCCGCCCTGCAGCAACAGTTCGCTGGCGAAACCCTGGAAGCCGCCTTTGTCCGCTGCCTGGAAGAGGCCCAGGGCGCGCCGGAACCTGCTCCCCCGGCGACCGCCCAGCCCGAAGTCAGCAGCGCCATCCACAGTGACGGTCGGCGCTTCAGCCTGTCGCGCCTGATCGCCGTGGCCACCCGCGAAGGCAAGGAACTGATGCGCGACCGGGTGCGCCTGAGCTTCGCCTTGCTCGGGGCGCTGTTCATGATGGTGATCTTTGGCTACGGCATTTCCCTGGACGTGGAAAACCTCGCCTTCGCCGTCTACGACCAGGACCAGACACCGCAAAGCCGCGCCTACCTGGAAGCCTTCCGCGGCTCCCGCTACTTCAAGGAGCAGAAGCCGATCCGTGACGCCGCCGAACTGCACCGGCGCCTGCAACGCTCGGAGATCAAGCTGGCCCTGGAGATTCCCCCCGGCTTCGGCCGCGACTTGTACGCCGGGCGCCAGCCCGCGGTGGCCGCCTGGCTCGACGGCGGCATGCCATTCCGCGCCGAGACCAGTCGCAACTATGTCGAGGCGGTGCACCAGGCCAATATCGAATTGCTGGCCGAACACAGCAGCCCGGCCCTGGGGCGGCCACCCGCGGCCCGGTTGGAAACGCGCTTTCGCTACAACCAGGACGTGGTCAGCGTGAATGCCATCGGCCCCGGGGTGATGGCGCTGATCCTGGCGTTCATCCCGGCGATGCTCACGGCGCTGGGCATCGTGCGCGAAAAGGAACTGGGCTCGATCACCAACTTCTACGCCACACCGCTCAAGCGCCTGGAGTTTCTCCTGGGCAAACAGGCGCCTTACCTGGGCCTGAGCCTGATCAACCTGGCGCTGCTGGTGGCCATGAACCGCTGGCTGTTCGGCGTGCCCTTCAAGGGCAGCGGCCTGACCCTGGCCTTCGGCGGCCTGCTGTACGTGCTGGCCACCACCAGCCTGGGCCTGCTGATCTCCGCCTTCACCCGCACCCAGATCGCGGCGATCCTCGGCACCATGATCATCACCAGCCTGCCGACCATCCAGTTCTCCGGGCTGATCGTGCCGCGCTCGTCGCTGGACGGTTCCGCGGCGCTGATGGGGCAGCTGTTCCCCGCCGGTTACTTCCTCGACATTGCCGTCGGCACCTTCACCAAGGCCCTGGACCTGCGCCAGCTGTGGCCGCAGTGCCTGGCGCTGTTCGGGTTCTTCCTCGGGTTCACCGGGCTGAGCCTGGCGATGCTGAAAAAGCAGGAGGCCTGATGCACCGGTTCAGCCACATCCTGCGCCTGGGCTTAAAAGAGCTCACCAGCCTGCGACACGACAGCGTGTTGCTGCTGTTTCTGCTGTACGCCTTCAGCGTGGCCATCTACATGCCCGCAGCCGGTTCGGTGATCGGCGTGCACAACGCCAGCGTGGCGCTGGTGGACGAAGACCACAGCCAGCTCTCGCGCCAGCTGGCCGAGGCCCTGCAACCACCGGAGTTCCAGAACCCGGAGCCCTTGCCCTACGACCAGCTGGACCAGGTCATGGACAGCGGCCAGTTCACCTTCGTCATCAATGTGCCGGCCAACTTCCAGAACGACCTGCTGGCCGGGCGCCAACCCAGCGTGCAAGTGAATGTCGATGCCACCGCCATGAGCCAGGCCTTCATGGGCGCCGGTTATATCGGGCGGATTTTCCAGCGTGAACTGTCGAACTACAGCCAGGCCGACCCGGCGAGCAGGATGCCCGCCAAACTGACCAGTCGCGCACTGTTCAACACCAACCTGCAGGGTGGCTGGTTTCTGGCGGTGATCCAGATCGTCAACAACATCACCATCCTGGCCATTATCCTGACCGGCACGGCGCTGCTGCGCGAGCGCGAGCATGGCACCCTCGACCATCTGCTGGTGCTGCCGCTGACCGCCCTGGAAATCATGCTGGCGAAGATCTGGAGCAACATGCTGGTGGTGGTGCTCTGCACCTGGGTGTCGCTGGAGGTGATCGTCAAAGGTGTGCTGGGCGTGCCGCTGGCCGGTTCGCTGGGGCTGTTCCTCGCGGTGACCGCGCTTTACCTGTTCGCCAGCACCGCGCTGGGGATCTTTCTCGCCACGCTGGCGCGCTCGACCCCGCAATTCGGCTTGCTGGCGATTCCGGTGATCATCCCGATGTTGCTGCTGTCGGGCGGCAGCACCCCGCTGGACAGCATGCCCCAGTGGCTGCAATGGGTGATGCAGGGCTCGCCGTCGACCCACTTCGTCAGCCTCAGCGCCGCGATCCTGTTTCGCGACGCCGGCATCAGGGTGGTCTGGCCAGACCTGCTGGCCCTGGCGGTGATAGGCCTGCTGTTCTTCGGCATTGCCCTGGCGAGGTTTCGCAGGAGCCTGGCGTCCTGAACGCGGAACACTGCTACGACTTGTAGGAGCGAAGCTTGCTCGCGATCAGCCGCCAGGCTGAAATTCGGCGGAGCTCGCACTATCGCTATCGCGGGCAAGCCTCGCTCCTACGGATCCAGCATTACTGGATGATCAGGTTGTTGAACAGCAGGTCTTCCACCACCGGCTTGCCGGTTTCGTCGTTCATCACCTGCTGGGTCTGCTTCAGGGCTTCCTGGCGCAGCTTTTCCTTGGCTTCGACGTTGTTCATGGTTTCCGTGGTCTGCTGGGCGAACAGCGCCACCAGCTGGTTGCGGATCAACGGCTCGTTGGCTTTCACCGCCTGGGCGGCGGCATCGCCGGTCACCCGCAGGGCGACGTCAGCCTTGTAGACCTTGAGCTTGGGGCCGCCATCCAGGCCGTAGTTGCCCACGAACGGCGGGTTCAGGCTGATGTAACTGACTTTCGGTGCTGCGCCTTCTTTGGCTTCCTCGGCCATGGCTGCCATGGGCAGAGACAGGGCCAGCATCAACATGATCCACGCTTTCACAATTCGCTCCTTATCCGGTAGGCGGTCTAGCATAAAGGCCCCCGCGCCCGTGCCCAAGCACAAAGCTTATGGCTGGTTATCAGGCCGGGGCATGCTCGTTGACCGCGTTATTCACCCACCTACACTTATCGGCCATCACTCCCAAAGGAATAGCCCTGATGAAAGCCGTGCTGTGCAAAGCCTTCGGCCCCGCCGAAACGCTGGTGCTGGAAGACGTCGCGAGTCCTGTACCGAAGAAGAACGAAATCCTGCTGCAGGTGCATGCGGCTGGGGTGAACTTCCCGGACACGCTGATCATCGAGGGCAAATACCAGTTCAAGCCGCCCTTTCCGTTCTCGCCCGGTGGCGAGGCCGCGGGGGTGGTCGGCGCTGTCGGCGAGAAGGTCGGCCACCTCAAGGTCGGCGACCGGGTCATGGCGCTGACCGGCTGGGGCAGCTTTGCCGAGGAAGTGGCGGTGCCGGGCTACAACGTCCTGCCGATTCCAGCGTCGATGGACTTCAATACCGCTGCCGCCTTCAGCATGACCTACGGCACCTCGATGCACGCCCTCAAGCAACGCGGCAACCTGCAGCCGGGTGAAACCCTGCTGGTGCTCGGCGCTTCCGGCGGCGTCGGCCTGGCAGCGGTGGAAATCGGCAAGGCCATGGGCGCACGGGTCATCGCCGCCGCCAGCAGCGCCGAAAAACTCGCGGTGGCCAAGGCTGCCGGTGCCGATGAGTTGATCAACTACAGCGAAACCAGCCTGAAGGACGAGGTCAAGCGCCTGACCGAGGGCCAGGGCGCCGATGTGATCTACGACCCGGTCGGCGGCGACCTGTTCGACCAGGCCATCCGCGCCATCGCCTGGAACGGCCGGCTGCTGGTGGTGGGTTTTGCCAGTGGGCGCATTCCCGAGCTGCCGGTCAACCTGGCGCTGCTCAAGGGCGCCGCCGTGGTCGGCGTGTTCTGGGGCTCGTTCGCCCAGCGCCAGCCCCAGGACAACGCAGCGAACTTCCAGCAGCTGTTCGGCTGGTTTGCCGAAGGCAAGTTGAAGCCGCTGGTTTCGCAGGTCTACCCGCTGGGCAACGCCGCCAGCGCCATCAACGATCTTGGCCAGCGCAAGGCGGTGGGCAAGGTGGTGGTTCAGGTTCGCTGACCTGTCTCTGTAAGGGCTTGCTCGCGCAGCGGCGGATGGCCGCTGCGCGGATCGCGAGCAAGCTCGCTCCTACAAGGGCGTGAAATCTCGTTACGACCTTTACTTATATCTGACCGACATGTTCGCAAAAGAACATGCGATTGCTCCTTTCTTCTATGCCTGTAGACAAGATGCAGTGCTATTTTCGGTAACGAAACTGTAACATTCGCATCCGCAGTCAAAACAAGAAATTTGGAGCTCTTGAATGTTTGCTTTCTTTCGACCTGCCGCACATCAGGCGCCCCTGCCTGAGGAAAAAATAGACAGTACCTACCGCCGCCTGCGCTGGCAGATCTTCGCCGGGATCTTCATCGGTTACGCCGGCTACTACCTGCTGCGCAAGAACTTCTCCCTGGCCATGCCGTACCTGATCGAAGAGGGCTACACCCGCGGTCAGCTGGGCCTGGCCATGTCGGCGATCGCCATCGCCTACGGCCTGTCCAAGTTCCTCATGGGTCTGGTGTCCGACCGCTCCAACCCGCGCTACTTCCTGCCTTTCGGCCTGCTGGTGTCGGCCGGGGTGATGTTCATTTTCGGTTTCGCGCCCTGGGCCACGTCCAGCGTGACCATGATGTTCATCCTGCTGTTCATCAACGGTTGGGCCCAGGGCATGGGCTGGCCGCCAAGTGGGCGGACCATGGTGCACTGGTGGTCGCAGAAGGAACGCGGCGGCGTGGTTTCGGTATGGAACGTTGCGCACAACGTCGGCGGCGGCCTGATCGGCCCGCTGTTCCTGCTCGGCATGGGCTGGTTCAACGACTGGCACGCGGCGTTCTACGTCCCGGCCGCCGTGGCCTTGATGGTGGCGCTGTTCGCCTTCGTCACCATGCGCGACACCCCGCAATCGGTCGGCCTGCCGCCGATCGAGAAGTACAAGAACGACTACCCGGAAGGCTACGACGCCAGCCACGAAGAAGAATTCAGCGCCAAGGAAATCTTCGTCAAATACGTGCTGCGCAACAAAATGCTCTGGTACATCGCCATGGCCAACGTCTTCGTCTACCTGCTGCGCTACGGCGTACTGGACTGGGCGCCGACCTACCTCAAGGAAGCCAAGCACTTCACCGTGGATAAAACCTCCTGGGCGTACTTCTTCTACGAGTGGGCGGGGATTCCGGGCACGCTGCTGTGCGGCTGGATGTCGGACAAGATTTTCCGTGGCAACCGTGGCCTGACCGGCATGGTGTTCATGGCCCTGGTGACCGTGGCGACCCTGGTGTACTGGCTGAACCCGGCCGGCAACCCGACCGTCGACATGATCGCGCTGTTCTCCATCGGCTTCCTGATCTACGGCCCGGTGATGCTGATCGGCCTGCAGGCCCTGGAACTGGCACCGAAGAAAGCCGCCGGCACCGCCGCGGGCTTTACCGGGCTGTTCGGCTACCTGGGTGGCTCGGTCGCGGCCAGCGCGGCGATGGGCTACACCGTGGACCACTTCGGCTGGGACGGCGGTTTTGTCCTGCTGGTAGGCGCCTGCCTGCTGTCGATGGCCTTCCTGGCCCCGACCCTGTGGCACAAACAAGTCGCCAGCCAGAGCCGCGAAGCCGTAGCTTAGTGGGTTGCTGACTTACAGCGCTTGAGCCGCGCCTCCAGATTACGGTCTGGCATGGCGTGGCTACGCAGGGCGTGCACGGTCTGCTCGACATAATCGCGAGTGGTGCCGTAGCGCCCGCAGGCGTTTTCAAATACCTGGCTCAGCACATGGTCCGGCAGGTTGCCGGCATAGCTGGGCAGGTGTCGCTCCAGAACGAACCCCAAGGCCTGAACCCGGCTACCGTCTTCGAGGCGGCAGTTGAGCCAGTGTGGGCGATAGGACGGGTACGGCATCTCGCGCTGCCACAGCGCATACAGCGAGGTTTCCAGCTGCTCTTCCGGCAAGCGGTAGGCGAAACCGCTGCAGGAGCCGCCACGATCCAGGCCAAAGACCAGCCCCGGCTTCTCCGGCGTGCCGCGGTGTTCATGGGACCACAGGTACAAACCGCGATGGTAGCCATGCACCCGCCCGCGCATGCGCTCGACCGCCGAACATTCAGGGCGCCAGATCAGCGAACCGTAGGCGAACAACCAGACCGGCCCGCCCTTGTGGCGCGCCATGGTGGACTGCATCGAGCTGAGGAGCTGTTCGTGGGTGAGCTGCGGCCCCAGGTCGAGGCGCGGCGGGTAAGCCAGATTCAAAAAACTGGATTCAATGGCTGTCATGGCGAATAGCGTTCGGCTCCCCGCGTATAAAGAATTACTTAATAGAACGCACGGCTGTAACTCCAAGACACATATGTTTCAGGTGTTTCAAGGCAAGTTAGGTGCCATCGAAGAGTTTTAACTTTCAATAATGCGCGACATATAACCTACCGGTATTTATCTAATTAAATAAATACCGATGGGCTATATAGGAAGTTATAACGAGGGACAGTCCCGAGAACTCAGGACCGAGGGGCGTAGGCAAATACATCCGCGCGCATCTGGTGCGCATCCATGCCCGCTTCGACCAGCGCATCGAGGGTTGCGTAGATCATCGCCGGCGAGCCGCTGGCGTAGACATGCACCGCCGACAGGTCGGCGATGTCCTCGCTCACCGCCTCGTGCAGCATGCCGCAGCGCCCTTCCCAGCCACAGAGGTCGCTGACCACCTTGTGCAGGAACAGGTTGGGCAGCTTCTTCCATTCGTCCCAGTGTTCGATCTGGTAGAAGTCGTCCGGCCGGCGCACGCCCCAGTACAGGTGCACCGGGTATTTGAAGCCCTTGGCCCGGCAATGCTCGATCAGGCTGTGCATCTGCGCCATGCCGGTGCCGGCGGCGATCAGTACCAGCGGCCCGTCCGGCAGCTCGGCCAGGTGGGTATCGCCAAACGGCAGCTCGACGCGCACGTTGCCATTGCGCTGCAGCTGTTCGATCAAGCTTTGTGCACTGCTTTCGCGCACCAGTACGTGCAGTTCCAGCTCGCGCCCGGAGTGCGGCGCCGAGGCCAGGGAGAACGCCGACTTCTCGCCATTCTCCCGTTCGAGCATCAGGTACTGGCCGGCGTGATAACGCGGTGGCTTGCCGGCCGGCGCCCGCAGGCGGACCCGCCAGACGTCGCCGCCGACTTCCAGACACTCGGTGACCTGACACGACAGACTGCGCACCGGCAGCTCTCCCAGCGCAAGGACGCCATCCCACAGCACGATGCAGTCTTCCAGCGGCTCTGCAATGCAAGTGTAGAACTCGCCGTGATCGCGCACCTCACCGGTTTGCAGGACCCTGCCTTCCACCAGCAAGGCACAGCACACATGACAGTTGCCATTGCGGCAGCTTTGCGGGCATTCATAGCCCAGGCGCCGCGCCGCATCGAGAATCCGCTCGCCGGGCAGCGTCTCAAGCACCGCTCCGGAGGGCTGCAAGGTTACACGCATCAATCTATTCCTAACTGATTCCAGATGGCATCGATCCGGCGGGTCACCGCCTCATCCTTGACGATCACCCGGCCCCACTCGCGGGTGGTTTCACCCGGCCATTTATGCGTGGCATCGAGCCCCATCTTCGAGCCCAGGCCGGAGACCGGCGAGGCGAAGTCGAGGTAGTCGATCGGCGTGTTATCGATCATCACCGTGTCGCGCTTGGGGTCCATGCGCGTGGTGATGGCCCAGATCACGTCGTTCCAGTCGCGCGCGTTGATATCGTCGTCAGTGACGATAACGAACTTGGTGTACATGAACTGTCGCAAAAACGACCAGACACCGAGCATTACCCGCTTGGCATGGCCGGGGTACTGCTTCTTCATGGTCACCACCGCCATGCGGTACGAGCAGCCTTCGGGCGGCAGGTAGAAGTCGGTGATTTCCGGGAACTGCTTCTGCAGGATAGGCACGAATACTTCGTTCAGCGCCACGCCGAGAATCGCCGGCTCATCCGGCGGACGACCGGTGTAGGTACTGTGGTAGATCGGCTTGATCCGGTGGGTGATACGCTCGACGGTGAACACCGGGAAGCTGTCGACTTCGTTGTAGTAGCCAGTGTGGTCGCCATACGGACCTTCGTCGGCCATCTCGCCCGGATGGATCACCCCTTCCAGGATGATTTCCGCGGTAGCCGGCACTTGCAGGTCGTTGCCACGGCATTTCACCAGCTCGGTGCGGTTGCCCCGCAACAGGCCGGCGAAGGCGTATTCGGAAAGGCTGTCCGGCACCGGCGTCACGGCGCCGAGGATGGTCGCCGGGTCGGCCCCCAGGGCCACGGATACCGGGAACGGCTGGCCCGGGTGCTTCTCGCACCACTCGCGATAATCCAGCGCGCCGCCACGGTGGCTCAGCCAGCGCATGATCACCTTGTTGCGACCTATCACCTGCTGGCGATAGATCCCGAGGTTCTGCCGGTCCTTGTTCGGGCCCTTGGTGACGGTCAGGCCCCAGGTGATCAGCGGGCCGACATCGCCCGGCCAGCAGGTCTGCACCGGCAGCATCGCCAGGTCGACGTCATCGCCTTCGATGACCACTTCCTGGCAGATCGCGTCCTTGACGACTTTCGGCGCCATGGAAATGATCTTGCGGAAGATCGGCAGCTTGGACCAGGCATCCTTCAGCCCCTTGGGCGGTTCTGGCTCCTTGAGGAAAGCCAGCAGCTTGCCGATTTCCCGCAGTTCGCTGACCGCTTCGGCGCCCATGCCCAGCGCCACGCGCTCCGGGGTGCCGAACAGGTTGCCCAGCACCGGAATATCGTAGCCGGTGGGGTTTTCAAACAGCAGGGCCGGACCTTTGGCACGCAAGGTGCGATCGCAGACCTCGGTCATTTCCAGCACTGGGGACACCGGAACCTGGATGCGCTTGAGTTCGCCGCGCTGTTCCAGACCGCTGATAAAGTCGCGCAAGTCGCGATACTGCATGCGTGAGCCTCGTTTTGGCCGTGGCGTTCGGGGCTGGCAGTTTAGCGCCGAACCCGACTGTTCAGAACAGTGAACTGCCGTTCATCAATAATCAGATAGCAAAAAGCCGGGTTTCCCCGGCTTTTGCGGTCCTGCTCGACTTACTTGCGTTTCATCGACAGGAAGAACTCATCGTTGGTCTTGGTCTGTTTCAGCTTGTCGACCAGGAACTCGATGGCGGCGACTTCATCCATAGGATGCAGCAACTTGCGCAGGATCCACATGCGCTGCAGCTCGTCGTCGGCGGTCAGCAACTCTTCGCGGCGGGTGCCGGAACGGTTGATGTTGATGGCCGGGAATACCCGCTTCTCGGCGATCTTGCGGTCCAGGGGCAGCTCCATGTTGCCGGTACCCTTGAACTCTTCGTAGATCACTTCGTCCATCTTCGAGCCGGTTTCAACCAGCGCGGTGGCGATGATGGTCAGCGAGCCGCCTTCTTCGATGTTCCGCGCGGCGCCGAAGAAACGCTTCGGTTTTTCCAGGGCGTGGGCATCGACACCACCGGTCAGCACCTTGCCGGAGCTCGGGATCACGGTGTTGTAGGCACGGGCCAGACGGGTGATGGAGTCGAGCAGGATCACCACGTCCTTCTTGTGTTCGACCAGGCGCTTGGCCTTCTCGATCACCATCTCGGCAACCTGCACGTGGCGGGTTGGCGGTTCGTCGAAGGTGGAGGCGACCACTTCGCCGCGCACGGTGCGCTGCATCTCGGTCACTTCTTCCGGACGTTCGTCGATCAGCAGCACGATCAGATGAACTTCTGGGTTGTTACGGGTGATGTTCGACGCGATGTTCTGCAGCATGATGGTCTTGCCCGCCTTCGGCGGAGCAACGATCAGACCGCGCTGGCCTTTACCGATCGGGGCGCACAGGTCGATGACACGACCGGTCAGGTCTTCGGTGGAACCGTTGCCGGCTTCCATCTTCATGCGCACGGTCGGGAACAGCGGCGTCAGGTTTTCGAACAGGATCTTGTTCTTCGCGTTCTCGGGACGATCGTAGTTGATCGTGTCGACCTTCAGCAGTGCGAAGTAACGCTCGCCTTCCTTTGGAGGGCGGATCTTGCCAACGATGGTGTCACCGGTGCGCAAGTTGAAACGACGGATCTGGCTCGGGGAGACGTAGATATCGTCTGGGCCGGCCAGATAGGAGGCGTCGGAGGAGCGAAGAAAGCCGAAGCCGTCCTGGAGGATCTCCAGCACGCCATCACCGGAGATTTCCTCGCCGCTTTTAGCGTGCTTTTTCAGCAGGGAGAAAATCACGTCCTGCTTGCGCGAACGGGCCATATTTTCTATGCCCATCTGTTCGGCCAATTCGAGCAGTTCGGTAATCGGCTTTTGCTTGAGTTCAGTCAGATTCATATAGGAATGACGTAATCATTTATGGAGGGGGGAAATTAAGCTTTTGGCTTAATGATGCCGCGCCGCGGAGAAGGCGACAGGATCGCGTACTTATTCGAAAAGGAGAGCGTCGGCGACGGCTTGCAGGGGGCAGAGGAGAAACCAGTGCGGGGCCGAATGTAACACCTGAGTTTCTGAGCGTCTAGCCCTGAATAATGAAAAAGCCCCGCTATTTACGGGGCTTTTTTGATGCCATTTACAACGACGCTTAGATGTTGGCGTCGAGGAAAGCAGCCAGTTGCGACTTGGACAGCGCGCCGACCTTGGTGGCTTCGACGTTGCCGTTCTTGAACAGCATCAGCGTCGGGATACCACGCACGCCGTGCTTGGCCGGGGTTTCCTGGTTTTCGTCGATGTTCAGCTTGGCAACGGTCAGCTTGCCTTTGTAGGTTTCAGCGATTTCGTCCAGGACCGGAGCGATCATTTTGCATGGGCCGCACCACTCAGCCCAGTAGTCGACCAGTACAGCGCCTTCGGCCTTGAGTACGTCAGCCTCGAAGCTAGCGTCGCTAACGTGTTTGATAAGATCGCTGCTCATGGAAGTCTCCAGGTTGTAAGCAAAAAAACGTGGCCCATCATAGCCGCCCTTCCCGCGTTCAGGAAGCCGGAGTTGATTGACTCTCGCTATGGTGCCCGATGAATTTGGGTATAGCTCAACTGGCAACTATGCGGGGGTGACAAAGGCGATTCCGGTGCGCAGGGCCGCGCCGCGCACATGCTCCTGCATGGCCTTCTGCGCCGCCCCGGAGGCATGCCGGGCTAGCCCGCGCAGGATCTTGCGGTGTTCCTGCCAGGTTTCCATGGCCCGCTCGGGCCGGATGAACGGTAGTTTCTGGCTCTCCAGGAAGATCTCGGCGCTGGTGCTGAGAATGCTCACCATTGCCTGATTGCCGCTGGCCTGCAGGATCTTCTGGTGAAACTCGAAATCCAGCCGCGCCGCCGCCTCGAAATCCGCCGCCCGCAGCTCATTGCGCATCGCCTCGACATTGTCCTGCAATGCATCCAGCTCGTCGGCGGTCAACGTCACGGCCGCCAGCCCCGCGGCGAAGCCTTCCAGGGCGTAACGCAGCTGGAAGATGTCCGTCGGCGAGGCCTGAGCCGCGAACGGCCAGCTCAGCCCCACGCCATTGACCGGCGACTCCGCGGCCTGCACGAACACGCCCTTGCCAGGCTGCACGCTGATCACCCCCAAGGCGCTCAAGGATGACAGCGCCTCACGCAACGAGGCCCGGCTGACCCCCAGCTGCACGGCCAGATCGCGCTGCGACGGCAGCGCATCGCCCGGGCCGAAACCGCGCTCAGTGATCAATTGACGGATGGCTTGCAGCGCCACCTCGGGTACGGCGCGGGAGATCGAGTTCATAAAATTCAGGCTGGCCGGTCCAGGAAAAAGCTAGTTGTAAAGCTATTCGCCGAGCCCGGCAAGTCGTGCCCCAAGGGGGTTCGGGCGCATTGCCCGACGCTCGATAAGGGGGCAGACAAGCCACCAACTGTTCAGACCAGTAAGACCGAACAAGACCAGCAAAACCCAGCGCTCCAGGGCTTTTTCCGGCGTTTGGCACGGCCTGTGCTGTGTCGCTGCGCAGAAATCACTTCCCGTGAATCCGGAGATTTGCCATGACCAAGCGTTTCAGCGCCCTGCTCTCTGCCCTGTTTGCCAGTCTGATGCTGAGTCAGACGCCCGCCCACGCCAGTGGCCTGGACGATGTCGTCGCCCGTGGCACCCTCAAGGTGGCCGTGCCCCAGGATTTCCCGCCGTTCGGCTCGGTCGGCCCGGACATGAAACCCCGCGGCCTGGATATCGACACCGCGAAACTGCTGGCCGACCAACTCAAGGTCAAGCTCGAACTGACCCCGGTCAACAGCACCAACCGCATTCCCTTCCTGACCACCGGCAAGGTCGACCTGGTGATCTCCAGCCTCGGCAAGAACCCCGAGCGCGAGAAGGTCATCGACTTCTCCCAGGCCTACGCGCCCTTCTATCTGGCGGTATTCGGCCCACCCGAGGCGCCGGTCGCCAGCCTCGACGACCTCAAGGGCAAGACCATCAGCGTCACCCGTGGCGCCATCGAAGACATCGAGCTGACCGCCGTGGCCCCGCAAGGCGTGACCATCAAGCGCTTCGAGGACAACAACTCGACCATCGCCGCCTACCTGGCCGGCCAGGTCGACCTGATCGCCAGCGGCAACGTGGTGATGGTCGCCATCAGCGAGCGCAACCCGAAACGCATCCCGGCGATGAAGGTCAAGCTCAAGGACTCCCCGGTCTATGTCGGCGTGAACAAGAACCAGCCGGAGCTGCTGGACAAGGTCAATCAGATCCTCACCACCGCCAAGGCCGACGGCAGCCTGGAAAAGAACGCCCAGCTGTGGCTCAAGCAGCCGTTGCCGGCTGGCCTCTGATCGCGGTCGCGGAGGTTATCCATGGCTTATCAGTTCGACTTTCTACCGGTGCTGGAAAACACCAGCCTGCTGCTGCGCGGCGCCCTGTTCACCCTTGAGCTGACTGCCATCGGCGCGCTGCTCGGGGTCGGCCTGGGCATAGTCGGCGCGCTGGTGCGGGCCTGGAAGATCCAGCCCTTCTCGACCATCTTCGGCGTCTACGTCGAGCTGATCCGCAACACCCCGTTCCTGGTGCAGCTGTTCTTCATCTTCTTCGGCCTGCCGTCCCTGGGGTTGCAGATTTCCGAGTGGCAGGCGGCAGTGCTGGCGATGGTGATCAACCTGGGCGCCTACTCCACGGAAATCATCCGCGCCGGCATCCAGGCCATCCCCCGCGGCCAGCTGGACGCCGCGGCGGCCCTGGCCATGACCCGCATGGAAGCCTTCCGCCACGTGGTATTGCTGCCGGCGCTGGGCAAGGTGTGGCCGGCCCTGAGCAGCCAGATCATCATCGTCATGCTCGGTTCGGCGGTGTGTTCGCAGATCGCCACCGAGGAGCTGAGCTTCGCCGCCAACTTCATTCAGTCGCGCAACTTCCGCGCCTTTGAAACCTACGCCCTGACCACGCTGATCTATCTGTGCATGGCCCTGCTGATCCGGCAGCTGCTGAACTGGGTCGGGCGTCGCTATATCGCGAGGAGCAGCCAATGAGTGATTTCAGCTTCTGGGACATCGTGCGCAACCTGCTGACCGGCCTGCAATGGACCCTGCTGCTGTCGCTGGTGGCCTTTGTCGGCGGCGGGCTGATCGGCTTGTTGATCATGACCCTGCGCATTTCCAAGAAGGCTTTCCCCAGCCATTTCGCCCGCCTGTATATCGAGCTGTTCCAGGGTACTCCGCTGTTGATGCAGCTGTTCCTGGTGTTCTTCGGCATCGCCCTGCTGGGGGTGGATATCTCGCCCTGGCTGGCGGCGGCCATCGCCCTGACGCTGTTCACCAGCGCCTATCTGGCGGAGATCTGGCGCGGCTGCGTCGACTCGATCCCCAACGGCCAGTGGGAAGCCTCGTCCAGCCTGGCGCTCAACCCTTATGAACAGCTGCGCCATGTGATCCTGCCGCAGGCGCTGCGGATCGCTGTGGCGCCCACCGTGGGCTTTTCGGTGCAGGTGGTCAAAGGCACCGCGGTGACCTCGATCATCGGCTTCACCGAGCTGACCAAGACCGGCGGCATGCTCGCCAACGCCACCTTCGAGCCCTTCATGGTCTACGGCCTGGTGGCGCTCGGTTACTTCCTGCTGTGCTACCCCCTGTCCCTCAGTGCGCGCTACCTGGAAAGGAGACTGCATGCCTCTGCTTAGAATTTCCGCCCTGCATAAATATTACGGCGACCACCATGTGCTCAAGGGCATCGACCTCAGTATCGAGGAAGGCCAGGTGGTGGCGATCATCGGCCGCAGCGGCTCGGGCAAGAGCACCTTGCTGCGCACCCTCAACGGCCTGGAGTCGATCAACGACGGGGTCATCGAAGTCGACGGCGAATACCTCGACGCCGCCCGCGCCGATCTGCGCAGCCTGCGGCAGAAGGTCGGCATGGTGTTCCAGCAGTTCAACCTGTTCCCGCACCTGACCGTCGGCGAGAACGTCATGCTCGCCCCGCAAGTGGTACAGAAGGTGCCCAAGGCCAGGGCCGCCGAATTGGCGCGAGAGATGTTGAAACGGGTCGGCCTGGAGGAGAAGTTCGACGCCTTCCCCGACCGCCTGTCCGGCGGCCAGCAGCAGCGGGTGGCGATTGCCCGGGCCCTGGCCATGTCGCCCAAGGTGCTGCTGTGCGACGAAATCACCTCGGCCCTGGACCCGGAGCTGGTCAACGAGGTCCTGAGCGTGGTGCGCCAGCTGGCCAAGGACGGCATGACCCTGATCATGGTGACCCACGAGATGCGTTTTGCCCGGGAAGTGGGCGACAAACTGGTGTTCATGCACCAGGGCAAGGTGCATGAAGTGGGCGACCCGAAAGTGCTGTTCGCCAACCCGCAGACGCCGGAGCTGGCGAATTTTATCGGGACCAACGAAAGCGCTTGATGCTACCTGTAGCCGCTGNNNNCAGCGGCTACAGGAGCTGTGGAGCAAGGATTCATGCGTTGAATCAACGCATTGGACACTGCGCGTTGGCGCGAGCGATTGATCGTGGCAGGATGGCAAGGTTATCGACCGAGACCCCCAAACCATGCCGCAATCCCAAGCCAAGAATCTGTCCCTGATCGCCGCCATCGACCTGGGCTCCAACAGCTTTCACATGGTCGTGGCCAAGGCTCACCATAATGAAATCCGCATTCTCGAGCGGCTCGGTGAAAAGGTGCAGTTGGCCGCCGGGATCGACGAAGACCGTCAACTCAACGAAGAATCCATGCAGCGCGGGCTCGATTGCCTGAAGCGCTTCGCCCAACTGATCAACGGCATGCCCCTGGGCGCGGTACGTATCGTCGGCACCAACGCCCTGCGCGAAGCCCGCAACCGCGGCGAATTCATCCGCCGCGCCGAAGAGATCCTCGGCCACCCGGTGGAAGTCATCTCCGGTCGTGAAGAAGCCCGCCTCATCTACCTGGGCGTGTCCCATACCCTCGCCGACACCCCGGGCAAGCGCCTGGTCGCCGACATCGGCGGCGGCAGTACCGAATTCATCATCGGCCAGCGCTTCGAGCCGCTGCTGCGCGAAAGCCTGCAGATGGGCTGCGTCAGCTTCACCCAGCGTTATTTCCGCGACGGCAAGATCACCCCGGCGCGCTACGCCCAGGCCTACACCGCGGCGCGCCTGGAAATCATGAGCATCGAACACGCCCTGCATCGCCTGACCTGGGATGAAGCCATCGGCTCCTCGGGCACCATCCGCGCCATCGGCCTGGCGCTCAAGGCCGGCGGCCAGGGCAATGGCGAAGTCAACGCCGAAGGCCTGGCCTGGCTCAAGCGCCGGCTGTTCAAGCTGGGCGACGTGGAGAAAATCGACTTCGAAGGCATCAAGCCCGATCGCCGGGCGATCTTCCCGGCCGGCCTGGCGATTCTCGAAGCCATCTTCGACGCCCTCGAACTGCAGCGCATGGACCACTGCGAAGGCGCCCTGCGCGAAGGCGTGCTCTACGACCTGCTGGGCCGCCATCACCACGAAGACGTACGCGAGCGCACCCTGGGCTCGCTGATGGAGCGTTATCACGTCGACCTGGAACAGGCTGCCCGGGTCGAGCGCAAGGCGCTCCACGCCTTCGACCAGGTGGCCGAGGACTGGGACCTGGAGGACGGTGTCTGGCGCGAACTGCTGGGCTGGGCCGCCAAGGTCCATGAAGTGGGGCTGGATATCGCCCACTACCAGTACCACAAGCACGGCGCCTACCTGATCGAACACTCGGACCTCGCCGGTTTCTCCCGCGAAGACCAGCAAATGCTCGCGCTACTGGTACGCGGTCACCGCCGCAACATTCCCAAGGACAAGTTCGCCGAGTTCGGCGATGAAGGCAGCAAGCTGATCCGCCTG
Source organism: Pseudomonas sp. 22526 (assembly GCF_052044735.1). Lineage (NCBI taxonomy): Bacteria > Pseudomonadati > Pseudomonadota > Gammaproteobacteria > Pseudomonadales > Pseudomonadaceae > Pseudomonas > Pseudomonas sp. 22526. The sequence goes on from NZ_JBQENK010000009.1 coordinate 160,254, forward strand.
TGCGTGCTGCTGCGTTTCGCCATCCTGTTCCACCACATCCGCGGCACCCAGGAAATGCCCCAGGTGAAGCTGCACGCCGCCGGCGACAGCCTGGATGTGATGTTCCCGGAAAACTGGCTGGACGAAAACCAGCTGACCCAGGCCGACTTCGCCCTGGAAGCGGAGTGGCTGACCCGGGTCGAGATCACCCTCAACGTGCACTGACCCCTGCGTAGGAGCCGGCCGGCAAGCCGGCCCCTACAACCCTCGCCAGCCGTGACCCAAAATAAAAAGGCCAGCCCGATGCTCGGGCTGGCCTTTTTGTTAGCGGCACCTGAGGTGCTTAGCGCACCGCCAGCACCGGATTGCTCAGGCGCTCCAGCAACGTGGCCTGGGCGCTGCGCGGGTTCTGGTTGCCGGTCGGCGTGTTGCGGATGTAGCGACCGTCCGACTGCAGGCTCCAGCTGTGGGTGTTATCGGTGAGATAACTTTCCAGCTCCTTCTTGACCCGCAGGATCAGCTTCTTGCCCTCGACCGGGAAGCAGGTCTCGACGCGCTTGTCGAGGTTGCGCTCCATCCAGTCGGCGCTGGACAGGAACATCTGCTCCTCGCCGCCGTTGAGGAAGTAGAAGACCCGAGTGTGCTCCAGGAAGCGGCCGATGATCGAGCGCACATGGATGTTGTGCGACACGCCGGCGATCCCCGGACGCAGGCAGCACATGCCCCGCACCACCAGGTCGATGCGCACGCCCGACTGGCTGGCCTTGTACAGCGCGCGGATGATCTTCGGATCGGTCAGCGAGTTGAACTTGGCGATGATGTGCGCCGGTTTGCCGTCCAGGGCGAACTGGGTCTCCCGGGCGATCATGTCGAGCATGCCCTTCTTCAGGGTGAAGGGCGCGTGCAGCAGCTTCTTCATGCGCAGGGTCTTGCCCATGCCGATCAACTGGCTGAAGAGCTTGCCGACGTCTTCGCACAAGGCGTCGTCGGAAGTCAGCAGGCTGTAGTCGGTGTACAGGCGGGCGTTGCCGGCATGGTAGTTACCGGTGCCCAGGTGGGCGTAGCGCACGATCTCGCCGGCTTCGCGACGCAGGATCAGCATCATCTTGGCGTGGGTCTTGAAGCCGACCACGCCGTAGATCACCACCGCGCCGGCCGCTTGCAGGCGGCTGGCCAGTTGCAGGTTGGACTCTTCGTCGAAGCGCGCACGCAACTCGATCACCGCGGTGACTTCCTTGCCGTTACGCGCCGCATCCACCAGCGCATCGACGATTTCCGAGTTGGCGCCGCTGCGGTACAGGGTCTGGCGCACCGCCAGCACGTGCGGGTCCTTGGCTGCCTGACGCAGCAGGTCGACCACCGGGGTGAAGGACTCGAACGGGTGCAGCAGCAGGATGTCCTGCTTGCTGATCACGCTGAAGATGTTCTCGCTGTTCTGCAAAAGCTTGGGAATCTGCGGGGTGAACGGCGTGTATTGCAGCTCCGGATGGCTGTCCAGGCCGGTGATGCTGAACAGGCGCGTCAGGTTCACCGGACCGTTGACCTGGTACAGCTCGGTCTCGCTCAGGTTGAACTGCTTGAGCAGGTAATCGGACAGGTGTTTCGGGCAGGTGTCGGCCACTTCCAGACGCACCGCGTCGCCGTAACGCCGGGAGAACAGCTCGCCGCGCAGGGCGCGGGCCAGGTCTTCGACGTCCTCGGTGTCCACCGCCAGGTCGGCGTTGCGGGTCAGGCGGAACTGGTAGCAGCCCTTTACCTTCATGCCCTGGAACAGGTCATCGGCGTGGGCGTGGATCATCGATGAGAGGAATACATAGTTGTCGCCAGGGCCGCCGACTTCTTCCGGCACCTTGATGATCCGCGGCAGCAGGCGCGGCGCCGGGATGATCGCCAGACCGGAGTCGCGGCCAAAGGCGTCGATCCCTTCGAGTTCGACGATGAAGTTCAGGCTCTTGTTCACCAGCAGCGGGAACGGGTGCGTAGGGTCGAGGCCGATCGGGGTGATGATCGGCGCGATCTCGTCACGGAAATAACGACGAACCCAGGTCTTGAGCTTGGTGGTCCAGTAACGGCGACGGATGAAGCGGACCTGATGTTTCTCCAGCTCCGGCAACAGGATGTCGTTGAGGATCGCGTACTGGCGGTCGACGTGACCGTGCACCAGGTCGCTGATGCGCGCCAGGGCCTGGTGCGGTTGCAGGCCATCGGCACCGGCCTGCTCACGGGCGAAGGTGATCTGCTTCTTCAGGCCGGCGACGCGGATCTCGAAGAACTCGTCCAGGTTGCTGGAGAAGATCAGCAGGAACTTCAAGCGCTCCAGCAACGGGTAGGACTCATCCAGCGCCTGTTCCAGCACGCGGATGTTGAACTGCAGTTGCGACAGCTCGCGATGGATATACAGGCTGCTGTCATCCAGGCTCGGGATGACCAGGGTCGGCATCGCCACATGCGGCGCGTCCGCTTGCACCTGCGGGGCTTCCAGCTCCGGTGGTGTTTCAACGACCTGCTCGACCACGGGTTGAGCTTCTTTTACGGCAACTTCAGTGAGTCCTTCGGTATTCATCGCGTGTTCCTGGGAGGGCTATTTTTGCTCTCGTAACAATTGAGCAGCACGAACGGCAAAGTAAGTCAGGATGCCATCGGCACCCGCGCGTTTAAAGGCGGTCAAGGATTCGAGGATAACCCCTTCGCTCAACCAGCCATTCTGGATCGCCGCCATGTGCATGGCGTATTCGCCGCTGACCTGATAGACAAAGGTCGGCACCTTGAATTCATCCTTGACCCGAAAAAGGATGTCCAGGTACGGCATGCCCGGCTTGACCATGACCATGTCCGCGCCTTCGGCGAGGTCGGCGGCCACTTCATGCAGGGCTTCGTGGCTGTTGGCCGGGTCCATCTGGTAGGAGGCCTTGTTGGCCTTGCCCAGGTTCAGCGCCGAGCCGACCGCATCGCGGAACGGGCCGTAATAGGCGCTGGCGTACTTGGCCGAATAGGCCATGATCCGCACGTTGACGTACCCGGCCAGCTCCAGGGCTTCGCGGATCGCCTGGATGCGGCCGTCCATCATGTCCGAAGGCGCGACCACCTGGGCGCCGGCTTCGGCATGGGACAGGGCTTGCTTGACCAGCGCATCGACGGTGATGTCGTTCTGCACATAGCCGTCTTCGTCGAGGATGCCGTCCTGACCGTGGGTGGTGAACGGGTCGAGCGCCACGTCGGTGATCACCCCCAGATCGGGGAAACGTTCACGCAGTGCGCGGGTGGCGCGCTGGGCAATGCCGTTCGGGTTCCAGGCTTCGGCGGCATCCAGCGACTTGAGCTGCGCCGGGGTCACCGGGAACAACGCCAGCGCGGGAATCCCCAGCTCCACCCACTTCGCCGCGTCCTCCAGCAGCAGGTCGATGGTCAAGCGTTCAACGCCCGGCATCGATGCCACCGCTTCCCGGCGATTCTCACCGTCGAGCACGAATACCGGCAGGATCAGGTCATCGGTGGTCAGGACGTTTTCACGAACCAGACGACGAGAAAAATCATCACGACGATTGCGGCGCAGGCGAGTGGCAGGAAACAAACGATTGGCTGGGGTAAAGCTCACGACAGACTCCTGAGCCCGCACAGGCGGGCGAGCGTGACAGTTATAAGCGGCCATTATGACGAACGGATGACAGTTGTGCTTAACCCTGTGACCGGTAGTCGCAGCTATTGTCCAGCCAGCATTTGTTCACGTCGAGACACATTTGGATACTTTCCTCCATGGGCTCGAAGGGTTAGGCTGCGCGTTCATTTCGCCAGCATCCAGACAATGCTCCAACAATTTCTTCAGGAATTCGGCTACTTCGCCCTCTTTCTCGGCACATTCTTCGAAGGCGAGACCATCCTGGTCCTGGCCGGTTTCCTCGCGTTTCGCGGATACATGGACATCAACCTGGTGGTGGTCGTGGCCTTCTTCGGCAGCTATGCCGGCGACCAGCTGTGGTACTTCCTGGGACGCAAGCACGGGCGCAAGCTCCTGGCGCGCAAACCGCGCTGGCAATTGATGGGCGATCGGGCGCTGGAGCATATCCGCAAGCATCCGGACATCTGGGTGCTGAGCTTCCGTTTCGTCTACGGCCTGCGCACCGTGATGCCGGTGGCCATCGGCCTGTCGGGGTATCCGCCGGGACGTTATCTGTTGCTCAACGGCATTGGCGCCGCGATCTGGGCCGCCGCCCTGGCCGCCGCGGCCTATCACTTCGGCGCCGTGCTCGAAGGCATGCTGGGCAGCATCAAGAAATACGAACTGTGGGTGCTCGGCGCCTTGCTGGTCCTGGGCTTTGCCCTGTGGCTGCGCCGCCGCTTCAAGAATGCGCGGCTGGCCAAGGCGATCTACGAAGCCGAACAGGTCAAGCAGAACGAACAGGGCGATTGCTGCAAGTCTAAGACGCCAGTCGAGTAAGGCGGCCCCGGCAGCAGTAAAGCGCAATGCCACTGAGCAGGCTGTAACTGATCAGGCCGACCCAGCCCAAGGCGCTGGCCGGCCACAGCCCGACCAGGGGCGCCAGCCATACCAGCGGCAGGTTCGACGCCAGCCGCAGCAGCTCCATCCTCAGCGCCCATGGGCGATTCTCCAGCGCCACCCCCAGCACGAACAGACCAAAAGCCATGGCGCTCCAGCCCAGCACCAGGGCTGCGACCGGCAGGCTGTCGCCCAGGTTCATCAGGTAGCTGCCGAAAGCCGCGTACACCGCGAACTGCAACACCACATAAGCCTGCTGCCAGGCATCCAGCGGCACCTCGAACTTGCGGAACTGGCTCAGGTCCGGCTTGCGCAGCGGGTACTTGGCCGCCACATCAGCCGGACGCCAGCCGGTGCGCATGAACCAGATCCGCAGCTTGTCCCACAAGCGCTCGGTACGCCGCGCATCGTCCAGCAGCTGGGCGTAGAACTGCAGGTTGGCCCACACCGGGTTCCAGCTGGCCAGGGGCGTGGTCACGCCGAAGACCACCGGCTCGTTGTCGTCCTCCTCCTGAAAGGTGCCGAACAGCCGGTCCCAAATAATGAACACGCCGCCGTAGTTGCGATCCATGTAGAGAGCGTTCTGTGCATGGTGGGCCCGATGATTGGACGGCGAGACGAAAAACCATTCGAACCAGCCGAGCTTGGGAATGTGCCGGGTGTGCACCCAGAACTGATACAGCAGGTTCAGCGCCCCCACGCTGACAAACACCAGCAGCGGCACCCCCAGCACGGCCATCGGCAGGTAGAAGATCCAGCTCAGCAGGAAGCCGGTGCTGGTCTGGCGCAATGCCGTGGAGAGGTTGTAGTCCTCGCTCTGGTGATGCACCGAATGCGCCGCCCAGAGAATGTTGCGCTCATGGCCCATGCGGTGCAGCCAGTAGTAGCAGAAGTCGTAGAGGACAAAGGCGAACACCCAGACCCAGGCGCTCTCGGCCGACAGGCTAAAGAGCCCCAGGTGTTCCAGGGCAAAGGCGTAGGTCACCAGGCCGACGCCCTTGGTCAGCAGTCCGGTGGTGGTCGACAAGGCCCCGGTGCTGAGGCTGTTGATGGCGTCCGCGACCCGATAGTTGTTCACCCCCCGCCAGCGGTCGACCAGCAGCTCGAGGGCTATCAGCACAAAGAAGAACGGCACCGCATAAAGAATGAAATTCATGACACGACCTGATCGGAATCCTGATCGAAGATTAGGTCGAGCGGCGGGATAACCCTATGGCAACGGGCGACAAATTAGTGGACATTTAACGCCATGAATCTGGAGAAAAAACCATGAGCAAAAAAGTTGCAGTGATCCTTTCCGGCTGTGGCGTCTACGACGGTGCCGAGATCCATGAAAGCGTCATCACCCTGCTGCGCCTGGACCAGCGCGGCGCCCAGGTGCAGTGCTTCGCCCCGGACATCGCCCAGCTGCATGTGATCAACCACCTGACCGGCGCAGAGATGCCCGAGTCGCGCAATGTCCTGGTGGAATCGGCGCGCATCGCCCGCGGCCAGGTGAAAGATATCCGTGACGCCGACGCCGAAGACTTCGACGCGCTGATCGTGCCTGGCGGCTTCGGCGCGGCGAAAAACCTCTCCAACTTTGCCGTGGAAGGGGCCGGCTGCACGATCCAGCCGGATGTCCTGGCGCTGACCGAAGCCTTCGCCGAAGCCGGCAAGCCGGTGGGCCTGATCTGCATCTCGCCGGCATTGGCGGCGAAGATCTACGGCCCGGGCGTCACCTGCACCATCGGCAACGATGCCGATACCGCGGCCGCCGTGAGCAAAATGGGCGCGACCCACGCAGAATGCGCCGTCGGCGACATCATCGAGGACAAGGCACGCAAGCTGGTCAGCACCCCGGCCTACATGCTCGCGCATTCCATCAGCGAAGCGGCGGCGGGGATCAATAAGCTGGTGGATCGGGTGCTGGAACTGACACACGAAAACGACGAATAACCCCGCAGCCGTGGCGAGCCGGCAAGCGCGCTCGCCTTACGGCCCCCGTCAGGCCTGACGCGCCAGCCGCGTCAGGATCCGGTCCAGGGCATTGGCGAAGGCCTGCTTCTCGCGGTCCCCATAAGCGCCTGGCCCACCACCGACCTGCCCCTGCTCGCGCAGATCGGTAAACAGGTTACGCACCGCCAGCCGCTCGCCCATGTTCTGCGCATCGAACTCCTTGCCCCGCGGGTCGAGGGCGGCGACGCCTTTCTTCACCAGCCGGTCGGCCAGGGGCACGTCGCTGCAAATCACCAGTTCGCCCGGCACCGCGTGTTCCACCAGATAATCATCGGCCGCATCCGGGCCACTGGGCACCACGATCAGCTTGACGCAGGCAAAGGCCGGCTTGATCTGCGGCTGCCCCGCCACCAGCACCAGCTCGAACTGGCGCTTGAGGGCAAACCTCACCACCTGATCCTTCGCCGCCTTGGGGCAGGCGTCGGCATCGATCCATACACGCATTGCGTTATTCCTCTAAAAAGCATCGCGGGCAAGCC
>NZ_JBQENK010000009.1:167212-309286 GCF_052044735.1 Pseudomonas sp. 22526
CCCGCGATAATGCGCGAAGTGGATGCCTCAGGAAACCTGGGTCCGCCGTTTCTCGGTGATGCGGCTGCGACTGTAGAGCACGATGATCGCCACGATCGCCACCGCCTGCGCCGTCAGCGAGTAGGCATCGGCGTGAATCCCCAGCCAGTCGAAGTCGAAGAACGCCACTGGCCGCGTACCGAAGACTCCGGCCTCCTGCAACGCCTTGACGCCATGCCCGGCAAACACCACCGACAAGGCGCACAGCAATGCCGCGTTGATGCCGAAGAACAGGGCCAGCGGCAGCTTGGCCGAACCGCGCAGGATCACCCAGGCCAGGCCGAACAACAGCACCAGCGCCGTGGCGCCGCCAGCCAGCACTGCGTTGTGGCCAGCCGGGCCAGCCTGCAGCCACAGGGTTTCGTAGAACAGGATCACTTCGAACAGCTCGCGATAGACCGAGAAGAACGCCAGCACCGCAAAGCCGAAACGGCCACCGCCGCCCACCAGGCTGCTCTTGATGTAGTCCTGCCAGGCCGCCGCGTGCCGGCGGTCGTGCATCCACACGCCGAGCCAGAGCACCATGACACTGGCGAACAAGGCCGTGGCGCCTTCCAGCAACTCGCGCTGGGAGCCGCTGACGTCAATCACATACGCCGCCAGCGCCCAGGTCGCCAGACCGGCCAGCAAGGCCAGGGCCCAGCCGACGTTGACGCTGCGCACCGCCGATTGCTGGCCGGTATTGCGCAGGAAGGCCAGGATCGCCGCCAGCACCAGGATCGCTTCCAGGCCCTCGCGCAGCAGGATCAGCAGGCCGGAGATGTAGCTCAGGGACCAGCTCAGGCCGTCGCTGCCCAGCAGGCCCGCCGACTCTGTCAGCTTGGCCTTGGCGGCATCCAGGCGCTGCTCGGCCTGTTCTACCGGCAAGCCGTCCTGCAGCGCCTGACGGTAGGCCATCAGGGCTTTCTCGGTGTCCTTGCGCACATTGGCGTCGACGTTGTCGAGGGAGCTTTCCACCAGCTCGAAGCCTTCCAGGTACGCCGCCACCGACAGGTCATAGGCCTGTTCGCGGTCACCGGCGCGGTAGGCGGCCAGGCTCTTGTCCAGGGTCGAGGCGGTGTAGTCGAGCAGTTGCGCCGGGCCGCGCTTGACCTGTGGCGGCTGGGCGCGCTGGGCACGGAAGGTGGCCGCGGCCTGCGGGCCTTCGGCGGCCTGCACTTCGCTTGGGGTCTGGCGGGCCAGATCGGCGAGGTTGTAGCTCTTGTCGCCCTTCGCCGCGGCCGGGTCGGCAGTGAAACCGGCGATATAGGTCGCCAGGTCCCAACGCTGGCGGTCGTCCAGCTGATCGGCGAACGACGGCATGTCGGTGCCTTCGACGCCCAGGCCGAGGGTGTTGTAGATCGCGTAAAGGCTCAGGTGATCCGTGCGCGCCGTATCCCGCAGGTTGGCCGGTGGCGGCGTCAGGCCGACCCCGGCCGGGCCATCGCCGGCACCGGTGTCGCCGTGACACACCGAGCAGTGCTGGGCATACAAAGGCGCGCCACGGCTCGGGTCCGGGGTGATGATCGGGGCCTGGCTGACCTCATAGGCCACCGCCAGCTTGGCGCCCAGCTGCCGCGCCTGACGGGCGACAAGAGCGCCGTCCGCCTTGGCTTTGACCGCCTCATTCAGGCTGCTAATGCCCTGCTCCAGCTCGGCCTTCTCCGGCTTGGCCGGCAAATCGGCGACCAGTCCCTGCAACACGCCGAGAAACTCGACCTGCTCACGGTACTCGGAGTCATCAATGACCTTGCCCGCCTCGACCGTCGGTGGATAGTCCGCGCCAATGTAGTCGAGCAGGTGCAGCGCCTTGGGCGCGCCTTCTACGGTGTCCGCCAGCAGGTTGGCGCTGCACAGGGCCAATAGCGGCAGCACGAGCCACGCCAGGAAACGGGAGGGGGCAGTCATGAACGAATCTCAAATGGAAATACGAAGTAACACATTGTTCACTTCCAATGAGTTTCACTCAAGCTCTGTCATGCAGACACCCAGGCGCAACAGCACCCGATGACGGGCCAAGGCCTTGAATCACCTGGGGTCCGGAGCTTCCTGAACAAAGATGAAATAAATCCGGGAGCGGCTCAGGCTCACGAAGACTCGGTTGGGACGCACGTACAAAAAAGGCGCCCTCAAGGGCGCCTTTTTTGTGTGGCCCGTCTCTCAGACCGGCGCTTTGCGAATGGTCGCCAGCAATCCGGCGGCGCCGAGGAACAGACCGGCGAAGGTGCGGTTCATCCGGCGTTGCTGGGTGGGCGTGCGCAGCAGGCGCAGGACCTTGGAAGCCAGGCCGGTGTAGCCGGCCATGACGATCAGGTCGACGGCGATCATGGTCGCGCCGAGGATCAGGTACTGCTTCACCAGCGGTGCATGGGGGTCGATGAACTGCGGCAGGACCGCCAGCATGAACACCAGCGCCTTGGGGTTGCTGATGTTGACCAGGAATCCGCGGAACACCAGGGCCAGGGGTTTGCCGATCGGCCGGATCGCGGCGTCGTCACTCAAGTCGCTGGGCAGCGCGCGCCACTGTTTGACCGCGAGGTAGACCAGGTAGGCCACACCGAACCATTTGATCGCGTAAAAGGCAGTCGAGGATGCCGCGAGAATCGCCCCCACGCCGGCCGCGACAATCGCAATCTGCATGGCCAGGCCCAGTTGCAGGCCCAGGGCGTTCCAATAACCGCGCCAGAAACCGTATTGCAGACCGCAGGACATCGACGCAATCGCGCCGGCCCCCGGGGAAAGACTGATCACCCAGCAGGCGGCAAAAAACGCCAGCCATGTCTCAAGAACCATCGCACACCTCGGCTCGAATTCGTCGTAGACGCCTAAGCTAATGCGCCAGCGGGCGGATGACCATAGATTTTTGTCGGACAAGCCGATCCACTGTAGCCGCTGCCGAANTCCTTCGGAGCCGATCGCAGCCTTCGGCAGCGGCTACAGAGACGGCACAGGAGGGCTACTTCTCGCCGGAGCCCAGCGACAGCGCATCGCTGCCGCGCCAGCGGCGCACCGAGCGCTGGAAGAACAGGCTGTTGGGCACTTGCACCATGACGCCGCCGGTGCCGGCTTCCTCGGCCTCGATCAGCGAGGTGTACAGCAAGTTGATTGCCACCACCCGGCCCTTGATGCCCGGCTTGTCGAGGGTGTCCACCAACTCGACCACATCGCCGATGCGGAACGGGCCCACGGTAAAGATCAGGATGGCGCAGAGCAGGTTGGACAGCACGCTCCACATGGCGAAGAAGGCCACCGCCGCCACCGCGACAAAACCGGACAAGGCGGTCCAGAGCACCGTCGCCGACACCCCGAGCCGCTCCAGGACGAAGATCAGCGCGCTGCCCATGATCAGCCAGCGCAAGCCGCCGCGCAGCGGCATCAGCAGCTGCGGCGGGAACGGATAACGTTCACCCAGACGGGTCAGGCAGCGCGCGACAAAACGCTGGGCGATGTAGCCGGCCAGGAGGATCAGCAGGATTTGCACTGTGACCCACAGCGGCTCGATCCACATGGTTGGCAAAGGCAGCTTGAACGCTTCCATCAGGACAAGGCTTCCAGTTCCGCCTGCATGCTTTCCAGCAGTTCCAGGGCTTCCATCCAGGCCTCTTCCAGCTCGCCTTCGCGTACCTTCAGCTTGGCCTGCTCGGCCAGCAGGTCACGCAACTCATCCTTGCGGGCCGCTTCGTAGACACCACTGTCGCCAAGGCTGGCTTCGATTTTCGCCAGCCGCTCGTGGACCTTGCCCAGCTCGGTTTCCAGCTTGTCGGCTTCGCGCTTGTGCGGCGCCAGTTGCTGGCGCAGGGCCGCGGCGGCCTGGCGCTGGGCCTTCTTGTCGGTCTTGTCCGGGTTGACCGTGGTCGTGCTGACCGGCGCGTTGCGCTGGCGGTAATCCACCAGCCAGCGTGCGTAGTCGTCCAGGTCGCCGTCGAACTCCTCGACCTTGCCGTCGGCCACCAGGAAGAAGTTGTCGGTGGTGCTTTTCAGCAGGTGACGGTCGTGGGAAACCACCAGTACCGCGCCGCTGAACTCTTGCAGGGCCATGGTCAGGGCCAGGCGCATCTCCAGGTCCAGGTGGTTGGTCGGTTCGTCGAGCAACAGCAGGTTCGGACGGTCCCAGGCGATCAGCGCCAGGGCCAGGCGCGCCTTTTCGCCACCGGAGAAGTTCAGCACCGGCTCATCGATACGCGCGCCGCGGAAGTCGAAGCCGCCGAGGAAATCACGCAGGGTCTGCTCGCGCTCGGTCGGCGCCAGGCGCTGCAAATGCAGCAACGGGCTGGCCTTGGCGTCGAGCGAGTCCAGCTGGTGCTGGGCGAAGTAGCCGACCACGGTGTTCTCGCCACGGGTCAGGCGGCCGCCCAGCGGCGACAGCTCGCCGGAGAGGTTCTTGATCAGGGTCGACTTGCCGGCGCCGTTGGGGCCGAGCAGACCGATACGCGCACCCGGGGTCAGTTGCAGCTTGACCTTCTCCAGCACGGTCTTTTCGCCGTAGCCCAGGCGGGCATCGGACAGGTCGAGCAGCGGGCTGGAGATCTTTTCCGACTCGCGGAAAACGAAGTCGAACGGCGAGTCGACATGGGCGGCGGACAGCTCTTCCATCCGCTCCAGGGCCTTGATCCGGCTCTGGGCCTGGCGGGCCTTGGTAGCCTGGGCCTTGAAGCGCGCAATGTACTTTTCCATGTGCGCGCGTTGCGCCTGCTGCTTCTCGTAGGCTTGTTGCTGCTGCGCCAGGCGTTCGGCACGGGCCCGTTCGAAAGCGCTGTAGCCACCGCGATAGAGGGTGATCTTGCGCTGATCGACGTGAGCCACATGGTCGACCACGGCATCGAGGAAATCGCGGTCGTGGGAAATCAGCAGCAAGGTGCCGGGGTAGCCCTTGAGCCAGTCTTCCAGCCAGAGGATCGCATCGAGGTCCAAGTGGTTGGTCGGTTCGTCGAGCAACAGCAGGTCCGACGGGCACATCAGTGCCTGCGCCAGGTTCAGGCGCATCCGCCAGCCACCGGAGAAGTCGCCGACCTGACGGTCCATCTGCTCGTTGCTGAAGCCCAGGCCAGCCAGCAACTTGCGCGCCCGGGCGTCGGCGGTATAACCGTCGGCGCTGTCCAGCTCGGCATGCAGGCGTGCCAGGGCCGCACCGTCATGGGCCGCTTCGGCGGCGGCCAGCTCACGCTGCACCTGACGCAGGCGCAGGTCGCCATCGAGCACATAGTCGACCGCCAGCCGCTCGAGGGTATCGACCTCCTGGCGCATATGGGCGATGCGCCAGTCGGCGGGCAGGAAGCAGTCACCCGAATCCGGGTGCAACTCGCCACGCAGCAAGGCGAACAGGCTGGATTTGCCAGCACCGTTGGCACCGATCAGGCCGGCTTTCTGGCCGGCGTGCAGGGTCAGCTCGGCGTCTTCTAGCAGACGTTGCGGACCACGCTGTAAAGTCAGGTTCTGAAGTCGAATCATAATGGCGGCGGAGTCTACCAGCTTCGTTCGCAACTGGCGCGAGTAGCAATATGTCCTCTGACCTGTGGAGCTTCACCCTCAAGACCTACGCCCGCCCGGGCGTCGAAGAAGCCTGCCTGAACCTCCAGGCGGCCGGGGCCAATGTCTGTCTTTTACTCTGCGCGGCCTGGCTCGGCGCGCGCGGGGTGGCCTGTACCGCCCAGCGCCTGCAACAGCTGCAAACCCTGGGTCAGCCCTGGCACGACGAAGTCGTCAGGCCGCTACGACAGCTGCGCACGCAATGGCGCCCGGCCGCGAGCGCGGATCCGGAACTGGCGGTCTTGCGCGAACAGGTCAAGGCGTTGGAACTGGAAGCCGAACGGCAACTGCTGCTGCGCCTGGAAGCGCTGGCGGGGGAATGGTCGGAGGGTGAAACGCAGGATCTGACGGACTGGCTGGAAGGACTGGCGGCCGAAGCCGCCAACCTCAACCGCGACGCGCTGCAGACGCTGCGCGTCGCGGTGACCGGCGCTTAGGAAGCGCTGGTTGGCGTGGTGCTGGCAGGAGCGGTCGGAGCCGGAGCTGGCGCAGCAGTCGCCGCTGGAGCTGGCGAAGATACCGGTGCCGCAGGCTTGGCTGCCGGAGCTGCCGGGGTGGCTGGTTTGGCGGCCGCTGGAGCGGTGGCCGGTTTGGCAGCTGCAGGCTTGGCTGCGACTGGTTTCTTCGCAGCGGGTTTTGCAGCCGGCTTGGCAGCAGGTTTTGCCGCAGGCTTGGCGGCTGGTTTTGCTGCAGCCGGTTTAGCGGCTGCTGGCTTGGCGGCAGTGGAAGCCGCCGGCTTGGCTGCTGCAGGTTTGGCAGCGGGCTTGGCCGCTGGTTTGGCTGCAGGTTTAGCTGCGGCCTTCACCGGAGCTTTTGCCGCAGCCGGTTTGGCGGCCGGCTTCGCAGCAGGTTTTGCCGCTACCGGTTTAGCCGCTGGCTTGGCAGCTGCAGGCTTGGCCGCCGCGGTTTTAGCCGCTGGCTTGGCGGCGGGTTTGGCCGCAGGTTTTGCTGCTGGCTTGGCAGCGGGTTTCGCTGCAGCAGGTTTGGCAGCCGCTGCTTTCGCAACAGGCTTGGCAGCAGGTTTCGCAGGTGCTTTTGCAGCAGCAGGTTTAGCCGCTGGCTTGGCAGCTGCAGGTTTGGCTGCGGCGGTTTTAGCCACTGGCTTGGCAGCGGGTTTGGCGGCCGGTTTGCTGGCTGCTTTTGCCGGTGCCTTGGCAGCAGCTTTGGCAGGAGCTTTTGCCGCCGGCTTGGCTGCGGCTTTCTGTGCTGGAGCGGCTGCCGGTTTGGCGGAGCGAGTGCTCAGCACCTTGGCGGCGGCTTCTTTCACACGACCTACGCCCTGGGCCAGTTTCAGGCTTTCCTGAGCGTCGCGCTTGAGTTGCAGAATGTAGGCGCGGGTTTCGGATTGACGTGTCTTGAGTGCATCGAGCAGGTCTTCAAGTTCTTTCACTGCGTCCTTGGCTTTGGCTTGTGCCTTGGCCTTGCCGGCCGCCGCGGCGTCCTGCAATTTGGTGCGCGATTTGTGCAGTTTTTCCTGTGCCTTACCGCGTTGCTTTTCCAGTTTGGCGAGCAATTTCTCAGCATCAGCCAAGGCTTGGGAACAAGCGTTTTCCAAGTGCTCGAGCAGGCTGCCCGAAAGCTGTTGGAGCAAATGCAACGGAGTATTTACAGGCTTCTTATTGGCCGACATGGTTTACCTCCTGGCTGACGTGAGTTGCGGCTCATACTAGACCTCTGCTGCTACCGCCGCTAGGGCATGTTGACAGTATCGAATGCCATGCGTTGCAGAGGATTGAAAATCTTCTTCGCGCACAAGAAAGTTACTCACCAGCCGCCACATCCACACTGGCATAATCCACCTCGTCTCAGGCCGGAGAACGCCCATGTCGCGTTACCTTTTTTTATCCTTGTGTGTGTTGTTGCCACTGGCTCAGGCCGCCGAAGATTCGCAGAAAAACGATGCCCACGATCTCGCCTACAGCCTGGGCGCCAGCCTCGGCGAACGCCTGCGCCAGGAGGTGCCGGACCTGCAGATCCAGGCATTGGTGGAAGGCTTGAAACAGGCCTACCAAGGCAAGCCTCTGGCACTCAAGGACGAGCGTATCGAACAGATCCTCGCCCAGCATGAAGCACAGGTCGGCGAGCAAACGGACAAGCCGCGAGTCGAAGTAGCGCTGGAAAACGAACAGCGTTTTCTCTTAGCCGAAAAAGCCAAGCCGGGCGTACGCGAACTGGAGAACGGCATCCTGCTGACCGAGCTGGCACCCGGCAACGGAGTACGGCCGGGAGCCAATGGTTCGGTACAGGTTCGCTACACCGGGCGCCTGCCTGACGGCACGGTGTTCGATCAGAACCAGCAGCCGCAGTGGTTTCGCCTGGACAGTGTGATTGCCGGATGGCGCAGCGCCTTGCAGCAGATGCCGACAGGGGCGAAGTGGCGCCTGGTGATTCCTTCGGCCCAGGCTTACGGCGCCGACGGCGCGGGCGACCTGATTGCGCCTTACACGCCCCTGGTGTTTGAAATCGAGCTGCTGGGGGCTACCGGTTAGGGTATGGCAGAAACGAAAAACGGTGCGCAATGCGCACCGTTTCGGTAAGGCTTTCGCTGCAAGTCAGGCCTGAACGGCGGCCTCTTCCTTGTGAGCGTTGTGCAGCACTTCGATCAGGCAATCTTCCAGTTCGAAGCGCTCATGCAGCAGACCACCCAGCTCCTTGAATTTCTCCGCCACGCATTTTCCTTCGTCGCACAGGTCGTTGAATGCCAGCAGCTTTTCAGTGATGACATCGATCCGAGGATAAATGGTTTCGGCCAGTTCGAGCCCGCGCTTGTCGTTGAAGGCCTTGGCCTCGCCGGTCAGCTGTTCGTAGATTTCAAAGTGGCCGGCGGAAACGTAATCGACCAGAATTGCGCAGAACTCCTGCAACGGCTGTCGGTTTTCAGCCAGCGTCTCAGGCTCTGCGCCGAGAGCATCATAGGCCCGAACCAGTTCGTGACGCTCCTGCAACCAGCGATCGATCAGCAGATGCACTCCACCCCAGCGTTCCTGAGCATTCTGACAACTTTCGAGCATGGCGATCTCTCTTCCCTTATGGGTCATGCCGCTCTGAATCCGTCACTGGACTGAACATCAGCATCCGGCCAGGCAGAACAGCATCGAGCAACGTAATTGCGGTGACACGTGCGGGCCAGATTATGCCCGCTCGACAGCCGCTTCAAGGTACGCAGGAGATAAAGTTCATACAAGTGTTTAATCTTTAGCCCCGTCGCAAAACGACGATTCAGGTCGCAGCCGCCCTGCGTCGGCCCCGTGGTAGAAGCCGCGCCAGGCGATAAGCGCTCAAAATCATCACCGCGATGAAAAACAGCAGGCTCCACTCCGCGGCACTCATGTCCAGCAGCGTCCAGGTGACCTCCGCACACTGCGCAGTCCCGGTGAAAACCAGTTGCAAGGCCCGTCCCCAGGACAGGTTGCCAAGCATGAACGGCATGTCCGGCAAGCACGCCAGCAACTGATCCGAAGGAATGTTCTGCAACAGCACATGGCGCCCTGCCGTGACGACACCCGCCAGGCTGCAGAACAGTTCCAGCAGCCAATACAGGGCACTCGCCGGGTATTGTGGCCCCTGCAGAGCCGCGACCAGGCTGATCGAAGTCAACAGCAGCGCGAAGAAACGTTGCAGCACCCACAGCAGGCAAGGCTCGAGCCCAATCCCGTACTCCAGGTGAAACGAAGCCCACAGGGCCAAGGCACCGGTAACGAACACAAGGGAGAACAGCAAGCGTGAGCCGGCCAGCGACATGGAGTATCCACAACGGAAGAAACAGGCTGCCACGGTAGAGAAAGCGCTCGGCCCTTTCAAGGCGCGCCATGACAAGATCGAGCGCGGCAAACGGGCACAGTGGCCAGATCGGGGAGGTTCGCGGGACGGGCCGCCCCTCCAGGAACGGCCCGGCCCTGCGGGCTTATGCCCTGATGGGCACCGGCAACGGCGATGCCAGCAAGCGCTCGTCCAACAGCCCCAGGCCTTCCTGGAACAGCTGGTTACTGCGCTCGGTATCGCCCAGTTGCGCCAGCAAGCGGGCCAGCTCGGCGCAGGCCTCGGGGTTGCGCTGGATGCGCAGGCTGCTTTCCAGATAATCCCGTGCCTTGCCCCAGAGGCTGGTTTGCAGGCACAGGCGACCCAGGGTCAGCAGCAGGCTCGGGTCATTCGGATGGTCTTTGAGCCACTGCTCGGCGAACTGCAGTTGCCGCGCCGGATCACTGCCCCGCAGCAGGCCGTAAAGCCGCGCTAGATGGCTGTCGTACTTGCGCTTGAGAGCGACGCGCAGCACTTCTTCGGCCTCGGCCTCGGCGCCCAACTGCCGCAGTTGTTCGGCGTAGGCCAGCACCAGTTGCGGTTCCTGACGTTGAGCCGCAGTCAGTTGCTGCCAGGCGCGATTGAGCGATTGCAGGCCAGCCGCACCGTCTTCTTCGCGATGCGCCGCGAGGGTCAGGTTCTCGCCCCAGGCCCGACGCTCCAGCTCGGCCAGTTCGTTGGCGGGCAGGACCTTGTCCTTGCGCAGTTCGGGCAGCAGGCGGATCACCGCCGACCAGTCGCCCCGCTGCTGTTGCAGACGCTGCAACTGCCGCAGCACCTGGACACTGTGGGGGTGACGCTCGTGCATGGCTTGCAGGGTACTCAGGGCGCCTTCGGTATCGCCGCGATCGGTCTGCAGTTGGGCATGACTCAAGGCCACCGCCAGCTCGGCCTGGGGCTGCCGCTCGAGGGCACGCTCCAGCAGGCTGTCGCACTGCTCGTAATTCCCCAACTCATTCGCCGCCCGCGCCGCGCCGAGGTAGTACAGAAGAGGCTGACGCTCGGCTTCCGCGGCACGATGCAAATGTTTCTGTGCGCTGGCCCAGCGGCCTTCGGCAAGATCCATCTGGCCTTGCTCGATGGCGATCTGTACGCGCCGGCTGCGGTTACGCCGCGACCAGGGATTGACCACGCCGCTGGAGGCCATCACCAGTTCGATCAGCGCCTTGATCCCCCAGATCACCAGCCAGATCACCGCGACCAGCGCCAGGGTCGCCCACAGGCTCGACTCATAACGGAAGCTGTCGTAGGCAATCAGGATGTACCCGGAATGCTCGGCGATCGCCAACCCCAGCAATCCCGAGGCGGCGATCACCAGGAACAGAATCACATACAGGCGCTTCATGGGCTGGTCTCCTGCGGGGCATTCGCAGCAGGCTTGGCCAGTGGTTTCACCGACTCTTCAGCACTCAGGTTGCGCCGCTCCAGGTAGGCCTGAACGGCGCTCAGGGTCTTGGTCAGGTCCGGCGTCTGCACGGTGACCGGCTGTTTGCTCAGTTCGGACACGCGCTCCAGCATGAGCTTGCTCTGCGGGTTGTCCTGATTGAAGTTGCCCTTCAATACATCGCGGGCTTCCACCAGCGCCTGGGTGTACACCGGCGCCTGACCGTTCAACGCCGCCCATTGGGCCTGTTCCAGGGCCAGGCTCAAGGCCAGGCGTACCTGCGTCAGGCTTTGCCCGGCGAGCAGCGGCCGCACGTTCTTGTCCGCGTTGAAGTCGATACGAATGTAACGCGAGATCTGGTCCCACCATTGCGCCCAGCGGCTGGCGCCATCGCCGTCGGCGGTCAGGCCCAGCAGCGAATCGCCACGGTCGCGGTACTCGGGGGCCAGCTCGGTGAGTTCGGCTACCTGATCGCGCAGGGCGCCCAGTTGCAGGAACAGTCCGGTGCGATCCGGCTGCTCGGTGCTGCGCAGGGCCGCGAGGCTCTTGGCCAGTTGTTCGCGCGCGGCGAAAGAACCGGGATCGTTCTGCTCGCGCAGGATCTCATCGGCACCCTGCACCAGGGCCTGGGCGCTGCTGATGTCCTGCAAGGCCGAAAGACGCAGGCTGGCCAGACGCAACAGATGTTCCGCCTCGGCCAGACGCCAGTCCTTGCGGCTGGCACCCAGCACGCTTTCCAGCTTCTGATTGAGTCGCTGCTGGTCGCCCTGCAGCTGCGCCACCAGACGGCGGCGTTCTTCCAGTTCATCGGCCGCCGGCAACTGCTCCAGGCGTGCGGTCAGGCGCTGCTCGCTGAGCTTCAGGCTCTGCGCCTCGTCACCCAGGGCCTGCAACTGCCCCAGCTGCTGTTGATTGTTGGCCTGCAGGCTGCGCACCTGCCAGACACCCCAGCCGCCGGCAGCGACACCGGCCGCCCCCAGCAGCAGGGCGAGGATCGCCAACCCGTTGCCGCGGCGCTGCACAGCTGGGGTTGCGGGTTCAGCCGGCGCATCGATTACCGGCTGGACATCATCTTTAGGCAAGGCTGTTTCGCTCACGTATCCATCCTTTGCGTTTAGAGAACGGGCACGGGTTGCTCCCGTAACGCCGTTAGCAAGGCCGCGGCGCTCGCGCCACGACAATCCACAACTTTCTCGGCCCCGGCGACACGCGCCATCTCGGCGACCCGGGGGCTCGGTACAAACAACGGCAGCCGCGCCACCTGTGACCAGGCCTCGCCGGCCAACTGCTGCAAGTGCTCGAAACCCTGCCCACTGCTGACCACCAGCCCATTCAAGCGTTCCGCCTGGATGCGTTGCATCAGGACTCCGTCGGCATAACGCGGCAGGTCGCGGCGGTACAGCTCCAGATAGTCGACACTAGCACCTTGGTCGCGCAAACGCTCAGCCAGCAGTTCGCGGCCACCCTCCCCGCGCATGATCAGCACCCGTGGGCCGGATCGTGCAATAGCCTCGCGCAACTGGGGAAGTTCAAGCAAGGCTTCACTGTCGTCGCCTTGCTCGGGGAAAAAAACATCCAGGCCGTGATCGGCCAGAATCTGCGCCGTGCCGGCGCCCACACTGAACCAGCGCTGGCTCGGTGGCTGCGGCCAGAACTGCTCGAGCAGTTGCACGGCCATTCGCGCGGCTGGCTTGCTGACTACGATCACCGCGCAGTACAGATGCAGGTCAAGCACTCTGGCGCGCTGGGTATCGTCAAAAGGCAGGGCTTCGATTTCCAGCAACGGCAGGCTGCTGCTGAACACCCCCGCTTCGCCCAGAACCTCAGCCAGCAGCGCCGACTCGTCCGTGGGCCGGGTCAGCAGCACACGCCAGTCGCTCACTCTTCGCCAGCCTCGCCATAGACCGCGCGCAGGATATCGTCGGCGCCCTGGGCCAGTAGATCCTCTGCGACCTGCACACCAAGCGCCGCCGCCGCGCTACGTGGAGCACGGGCCTCGGCGCTGAGCAACACGCCGCCGCTCGGTTCGCCGACCAGGCCGCGCAGCCACAGCTGATCGCCTTCGAGCACCGCATAGCAGGCGATCGGTACCTGGCAGCCGCCATTCAGATGCTTGTTGAGGGCGCGCTCGGCGGTGACCCGATCCGCCGTATCGGCATGATGCAGGGGCGCCAGCAACTTATGGATCTCGCTGTCGGCCGTGCGGCATTCGATGCCCACCGCACCCTGGCCGCCCGCCGGAAGGCTGTCTTCGACGCTGATCGAAGAGCTGATGCGATCTTCGAAACCAAGACGGATCAGGCCGGCAGCGGCCAGGATAATGGCGTCGTACTCACCGGCGTCGAGCTTGGCCAGGCGAGTATTGACGTTGCCGCGCAGGAAGCGGATCTGCAGGTCTGGGCGACGAGCCAGCAGTTGCGCCTGGCGACGCAGGCTGGAGGTGCCCACCACGCTGCCCGCGGGCAGGTCGGCAAGACTGGAATAGGTATTGGAGACAAAGGCGTCGCGCGGGTCTTCGCGCTCGCAGATGCAGAACAGACCCAGACCTTCAGGGAAGTCCATGGGCACGTCTTTCATCGAATGCACGGCGATATCCGCTTCGTTTTCCAGCAGCGCGGTTTCCAGCTCCTTGACGAACAGCCCCTTGCCGCCGATTTTCGACAATGGCGAGTCGAGCAGCTTGTCACCGCGACTGACCATGGGCACCAGCGTCACGATCAACCCCGGGTGAGCGGCTTCCAGACGAGCTTTGACGTATTC
This sequence comes from Pseudomonas sp. 22526, assembly GCF_052044735.1. Taxonomy (NCBI): domain Bacteria; kingdom Pseudomonadati; phylum Pseudomonadota; class Gammaproteobacteria; order Pseudomonadales; family Pseudomonadaceae; genus Pseudomonas; species Pseudomonas sp. 22526. The sequence continues at coordinate 180,699 of NZ_JBQENK010000009.1, forward strand.
GGCTTGCCACAAGGCCAAGGCACTTTTGCGGGTAGCGATGCGGATTTCGCGAGAGGACATGGATCAATCCGTACTGAAGAAAATACGGCAGATGATAACAGCTCAGCCAAATCAGCTTTGACTTGTATCAGCAACTACAGCCCCTCCCTGGCTGCAGGAACGTGGCGGGCGGGGTGCATGACCCACCCGGCCGCCCGGATCTAGAGCTGCTGCATCATCTTCCGCACGCCGGCCACATGCCGTCGGCTGACGATCAGCGCATCACCATTGAGGCCCTTGAGGAACAGCTGGAAATGCCCCAGCGGCGTACGCTGCAGGCGTTCGATGCGTTCACGGGCCACCAGGGCGTTGCGATGAATGCGAACGAAACGCTCGCCAAACTCGTCTTCCAGCGCCTTCAGGGGTTCATCCAGCAGGACTTCGCCGCTCTCATGGCGCAAGGTCACGTACTTGTGGTCGGCAATGAAATAGACGACCTGATCCAGCGGGATCAGCTCGATACCTTTGCGGGTCCGTGCACTGATATGGCTACGGGGGCCGCTGCCGCTTTCGGCGGCGGGCCGGGTCAAGGCCGCCAGCTGGACCCTGTTGGGGCGGTCGGCCTTTTTCAGCGCCTCGAGCAGATGCTCGGAACGCACCGGTTTGAGCAAGTGACCTACCTCGCTGACATCAAAGGCCTCGAGGGCGAATTCATCAGGGGCGGCACAGAACACCACGGCTGGCGGCGCCTCGCGCTCGCACAAACGGGCGGCAACCTGCAGGCCATCGAGACCCGGCATGCGGATGTCGAGAAGCACGATATCCGGTTTCAGGCTGTCGATCAGGGCCAATGCCTCTTCGCCATTGGTGGCGCTGGGCTCCAGGACACTGTATCCCTCAAGCTCACTGACCATGCGGCTCAGTCGCTCGCGGGCTAGGGGTTCGTCATCAACGATCAGGACATTCATATTGCGCTGGATTCCTGCGTGAGTCTCGCACAAGGATAGCGTAGACAGGTGAAGTGACGTCCGTCACGGCGATCCACGCTAAGACTAGTGCGAGGGCCAAAAAGTGCCCCACGACGGGCACCATTATTTACCCGGGCCTGCTCGATACCGTTCAAGGCCCACCACTGCACGACATGGTCATGGGGACTGCTGATACAGGACACAAACACCCCCTCTCTTATAGCCGGCTTCCACCCCGACCGCCTCCCTCGCGAATCGCGAGGTGGTGCCGGGACCGGAGCGCATGCGACAACGGTTGCGTGATCAGCGACCAGACTCGATGAAGCATCCGAGATTGCGCTGTTCCTTCAGTCCAACTGTAGACGGTTGCCAAGACGATATTGCTCTATCGATAAATATCGTTACATCACTCCTCGCACCCCGCCTTCGCTCGCCTAGTCTCTGCGCGCCCGAGGTCGGCGACAAGCGCCCGCGGCACCCATGGCAGAAATAAAAACCTGCCGACCGGTGCCAGCTACAGGATTGGCAACCCTGTTATTATCCGCGGCAACTTTTCACCTCATTTCCCTTCCAGCCGATCACGAGCGAATTCATGAGCACTGACAAGACCAATCAGTCCTGGGGCGGCCGCTTCAGTGAGCCCGTCGACGCCTTCGTCGCCCGCTTCACCGCCTCCGTCACTTTCGACCAGCGCCTCTATCGTCACGACATCATGGGCTCGATCGCCCACGCCACCATGCTGGCCAAGGTCGGCGTACTGACCGATGCCGAACGCGACAGCATCATCGACGGCCTGAAGACCATCCAGGGCGAAATCGAGGCTGGGACCTTCGACTGGCGCATCGACCTGGAAGACGTGCACATGAACATCGAAGCACGCCTGACCGACCGCATCGGCGTCACCGGCAAAAAGCTGCACACCGGCCGCAGCCGCAACGACCAGGTGGCCACCGATATCCGTCTGTGGCTGCGCGACGAAATCGATCTGATCCTGGCGGAAATCACCCGCCTGCAAAAAGGCCTGCTGGAACAAGCCGAGCGCGAAGCCGACACCATCATGCCGGGCTTCACTCACCTGCAGACCGCACAGCCTGTGACCTTCGGTCATCACATGCTGGCCTGGTTCGAGATGCTCAGCCGCGACTACGAGCGCCTGGTCGATTGCCGCAAGCGCACCAACCGCATGCCTCTGGGCAGCGCCGCGCTGGCTGGCACCACCTACCCGATCGACCGCGAGCTGACCTGCCAGCTGCTGGGCTTCGACGCCGTCGGTGGCAACTCGTTGGACAATGTGTCTGATCGCGATTTCGCCATTGAGTTCTGCGCCGCCGCCAGCCTGGCCATGATGCACCTGTCGCGCTTCTCCGAAGAGCTGGTGCTGTGGACCAGCGCGCAGTTCCAGTTCATCGATCTGCCCGACCGTTTCTGCACCGGCAGCTCGATCATGCCGCAAAAGAAAAACCCGGACGTTCCGGAGCTGGTTCGTGGCAAGAGCGGCCGCGTGTTCGGCGCCCTGATGGGCCTGCTGACCCTGATGAAGGGCCAGCCCCTGGCCTACAACAAGGACAACCAGGAAGACAAGGAACCGCTGTTCGACGCCGCCGACACCCTGCGCGACTCGCTGCGGGCCTTCGCCGACATGATCCCGGCGATCAAGCCCAAGCACGCGATGATGCGCGAAGCGGCGCTGCGTGGTTTCTCCACCGCCACCGACCTGGCGGACTACCTGGTGCGCCGCGGCCTGCCATTCCGCGATTGCCACGAGATCGTTGGCCACGCCGTGAAGTACGGCGTGGAAACCGGCAAGGACCTGGCGGAAATGAGCCTGGAAGAACTGCGCAAGTTCAGCGACCAGATCGATCAGGACGTGTTTGCCGTGCTGACCCTGGAAGGTTCGGTCAACGCCCGTGACCACATCGGTGGCACGGCCCCGGCTCAAGTCAGGGCGGCGGTGGTTCGCGGCCAGGCGTTGCTGGGCAACCGCTAAAGGCTATCGCGGGCAAGCCTCGCTCCTACAAGAGCGTGGCTTGCCTGTGATCAGCGCACTGCAACCTTCCTACTTCTTGCTGGCGATCATCGCCAGGAACTGCGGCATCGCCGCGTCCTTGTCCGCCGCGACCCGCTGCACATTGGGCATCTGCTCCAGCCGCGCCATCAAGGCCTTGGCTGCCGGCATCTCGGCCAGAAAATCCACAGCGAACAGCTTCTGCCCTACCGCACAGGCCAGGCTGACGCTGTACAGGAAATACAGATCCGCCACGCTCAGGCTGCTGCCCGCCACATAAGGGGCGAACTTGCCGTGCCTGGCCAGCGAGGCGAACCCCAGCACCAGCTCGTTGCGGGATTTCTCCTTGATGGCCTCGGGGACTGCCGTGCCAAAAAACGCCTCGCCGTAACAGGCCCGCGCCGGCAGCTCGATGTAAAGCTCGATCTCCTTGGCCAGCGCCAGCGCCTGGGCACGCTCGAACGGGTCGCTGGGCAGCAGCGCCAGACCCGGCTGGCTTTCGAGGTATTCGAGGATCACGCTGGTTTCATTGATGAATCCCTTCTCCACCCCCAGCACCGGCACCTTGCCGCGCGGGCTGATGGCCAACGCCTCAGGGCTTTGCCCGGCGTAGAACGGCACTTCTTCGAAAGGCAGAGCTTTTTCCAGTAACGCCAGTTTCACCATGTTGTAGTAATTGCTGACGGCGAATCCATAAAGCTTGAGCATCACGTAGCCTCCAGGCCGGGTACGGGGTTGGCAGCCACTCTTATAGATCCTCGACAGCCGACTGGCCAGCAGCATCAGGCTCCTGAATACGGGTAGACTGGCGACCTTTCCTTGAGGAGCCTGCCATGAGCGAGCCAATCCCCGACGCCAACCAAGACGATAACGACGAAGAAGCGTTCGCCGAAAACACCCTGATCGAAGCGATCGAAAACCAGATCGAAAGCGACAACCCGCCCGCGGCCAAGGCCACCTTCAACAAGCTGACCCTGGTTGGCTATGAGCGTGACGAAATCCTCAACCTCATGGCTCACGTCCTGGCGGTGGAAATCGACGCGATCCTCGAAGAAGACCGCGCGTTCGACACCCAATGGTACGAAGCCGCGCTGCGCGCCCTGCCCGAGCTGCCGCCCGAGAAGAAATAAGCCCGCCACGCCTCGCGCCCGCACCTGGCCGGCGCGATTGCGACCCGTGACTACACTGGTACGCGCCCTGCGGCCAAATACCGCCGCCCAGGGGCGTAAAAGTCCGCAGCGGACACTGGACAGGCTGCACAACTGCGGTCACCTTAAGGACGCTGTCGTCTAATTCCTAGAAAGTCTGGAGTCCTTATGTCGTATACCCCTGAGTTGGTTGCCGAACTGGAAATCCTTGTACTCTTCAACCTGGACAATTCCCAGGAAGGCCTGAAAATCCATCAGACCGCTGCCCCCCAAGCTATCGCCGCCGCACGACGCCTGTTCGAAAAAGAGCTCATTACCCAGCCCGATGGTGGTTACCTGACCAGCCTGGGCCGCGATGCCGCCGAGCATGCCCAAGGCCTGCTGACCATTCTGACGGTCAAAGAAGCCGCCTGAACGCTCTCCCCTACGGCCCTCGGAATCCCCGCCTGTCGGATTCCGCGGGCAAGCTCCAGCCATCCGCTGGAAATCTGACGTCAAAAATAAAAATCAGCTTAAAGCTCGCCCTCGACTGGCTGTAAACTCCTCCGCACATAAGACCGCCCACGTTCAAGCTTCGCGAGCCTGTTTGAATGACCCGCACCCATGAAATCCGCCCAGATCTGGACGAGGGAATCGATCGCAAGGTTCTCAGCCAACTTCGCGCGCGCTTTCTGAAGCTCAACGAAGGGCGCCTGGGCCGGGCCATGGAGGGGTTGTCGCCACGCCAGCAACTGGTGCTCAACCTGTTGCCGCTGTTCTTTCACGTCAATCACCCGTTATTACCGGGCTATGTGTCGGGCGGCACACCCGCCGGGCTGTCGAACTACGAGCCCGACACACCAACACTCAACGAAGCCCAGCGCCTGACCCGTTCGTTTTCCTACAAGGCCCGGCCCAGCAATGCGCCGCGACCTATCCACGGCCTGTTCCTGATGGGCAGCCTGGGTACCCTGGCCCAGGCCGACCAGAGCGATATGGACGTGTGGGTCTGCCATGCGCCCGACCTCGGCGAGAACGAACTCGCCGAACTGCGCAAGAAATGCCTGCTGCTGGAGGCCTGGGCCGCCAGCCAGGGCGCCGAGGCGCATTTCTTCCTGATCGACCCCAGCCGCTTTGTCCGTGGCGATCGCGACACCCAGCTGAGCTCCGACGATTGCGGCACCACCCAGCACTACCTGCTGCTGGACGAGTTCTACCGCACCGCCATCTGGCTGGCCGGACGTACGCCGCTGTGGTGGCTGGTGCCGGTATACGAAGAAGCCCGCTACCACCAGTACACTCACACGCTGCTGTCCAAGCGCTTCATTCCCGCCGATGAAAACCTCGACCTTGGCCACCTGGCCCATATTCCACCGGGGGAATTCATCGGCGCCGGGCTCTGGCAGCTGTTCAAGGGCATCGAGTCGCCGTACAAGTCGGTGCTCAAGCTGCTACTGACCGAGGTCTACGCCAGCGAACACCCGCGGGTGGAATGCCTGAGCCTGCGCTTCAAACAGGCCGTGTTCGCCAACCGCCTGGACCTCGACGAGCTGGACCCCTACATCGTGGTCTACCGGCGCATCGAGGAATACCTCAAGGCCCGCGGCGAGCCGGAGCGCCTGGAGCTGGTGCGGCGCAGCCTGTACCTGAAGGTCAACCGCAAGCTCACCGGCAACAACGGCGCGCGCAACCCGAGCTGGCAGCGCTCGCTGCTCGAACGGCTGGCCCACGAATGGGGCTGGGATCAGCGCCAGTTGGCGATGCTCGATAGCCGCAGCCAGTGGAAAGTCCGCCAGGTCAGCGCCGAACGCCGGGCCCTGGTCAACGAACTGAATTACAGCTACCGCTTCCTGACCCAGTTCGCCCGTACCGAGCAGACTCTCGGCCAGATCAACAAGCGCGACCTGAATGTCCTCGGCCGGCGCCTGTACGCGGCCTTTGAACGCAAGGCCGGCAAGATCGAGTTCATCAACCCCGGCATCGCCCCGGACCTGGCCGAAGACACCCTGACCCTGGTGCAGTCGCCCAACAAGAAAGAACCGGGGCAAACCCATTGGGGCCTGTACAACGGCAGCCTGAATGCCCTGGAATGGGAACACTTCGCGCCGATCAAGCGCAGCCGCGAGTTGCTGGAGCTGCTGACCTGGTGTCATCGCAACGGGGTGATCGACAGCAGCACGCGCCTGGCGCTGCATCCGGGCAGCAGCGACCTGAGCGAGTTCGAGCTGTTCAATCTGCTGGGCAGCCTGCAACAGACCATCGCCCTGCCCCTGGGCACCGTCAGCGAAGAACGCCTGCTGCACACCAGCGTGCCCAGCGAAGTGCTGATCCTGGTGAACGTCGGCCGCGACCCGCTCAAGCACCACCGCGACCTGAACATCCTGATGACCACCGAGCGCACCGACTCCCTGAGCTACGCCGGGGTGCGGGAAAACCTGGTGCTGACCCTCGACCAGGTGACGCTCAACAGTTGGAACGAAGTCTTGGTCGGTCGTTACGACGGCGCCCATGCCCTGCTCGACTGCCTGCGCGACTACCTCAACAACCTGCCGCGCGGCCCTGAGCAACCGACGCTGCGAGTGCGCTGCTTCTGCCACAACCGCGCCCAGTTCATCGCCCAACGGGTCGAAGAGCTGTTCGACACGGCGCAGAACCTGTTGCTCAGCCAGCTCAATCACCGCTACCTGATCCAGGTCCAGCAGCATTACCACGTGCTGGAGCTGGTGCCGGGCCAGGTCAACCATGTGGCGCTGGCGAGCCTGCCGGCGCTGATCGACTACCTGGGCGAAGAACAGTCCAGCTACAGCCCGCTGCACCTGGACCCGATGGCCCTGGAAGAACACGACCTGGCGCTGATCCTGCCGATGGGCCAGCCTGACTGCATCCAGGTGTTCTACCGCGTCGTCGAGGCTCAGGCCGAGCTGTACGTGCTGGATGAATTCGATGCGCTCTGGCAGCAACGCCTGCCCTACCACGATGAACAGAGCCTGCTGGCCCCCCTGCAACGCTTCCTGCAGTCGATCCTCTATCGGCGCGATGCCCAGCTGCCGATGGAGGCCTCCCAGGCCCTCGTGCCGCTGGACATTTTGTATTACCAGATATTGCCTTCAGGCAGCACAAGGGCTCGCCGGGTCGAGCCGCGCCCGGCGCCACAGACGCCGGCGAACAAAGCCTTTTATGACGTGCAGGGCATCATCGGCAAAGCCGCACCGGGGCAGGTGCAGGTCACCCTGTATTGCAATCAACGGGAGTTTTCCGAGCTGGAGCATGGCGACCAGTTGTTCGCCGCGGTCGCCCAGGAGATTGTCGGCCAGCGTCGCGAAGCCGAACGCTATCGCTGCTACATCACCGACCTGGACCTGTCCGGCCTGCTCGGCGACCACCACGGCTCAAGCAACCTTTACCTACGCTACAAAGCTGACCTGGAGCGCGCCTTGAACGACGCGCTCGAGCAGGTCTAGCCGGTCAGAGACGCCAGTCAGAGGTGAAAGTCGCCAGCCGCTTCGGGTTGGTATTCCACTTCCAGCAGGGTCAGCTTCAGGGTCTTGCCGCCGGGTGCCGGCCAGTCGATGTACTGCCCGACCTGCAAGCCGAGCAAGGCGCTGCCCACCGGCGCCAGGATAGAGATCCGGCCTTCGTCGGCGTTGGCGTCCTGTGGATACACCAGGGTCAGGTGATAGTCCTTGCCGCTGCCCTCTTCGCGGCAATGCACACGCGAATTCATGGTCACGACACCAGGCGGGACTTCATCGTGGCCCACCAGGGTTTCGGCGCGATCCAGCTCGGTCTGCAACGCAATGACGCCTGGCAGCGTGTCGTCCAGGCTGTCGATCAGGCGCTCCAGACGCTGCACGTCGAGGCGGGTGAGAATGATGGAAGGTGCGGTGCTCATGATCCAGGCAGACTCCTTTTTTCGGCACAAAAAAGCAAAACCCCGTCCAGATAAGACGGGGTTTTCACCGGCCTCGATGTGGCGAGGCGTAACCGGACACTACCACAGCAGCACAAATAAACAAGCCGCCGGGCTTTTGTGCCTGGGCTAGCCCATGCCGGGCGCCGCCGCCCGCTTGCGCTCCAGCGCCTGGCGGCAGATGACTCGCCGTCGCTCATCGTCCGCCGAGCGCCATTCGCGAATGTCTTCGACATGCCGGAAACAGCCCTTGCAGACTTTTTCCTCGTCCAGCCGGCACAGGCTGATGCAGGGCGAGGCCACCGCCGGGCTGACATTACTGTACAGCGGCTTGGGCGGACGCGCCGGGGCGGTTGGCGTCACGGTCTCAGAGCCCTTCGAACTCGAGCTTGATGTCGGCCTGCTCGAGAACGATGCGCTCGAGCATTTCGCCCAGCTGCTCTTCGCTCTTGTCGCACATCCAGCGTTCGCTTTCTTCGTCGTAGTCGAAGTGGAAACCGCCGGAGCGCGCGGCCAGCCACAGCTGACGCAGCGGTTCCTGGCGGCTGAAGATCACCTGGCTGCCGTTTTCGAACTTGACGGTGAGCACACCGGCGGAGCTCTCCAGATCGATATCCAGGTCACTCTCATCGAAAATGTCCTCCAGCATCTGCTGGGTGGCATCGACCAGGTCGTGGAAACGGGCTTCAGTCAAACTCATTGCGGGAACCTCGAAAAGTGTCTACTCACGCTCAAGCGCCGCAAGATACGGGCGCATCCGGGCGAATGCAAAGGATACCGATCAAGGGCGCGGGCAGCAGAGAAAATATCCCCGCAGCCGCCGCGCTCGGCTCCTGCGCCCGGGGCAAAGGCCCGCCGGACGGGTATTCCAGCGCATAGGCAAGCCGCTGGGTGGCCGGTATACTCGGGCGCAATTAACGCATTCTCAAGGATTTCGCCATGAAGCGCCTGATCTCTTCCCTTGCTGCGCTCGTCGCGGTTGCCTGCCTTGTCACTGCCTGCGGTCAAAAAGGCCCGCTGTATCTTCCCGATGACAGCAAATCCCCTGAAGACCAAGGTCACTCGCAGTCGCACAAGCACGACACCAACTAAGGGAACCCCATGGACGCTTTTAACTACCGCGACGGGCAGCTGTTCGCGGAAGGTGTAGCGTTGTCCGCCATTGCCGAACGTTTTGGCACGCCGACCTACGTCTATTCCCGAGCGCATATCGAAGCGCAGTACCACGCGTACGCCGATGCCCTCGCCGGCATGCCGCACCTGGTCTGCTTCGCGGTAAAGGCCAACTCCAACCTGGGTGTACTGAATGTCCTGGCGCGTCTGGGCGCCGGTTTCGACATCGTCTCCCGCGGCGAGCTGGAACGCGTCCTGGCCGCTGGCGGCGCGGCCGACAAGATCGTCTTCTCCGGTGTCGGCAAGACCCGTGACGACATGCGTCGCGCCCTGGAAGTCGGCGTGCACTGCTTCAACGTCGAGTCCAGCGACGAGCTGGAGCGCCTGCAACAGGTCGCCGCCGAACTGAATGTTCGCGCGCCGGTCTCGCTGCGGGTCAACCCGGATGTCGACGCGGGCACCCACCCGTACATTTCCACCGGCCTGAAAGAAAACAAGTTCGGTATCGCCATCGCCGATGCCGAAGACGTATACATCCGCGCGGCACAGCTGCCGAACCTGGAAGTGGTCGGCGTCGACTGCCATATCGGCTCGCAACTGACCACCCTGGCCCCCTTCATCGATGCCCTCGACCGCCTGCTGGACCTGGTCCACCGCCTGGGCGAGTGCGGCATCTACCTGCGCCACATCGACCTCGGTGGTGGCCTGGGCGTGCGTTACCGCGATGAAGAGCCGCCGCTGGCCGCCGACTACGTCAAGGCCGTGCGCGAACGCCTCGACGGCCGCGACCTGGAACTGGTCTTCGAACCCGGCCGCTTCATCGTCGCCAACGCCGGGGTACTGCTGACCCAGGTCGAGTACCTCAAGCACACCGAACACAAGGACTTCGCCATCGTCGACGCGGCGATGAACGACCTGATCCGCCCAGCCCTCTACCAGGCCTGGATGGACGTCAGCGCCGTACGTCCGCGCGATGGCCAGGCACGTACCTACGACATCGTCGGCCCGATCTGCGAAACCGGCGACTTCCTGGCCAAGGAACGTCAGCTTGCGCTGGAAGAAGGCGACCTGCTGGCCGTGCATTCGGCCGGTGCCTACGGTTTCGTCATGAGCTCCAACTACAACACCCGCGGTCGCGCTGCTGAAGTGCTGGTCGATGGTGAACAGGCTGTTGAAGTGCGTCGCCGCGAGACGGTAGCCGAGTTGTTTGCTGGCGAAAGCCTGCTGCCGGAGTAGAACCATGCTGCTGCGTTTTACCAAGATGCACGGCCTGGGTAATGACTTCATGGTCCTCGACCTGGTCAGCCAGCACGCGCACATCCTGCCCAAACATGCCAAGCAATGGGGCGATCGCAACACCGGTGTCGGTTTCGACCAGTTGCTGATCGTCGAGGCGCCGAGCAACCCGGACGTGGACTTCCGCTACCGGATCTTCAATGCCGACGGCTCCGAAGTGGAGCAATGCGGTAACGGTGCGCGCTGCTTCGCCCGTTTCGTGCTGGACAAGCGCCTGACCACCAAGCGCCAGATCCGCGTCGAGACCAAAAGCGGCATCATCGAACTGGATGTGCGCAACGACGGTCAGATCAGCGTCGACATGGGCGCGCCGCGCCTGGTGCCCGAGCAGATTCCGTTCGTGGCGCCGGCCCAGGCCTTGAGTTACCAGGTCGAAGTCGCTGGCCAGACCCTCGAGATGGCTGCCGTGTCCATGGGCAACCCCCATGCCGTGCTGCGGGTCAACGACATCAACAACGCGCCGGTGCATGAGCTGGGGCCGAAGATCGAACATCACCCGCGCTTCCCGGCCCGGGTCAATGTCGGCTTCATCCAGGTCATCGACCGTCAGCGCGCGCAGTTGCGGGTCTGGGAACGTGGCGCCGGGGAAACCCAGGCCTGCGGTACCGGCGCCTGCGCCGCCGCAGTGGCCGCGATCAGCCAGGGGTGGATGGATTCGCCGCTATTGATCGACCTGCCGGGCGGGCGCCTGTCCATCGAATGGGCAGGCCCTGGCCAACCGGTGAAGATGACCGGCCCGGCAGTGCGCGTATACGAAGGACAGGTGCGTCTTTGAATGAGCGAAAACCATGACTGATCAGCCTCAGGTACCAGCCGAACAGCCCGACGAATCTCCTTGCGAAAACCTCGAGGCGGCGGCGATCGCCGCGTATCTGGAGGCTCATCCGGACTTCTTCGTCGAGCATGAAGAACTGCTCCCGGCGTTGCGCATTCCCCATCAGCGCGGTGACACCATCTCGCTGGTGGAGCGGCAGATGAAGATCCTGCGCGAGCGCAACATCGAGATGCGCCACCGGCTTTCGCAGTTGATGGACGTGGCCCGCGACAACGACCGGCTCTTCGAGAAGACCCGCCGCCTGATTCTCGCGCTGATGGATGCCAACAGCCTGGAAGACGTGGTGATGAGCGTCGAAGACAGCCTGCGCCAGGACTTCCAGGTGCCGTTCGTGAGCCTGATCCTGTTCAGCGACAGCGCCATGCCGGTAGGCCGCTGGGTCACCGCCGCCGAGGCCCAGACCGCCATCGGCGGCTTGCTGACTGAAGGCAAGAGCGTCAGCGGTAGCCTGCGCGAGCATGAGCTGGACTTCCTGTTCGGCGAAGAACAGCGCCAGCAGATCGGCTCGAGCGCCGTGGTCGCCATCGCCCATCAGGGCATTCACGGCGTGCTGGCCATCGCCAGCCGCGACCCGCAGCACTACAAAAGCTCGGTGGGGACGCTGTTCCTCAGCTACATCGCCGAAGTCATGGGCCGCGTGCTGCCGCGCTTCACTCACTCGCTACGCTCGGTTCGCTGACCATGGAACGACAATTGGACGCCTACTGCGAGCACCTGCGCAGTGAGCGCCAAGTGTCGCCCCATACGCTGCAGGCCTATCGCCGCGACCTGGAAAAAGTGCTGGCTTTCTGCGCCAAGCAGCAGGTTTCCAGCTGGTCCGACCTGGACATCCAGGGCCTGCGCAGCATGATTGCGCGCCTGCACCAGCAGGGCCAATCCTCCCGCAGCCTGGCGCGCCTGCTCTCCGCCGTGCGCGGCCTGTATCACTATCTGAACCGCGAAGGCCTGTGCAATCACGACCCGGCCAACGGCCTGGCGCCGCCCAAGGGCGAGCGCCGCCTGCCCAAGACCCTGGACACCGATCGTGCGCTGCAACTGCTCGATGGCGCGGTGGAGGACGATTTCCTCGCGCACCGCGACCAGGCGATTCTCGAACTGTTCTATTCCTCCGGGCTGCGCCTGTCGGAGCTGACCAGCCTCGACCTCGAACAGCTGGACCTGGCCGATGGCCTGGTGCAAGTCCACGGCAAAGGCAGCAAGACCCGGGTCCTGCCGGTCGGCAAGAAGGCCCGCGAGGCGTTGCAGCTGTGGCTGCCGCTGCGGGCGCTGAGCAATCCGCCGGACGATGCGGTATTCGTCAGCCAGCAGGGCCGGCGCCTGGGCCCACGGGCGATCCAGCTGCGGGTCAAGGCCGCCGGCGAGCGCGAACTGGGGCAGAACCTGCACCCGCACATGCTGCGACACTCCTTCGCCAGCCACATGCTGGAATCCTCCCAGGACCTGCGCGCCGTACAGGAACTGCTGGGGCACTCGGATATCAAGACCACGCAGATCTATACCCACCTGGACTTCCAGCACCTGGCAGCGGTCTACGACAGCGCCCACCCACGGGCCAAACGCAACAAAGGCGGTGAGTAATGACGATCAAGCTGATCACCTTCGACCTCGACGACACGCTGTGGGATACCGCGCCCGTGATCGTCAGCGCCGAAGCCGTGCTGCGCCAGTGGCTGACCGACCACGCCCCGCAACTGGGCGGCGTACCGGTGGAGCATCTCTGGGCCATCCGGGAGCGGGTGCTGAACAACGAACCGGGGCTCAAGTACCGCATCAGCGCCCTGCGCCGCCGGGTCCTGTTTCATGCGCTGGAGGAAGCCGGCTACGACCAGGGCCAGGCCAATGCCCTGGCCGACCAGGGCTTTGAAGTGTTCCTGCATGCCCGGCATCAGCTGGATATCTTTCCCGAAGTGCAGCCGACCCTGGAAGCGCTGGCCAACCACTTCGCGCTGGGCGTGGTCACCAACGGCAACGCCGATGTGCGCCGCCTGGGGCTGGCGGATTACTTCAAGTTCGCCCTGTGCGCCGAAGACATAGGCATCGCCAAGCCCGATTCACGGCTGTTTCACGAGGCCCTGCAACGGGGCGAGGCGACGCCGGATACCGCCGTGCACATCGGCGACCACCCGGGCGACGACATCGCCGGGGCGCAGCAGGCCGGCTTGCGGGCCATCTGGTTCAACCCGGCCGGCAAGGTCTGGGAGGCCGAGCGGCTGCCGGACGCGGAAATCCGCAGCCTGACCGAGCTGCCGAAACTGCTGGCGCGCTGGCACAGCGGCGCCTGAGCGGATGTCGCGGCATGCAGGAGCGAGCTTGCTCGCGATCACCGCAACGCGGTGTCATCCCCTTCCGACCGCCGACAAGCGCCCATGAAAAAGCCCGCAGCGACGGCGGGCTTTTTCAGCAAGCAAGTGGCGGGCGCTTAGATAGGCCGGCTACCGTACTTGTTATCAGGCTTCTTGGGCGGATCGGCAACCACATTGGCCTCGACTTCCTGCACTTTACCGCCACGGGCCAGGAACTCCTCCATGGCGCGCGCCAGTGCATCACGCTCTTTGTTCTTGGCTTCGACACTCGGCAACTCGTCTACCGAGACGGCAGCCTTGGCCTTGCCTTTGGCGGTCGGGGCAGGAACATCACTGCCATCGTCTTCCGCCACATCGTCGGCGGCCGCTTCAAGACCTTCTTCGGTTTCGTCTTCGTCGCCTACTTCGAGGTCGTCGTTTTCCAGATCATCGTCGCTCATGTTCTACCTCATGACTTGCGAAAAGCAGATTAGTTATAGCCCAGCTGAGCCGACTGTCGAAGGCCGCTGGAAAAAAATCAACATCCACTGATAACCAGCGGCTTATGCCTTATCACCGTGCAAGGTGGCAAGGACTTTGCGGGCACCGCCATGATCGCGATGCTCGCCCAGATAAACGCCTTGCCAGCTGCCTAACGCCAAGCGACCCGCCGATACCGGCAAGCTCAATTGACAGCCTAGCAAACTGGCCTTGAAGTGCGCCGGCAGATCATCGGGCCCTTCGTCGTCATGTTCATACCCGGCCATGCCTTGAGGCACCAGGGTGTTGAAAAAACGCTCGAAATCACGACGAACCGCAGGGTCGGCATTCTCGTTGATGGTCAACGAGGCCGAGGTATGCTGCAGCCACAAATGCAACAGACCGACCCGACATGCCTTCAGTTCAGGCAGGCCGGCGAGTAACTCGTCCGTTACCAGATGAAAGCCCCGGGGCCTTGCCCGCAGGGTAATCAGAGTCTGTTGCCACATACAGTTCTCCGCACATTCGGCGCGCATTCTAGCGCGCTCTGGGAAAAAACAAAGTGTCGAATATTCCTCCAATGCTGTAAGTCATTGACCCGAAAAAAAAGCACTCGTCAAACTGGCTGACAAGCTCTGGGAAAAACCTTTCAGCTGTCTCGCAATGACAAAACGCAGGCAAAAAAATGCCCGGCAAGCCGGGCACTTTTTTCTGGCGCGATTACAGGTTGTAACCACGCTCGTTATGTTGCGCCAGGTCGAGGCCGACCGACTCTTCTTCCTCGGTGACACGCAGCCCGATGACCACATCCAGCACCTTGAGGATGATGAAGGTCACGATCGCGGTGTAGATCACCGTGAAGCCCACGCCTTTGCACTGGATCCACACTTGTGCGGCGATGTCGGTCACGGTGCCGAAGCCGCCCAGGGATGGCGCGGCGAATACGCCGGTGAGGATCGCGCCGAGGATACCGCCGATACCGTGCACGCCGAAGGCGTCCAGGGAGTCGTCGTAGCCCAGTTTGCGTTTCAGGGTGGTCGCGCAGAAGAAGCACACCACGCCCGCTGCCAGGCCGATCACCAGGGCGCCCATCGGGCCTACGGTGCCAGCGGCAGGCGTGATCGCCACCAGGCCGGCAACCACACCCGAGGCGATGCCCAGGGCGCTTGGCTTACCGTGGGTCAGCCACTCGGCGAACATCCAGCCCAGCGCCGCGGCGGCGGTGGCGATCTGGGTCACCAGCATCGCCATGCCGGCGGTGCCGTTGGCGGCGGCGGCGGAACCGGCGTTGAAGCCGAACCAGCCGATCCACAGCATGGCCGCGCCCATCAGGGTGTAACCCAGGTTGTGCGGCGCCATCGGGGTGGTCGGGAAGCCTTTACGCTTGCCCAGCACCAGGCAGGCCACGAGACCTGCGATACCGGCGTTGATATGCACCACGGTGCCGCCGGCGAAGTCCAGTACGCCCCAGTCCCACATCAGGCCGCCGTTGCCGGACCAGACCATGTGCGCGATCGGCGCATAGACCAGGGTGAACCAGATGGCCATGAAGATCAGCATGGCGGAGAACTTCATCCGCTCGGCGAAGGCACCGACGATCAGCGCCGGGGTGATGATGGCGAAGGTCATCTGGAAGGTGATGAACACCGCTTCGGGGAACAGCGCCGCCGGGCCGGTCACGCTCGCCGGGGTGACGCCGGCCAGGAAGGCCTTGCCCATGCCGCCGACGAAGGAATTGAAGTTGACGACGCCCTGCTCCATGCCGGTGGTGTCGAACGCGATGCTGTAGCCATAAATGACCCACAGGATGCTGATCAGACCGGTAATGGCGAAGCACTGCATCATCACGGAAAGAATGTTTTTCGAGCGCACCATGCCGCCGTAGAACAGCGCCAGGCCGGGAATGGTCATGAACAGCACCAGGGCCGTCGAGGTCAGCATCCAGGCGGTGTCGCCGGAATTGAGGACTGGGGCTGCCACTTCGTCTGCCGCCATGGCCAGGCCAGGCATTACGAGGGACAAAAGGGCTCCTAGCCCTGCGATTTTACGCAGAGTCATATTGTTTTCTCCTGGGGCGTTGGGTTTGGGGCGGCTTAGATGGCGTCGGTATCGGTTTCGCCGGTACGGATGCGAATAGCCTGTTCCAGATTGACCACGAAGATCTTGCCGTCACCGATCTTGCCGGTGTTGGCGGCCTTGGTTATCGCCTCGATGACCCGGTCAAGATCCTTGTCGTCGATGGCGACGTCGATCTTCACCTTGGGCAGGAAGTCGACTACGTACTCCGCGCCGCGATACAGCTCGGTGTGCCCCTTCTGCCGGCCGAAGCCTTTGACCTCAGTAACGGTAATGCCCTGCACGCCGATCTCGGACAGCGACTCGCGCACGTCGTCCAACTTGAACGGCTTGATGATGGCAGTGACTAGCTTCATGAAACTTTCTCCCGAATTGGTGGACTTGCCCCAGGAAAACAAACCCGACTCAAGTCTAAGCGCAGTGCCTGGCTTTGTAACGCATCGTCGGCCTTCCTCGACCAGACCGACGCCAGCTAACCGCTGCTGACGAAACACTTCCCCGCTCCGCCTGCCGCACTGCATTCGTCACAGCGACTGCATCAGTGCATGGGTCATCAGCGACTAAGCAGAAACCTTGCCATCTCGTGAAAACCCACTGATTTCAGTCCCTTGGCCGCCGCCACGGAAACCACTTCGCCATCATCGCCACGGATACGCACAACAACGGTGCGCCACTGCCCGGCGCGATGCGCGAAAAGCGTGCATCCCCGC
Source organism: Pseudomonas sp. 22526 (assembly GCF_052044735.1). Taxonomy (NCBI): domain Bacteria; kingdom Pseudomonadati; phylum Pseudomonadota; class Gammaproteobacteria; order Pseudomonadales; family Pseudomonadaceae; genus Pseudomonas; species Pseudomonas sp. 22526. Next base: position 197,480 of record NZ_JBQENK010000009.1, read on the forward strand.
CTGCCCGATTGACTATAGACAGTGCGTGATACACTGCCCGCCATTGTTTTCAGGACACTCCCCATGCTCGCGCCCAAAGACCTCCTCGATGCCCTGAGCGGCCATGCCGCCCGTCTGTTCAGCGGCGACACCCCACTGCCCCGCGCCGAAATCGAAAGCCAGTTCAAGGCCCTGCTGCAAAGCGGCTTCAGCAAGCTGGACCTGGTCAGCCGGGAAGAATTCGACAGCCAGATGGTCGTCCTGGCCCGCACCCGCGCCCGCCTGGAAAGCCTGGAGGCGAAGGTGGCCGAGCTGGAAGCCAAGCTCAATCCGAGGGAGCAGTAACCGCCTCGACCGCGCTCCTGCGCACAGGCTCGACCGGGCAACGCCTGCCATCGGTCGAGCCGAGCCCTGCCAGCAAAGATTTTCCGCCCCGCCCGTTCATTTCCCCCCTGCTCCGCCGATAACATGTCCAGCGTTTGCGATCCTGGCCCCCCTGGGCGAGCCATGCCCCGCAACACCGCCAAGCAACGCGAACGCTTGCCTCGACTTATTGCACCAGGTAGCCCTATGACCGCGCCAAAACCCTTCAGCCGCTTGGCCTTCTTCGTCCATACCGCCGAGATGTTCAATCACTATCAGGCGGTCTGGAGCCTGCTCGGGGCCGACGCTTTCGATGTGGTCCTGCATGGCACCCATGAAGAGCGCGCGCAAAGCCGCGAACTGATCGGTGGCCTGGGTTACAGCTGCCACGGCAGCCTGGATGTGATCAAGGCCAACCACCGCTATGACGTGGTGGTCTCCAACCACAGCATGTACGACCACGGCTCCCAGCCGATGATCAAGGCGCTGGGCCATCGGCAGGTGCGCTTCATGTACGCCCTGGGCAAGTACAAACACAACTTTTCCAGCTGGAACCGGCACTACGACCTGATTCTGTGCTTCGGCCCCTGGCAGGCCGAGCGCTTGCGCGAGTGCTGCGATGCCGTGACTTTCCAGATGGGTTACCCGCGCTACGACGCCTACTTCCGCGAAACCTCGCTGCAAGGCCAGCATCCGGCGGACCTGGGCCTGGATCCGACGAAAAAGACCGTGCTGTGGCTGCCGACCTGGCTGGAACTGTCGTCGATCAGCCGCTTCGCCGACGCCATGGCCGGGTTGTGCGATCGCTACAACGTCATCGTCAAGACCCACCCGCTGTCGGCCAATGCCGATCCCGAGGCGCTGAAACTGCTCGAGCAATACCCGTTCACCGCGGTGATTACCCGCGTCTACGACAACCTCACCCTGTTCCGTTGCGCCGACTATGTGGTTTCGGACTACGGCGGAACCGCATTCGGCGCCCTGTACCTGGACAAGAATCTGCTGCTGTTGAACGTGCCGGACGCCGAGCAGGATGCGCTGACCGGCGAGGAATCGCCCGATGTGCTGCTGCGCAACGACATCGTCAACCTCGACCCCGAGGCGCGCTGGCAACTGGCCGACCTGCTGGGGGACGAGAGCCTCTGGCAGCAGCAGGCCGCAGTCCGTCAGCGCCTGCGTCGCCATTACTTCGCCCCCAGCTATGGTTTCTCGGCGGAGCTGGCGGTACTGGCGCTGGGCAACATCGAAAACATACTCAAGCAGGGGTGAAGCCATGGTGATCTGGCTGGTCGGCATGTCAGGAGCGGGCAAAACCACGATTGGCCGGGCCCTGTATGCCAGCCTGAAAGCGCAGCGGCCGCAGACTGTGTTCGTCGACGGCGACGAGATTCGCGCGCTGTTTCGCCATGACCAGCGGGCGGACGCCTACAGCGTCGCCGGACGCCGGGTCAACGCCGAACGGATCCAGGCCCTGTGCGGCTGGCTCGATAGCCAGGGCATCGATGTGGTCTGCTGCATCCTGTCGATGTTCCAGGACATCAGCGACGACAACCGCCAGCGTTTCTCCAGCTACCGGGAAGTGTTCGTCGATGTGCCGCTGAGCACCCTGATCAGCCGTGACAACAAGGGGCTGTATCAGTCCGCCCTGCGGGGCGAACAGAGCAACGTGGTGGGCGTGGACATCGAGTATCCACCGCCGCAACGCCCGGACCTGGTGCTGCACAACCGTCACGAGCCAGACGACATCCCGGGCTATGTGGAACGCATTCGCCAGCTCTGTGGGTATCCACCATCATGCTGAACTACGCCTACAGCGACGGGGATCTGCTGGAAAACCCGCAGACCTACCGCTACAGCAGCTTCCAGGGCGAAGCTTTCGTCGACGCCTGGCGCGCCTCGCGCCTGGCCGCATGCGCCCACCTGCCGGCGCCGGCCTTGCCCACGCTGCATCCACAAGGCCCGGCGCACGCCGAGGACAGCACGGCGCTGCTGGGCCATCTGTGCCTGGAAATGCGCGCGGGCGCTGGCGTCTCCGGCCCGCTGGCGGCCTACTGGCTGCCGCGCCTGCTGAAGAAATTCGAAGTGAACAAACGCCTGTATGCCGGCTACGAAGCCGAGGCTCCGCACCGTCCGCTGCCCCATGGCGGCTATGGGTCCGTACCGCCTTACCTGTTGCTGGCCGAGTGCATGCTGCACGGCTGGCAGGCGAGCGGTGCGGCCTATTACCTCAGTGGCCTGCTCAAGTTGACGGATACCCTGGTGTCGCAGCAGGGCCGCCTCGACCCGGACCAGGGTGCCTACCTGGCCTGGCTGTTGACCCAGGAACAACAGGTGTTGGCCACCGTCGCCCGGGAGGCCGGCCTATGAGTCGCGCGCGCCTGCTGATCCTCTGCGCCCGCACCGCGCGCTCGGTCGCCTACCTGCAAGGCTTGGCGGCCGCCGGTATCGAACCTGAAGCGGTGATTGTCTACGGCCAGGGCGGCGGCGCGTTGCAAACCACTCGCGAGTTGCAGGTACAGCCACTCGCCGGGCTGTTCTGCCCGGACCTGAGCCAGGACCTCGACACCTGCCTGGCCGCCCTGGACTGGCCCCACGAGGTGTGCCCGGCCCAAACTCTCGACGACCCGCAACTGCTCGCGCTTATCGCCCGCCAGGCGCCGGACCTGGTGGTCTACTCCGGCTACGGCGGGCAACTGGTGCCGGCGGCCCTGCTGAGTCGCTACCCGGTGCTGCATATCCACTCCGGCTGGCTGCCGGACTATCGCGGCAGCACCACCCTCTACTACCAGATCATCGAACAGCGCGAATGCGCCGCCAGCGCCCTGCTGCTCGATGAGCAGATCGACACCGGCCCGGTGCTGGCGCGCAAGGCCTATCCCCTGCCCCCGCCAGGCATGGACGTCGACTATCTGTATGACAATGCGATCCGCGCCGACCTGCTGGTGGAAGTCCTCAGCCACTGGCGACGCGAAGGCGCACAAGCCCTGCGGCCCCTGCCGGCCGAGACCGAAAAGCCGCCCTACTTCATCATTCACCCGCTGCTCAAACACCTGGCCCTGCTGGCGGTGGACAAGCACGAGGACACGCCATGAATCGGGCTGCCGAAAACATCGTTCGTTTCGGGACCAAGTCCGAAACCCTGGAGCGCCTGCAGCCGCGGGTCACCCGCTCGCAGATCCTGCCGCTGTACTTCTTCACCGCCCGGCAATGGCGGGATGATCCCGATGACGTGCTGCAGAACATTGCCCGGCTGGAACATGGCGGCTTTTTCGTGATCGTGCGCAGCAGCGCGCAGAACGAAGACGGCTTCAACAGTTCGATGGCCGGCCAGTTCACCAGTTGCCTGAATGTCAGCGTCACCGACCCTCGGGCCTTGAGCGTCGCCATCGAACAGGTGATCGCGTCCTTTGCCGAGCACTGCTGCGAGGACAACCAGGTCCTGATCCAGCCGATGCTGACCTCGATCCAGATGAGCGGCGTGGTGATGACCCACGACCTGGAGCATGGCGCCCCTTATTACGTGGTGAACTACGACGATGAGAGCGGCCTGACCGATACCATCACCGGCGGCCAGGGCATCCAGAAAACCGTGCTGGTCTACCGCGACACCGAGAGCGCCCAGCTGCGCTCGCCACGCCTGCAGGCGGTGATCGATGCCTGCCGGGAGCTGGAACTGCTCTGTGGCAACGTGCCGCTGGACATCGAATTCGCCGTCGACCGCCACCAGCAGGTGTATGTGTTGCAGGTACGGCGCATCACCCTGTGCAACACCTGGCACCCGGTCACCGAACGGCGGGTGGCGCGCCAGCTCGAGCACATCCAGCGCTTCCTGGCCAAACGCCTGGCGCCCCAGGCCGGCCTGTATGGCGACAGCACCCTGCTGGGGGTGATGCCCGACTGGAATCCGGCGGAAATCATCGGCACCACCCCACGCCCGCTGGCAGCCTCGCTGTATCGGCGCCTGGTGACGGATTCGACCTGGCGCGAAGCCCGCGCCCTGATGGGCTATCACCACCCGCGGCACCAGGCCCTGATGGTGATGCTCGGCCATCACCCGTATATCGATGTGCGCTGCAGCTTCAACTCATTCCTGCCGGCGGGACTGGAGCCGGGGTTGTGCACTAGGCTGGTCAACGCCTGGCTGCAGCGCCTGCTGACCCACCCGCAATGGCACGACAAGGTCGAGTTCGAAGTCGTCCAGACCTGCCTGGACTTCACCTTCGACGCCGACTTCGCCGAGCGTTATGGCGACAGCCTCAGCGCCGCCGAACAACGGGCCTATCGCTCGGCCCTCGACCAACTGACACTGCGGGCGCTGAGTGGTGACGGCACCGGCGCCCTGCTGCCCTTGCTGGATCAGGTGCGCGCTCACGAGCGCCAGCAGCAAAGCCGCCGTCTCGATACCCTGCCGGCCGACCTCGACAGCATCCACCGCCTGCTGCTGGACTGCCGCGAGCAAGGCACGCTGCCGTTCGCCATGCTCGCCCGGCACGCATTCATCGCCGAAGCCCTGCTGCGCTCGGCCTGCCGCCGCGGCGCCCTGAGCAACGAGCGCCTGCTGGCCTGGAAACAGTCGATCCACACCGTCACCACCGAACTGACCCGCGAATACGCCCAGGTCTGCGCCGACGCCCGGACCCTGCCGGCCTTCGTCGCCAAGTTCGGCCATCTGCGCCCTGGCACCTACGACATCACCTCATTGCGTTATGACGAACGCCACGACCTGTTCGCTGCCGCGACCGTCGAGCTGGGTCATGGCGAGAGCCCGCAGGCGGCATTCCAGCTGCAGCCCGAAGAACGCCAGGCCCTGCAACGGCTGATCGATGAACAGGGCTGGCCGCTGTCGACCGAACATTTGCTGGGCTACGCCAGCCAGGCCATCCAGGCCCGGGAATACGCCAAGCTGGTGTTCACCCGAGACCTGTCCGATGCCCTGCAACTGCTGGTGAACTGGGGCGCCGACGTCGGCCTGGCCAGGGAAGACCTGTCCTTTCTCGATATCCACCCGCTGCTCGACAGCCTCACCGCACCGCTGATGGACGACACCGACCGGGTCCTGCTGGAGGCGGCCAGCCAGGCGCGGCGCAGCTATGAACAGGGCATCTCGCTGAAGCTCGGGCACCTGATCAGCGCGGTCGACGATGTGTTCGTCGCGCCGCTGCATCGCAGCCTGCCCAACTTCATCACCCGGCAGAACGTCGAAGCCATCGGTATGGAATTGCGCCAGGACACCCCGGCCTCGGCGCCGCTCAAGGGCAAGATCCTCTGCATCGAAAATGCCGACCCCGGCTACGACTGGGTCTTCACCCGCGGCATCGCCGGGCTGGTCACCCAATACGGCGGGGCCAACTCGCACATGGCCATCCGCTGCGCCGAGTTCGGCATTCCGGCGGCCATCGGCTGCGGCGAACAGCTGTTCAACCGGATCCTGCGCAGCCCGCGCATCGCCCTCAATTGTCGCGACAAGACCCTGAACCCGGTGCAGCCATGAAACGCCTCGGTATCACCCTGAGAACCTGCAACCCGCAGGCCTACCACGAACCGCGCGATGGCCTGGCCAGGGACTGGTACCGCTTTTTCGCCGAGCTCGGCTGCGGCAATCAATGGCTGCTGCTGCCCAACCTGGGCGAGGACACCGTGGCTTATGCCCGTGCCCAGGGCGTGCAAGGCGTGATCTTCAGCGGTGGCGACGACCTCGGCGGCGACCCGTTGCGCGACCGCAGCGAACAGGCGCTGCTGGCCCACTGCGTGGCCGAGCGGTTGCCGGTGCTGGGGGTCTGCCGCGGGCTGCAACTGATCCACAGCTTTTTCGGCGGCCGGTTGGCCGATGCCGACCGCGACGTGCACGTCGCACAACGCCACCTCATCACCTTGCTGGCCGCCGACGAGCTGCCCTGGCTACAGGGCCAGGCCGCTTCGCGCTCGGTCAATTCCTTCCACGGCAAACAGTTGCTCGACCCGCTGCCCGCCGCCCTGCGCCCCTGGGCCCTGGACGCTGCCGGGACCTGCGAGGCCCTGGTGCATGCCAGCCTCAAGGTGGCCGGCATCATGTGGCATCCTGAGCGCGAAGCAGCGCTGGACGAAGCCGATCGACAACTGTGCCAATGGCTCTTTGAGTGACCTGACATGAAAGCCGTAATTCTCGCCGCCGGCCGCGGCTCCCGCCTGAAAGACCTGACCGCCGCGCAACCCAAGCCCCTGGCCCGCCTGGCCGGCAAGCCGCTGCTCGAATGGCAGCTGCAAGCCCTGGAAAGCGCCGGGGTCGAGGAGGTGCATCTGGTCAGCGGTTATTGCAGCGAAACCCTTGAAGGCTATGGCCAGAGCCGGCTGTACAACCCGCATTGGGCCAGCAGCAACATGGTGCGCAGCCTGATGTGCGCCGATGCCCTGCTGTCCAGCGAACCGACCCTGGTGTGCTACGGCGATATCGTCTACCGCCCGGACATCGTCCGTGACCTGATGGCCTCCCAGCCCCCCCTGAGCATCACCTACGACCTCGACTGGTGGGACCTGTGGTCGGCGCGCTCCGATGATCCCCTCAGCGACGCCGAAAGCTTCCGCCAACAGGCCGGCCAGCTGCTGGGTATCGGTGAAAGGGTCGCCAGCCGCGAGGAAATCGAGGGCCAGTACATGGGCCTGCTGAAATTCACCCCTGCAGGATGGAGCCAGGTCCAGGCACTGCTGTCCGGCATGAGCGACCAGCAGATCGACAAACTGGACATGACCAGCCTGCTGCGGGCCCTGCTCCAGGCCGGCACCACCATCGCCACCGTGGCCATTCGCGGCGGCTGGGTGGAAGTCGACAATCAGTCGGACATCGCCCTGTACGAACAGCGCATCGCCCAACCGGGCTGGTCCCACGACTGGCGCGGCTGAGCCGCCCGCCGCAACATCCTGAGTCTATTTGCTGGTGCGGCGTAGCCTCGGCCGGGGCTAGGCTTGCACCACCGCAGGACGCGGTTTCCCAGCCTCAAGGAACGAGTCATGTCTCTGGCCATTGTCCACAGCCGTGCCCAGACCGGCGTGCAAGCACCGGCCGTGTCGGTCGAAGTCCATCTGGCCAACGGCCTGCCGGCTTTGACCCTGGTGGGCCTGCCCGAAGCGGCGGTCAAGGAAAGCAAGGACCGGGTGCGCAGCGCCATTCTCAATGCCGGCTTCGATTTTCCAGCCCGGCGCATCACCCTCAACCTCGCCCCGGCCGACCTGCCCAAGGACGGCGGGCGCTTCGACCTGGCAATCGCCCTAGGCATTCTCGCCGCCAGCGTGCAGGTGCCGACCCTGGCCCTGGAGAATGTCGAGTGCCTGGGCGAGCTGGCGCTTTCCGGCGCGGTTCGCCCGGTGCGCGGCGTGCTGCCGGCGGCCCTGGCCGCGCGCCAGGCCGGACGCATGCTGATGGTGCCGCGCGCCAATGCCGAGGAAGCCTGCCTGGCCTCGGGACTGAAGGTGATTGCCGTCGAGCATTTGCTGGAAGCCGTCGCCCACTTCAACGGCCACACGCCGATCGAGCCCTATGCCTCGGACGGCCTGCTCTACCAGAACCGGTCCTACCCCGACCTGAATGAAGTGCAGGGCCAACTGGCTGCCAAACGGGCGCTGCTGGTGGCCGCGGCCGGTGCGCACAACCTGCTGTTCAGCGGCCCGCCGGGCACTGGCAAGACCTTGCTGGCCAGCCGCCTGCCCGGCCTGTTGCCACCATTGGAGGAACAGGAAGCCCTGGAAGTGGCCGCCATCCAGTCGGTCACCAGCCACATTCCCCTGAGCCATTGGCCGCAGCGGCCGTTTCGCCAGCCTCACCACTCGGCCTCGGGGCCAGCACTGGTGGGCGGAGGCTCGAAACCGCAACCCGGGGAAATCACCCTCGCCCATCACGGTGTGCTGTTCCTTGATGAGCTGCCGGAGTTCGATCGCAAGGTACTGGAGGTGCTGCGCGAGCCGCTGGAGTCGGGGCAAATCGTCATTTCCCGGGCTCGTGACCGGGTGCATTTTCCCGCACGCTTCCAGCTGGTGGCGGCAATGAACCCTTGCCCCTGTGGATATCTTGGCGAGCCCAGTGGCCGTTGCCGCTGCACCCCGGAGCAGATCCAGCGTTATCGCAACAAGCTCTCCGGGCCGCTGCTCGACCGCATCGACCTGCACCTGACCGTGGCCCGGGAAAGCACAGCCCTCAACCCCAAGCCCCAGGCTGGGGATAACACCGCGCAAGCCGCGGCCCTGGTGGCCCGCGCCCGGGAGCAGCAACAACGGCGCCAGGGCTGCGCCAATGCCTTTCTCGACCTGCCGGGCCTGCGCCGGCATTGCCAGTTATCCACAACCGACGAGCGCTGGCTGGAAACCGCCTGCGAGCGCCTGACCCTGTCCCTGCGCGCCGCCCACCGCCTGCTCAAGGTCGCCCGTACCCTGGCGGACCTCGAGCAGGTCGAGCAGATCAGTCGCGAGCACCTGGCCGAAGCGCTGCAATACCGGCCGGCCGCGAGCTGAGGAGGATCACTCCTTGCTCAGGTCCACCAGCGGCGTCGGCCGTACTTCGGTCTGCCGGCCGTTCTGGATCTGGCTGATCTCGGCCAGGGACTTATCCACAGCCGCCTTGTCGGCCAGCAGGCTGTAGCGGATCTGGAATTGCTTGCTCTGCCTGGCCTCTATGGTCGGCACCAGGCCCAGCGGGCGCTGGTAGCGACGGTTGTAGGAGAAACTGGTGCCCGGCTCCAGGCCGGTCACATAGCCCTGGCCCCGGGTGTCGGTGTTTTTCCACAGGGAGAACACCGGCAACTGCCGGGTATTGAAGCCCACCGCCACGCCGAGGCTGCCGGCCTTGTTGTGCAGCACCGTCAGGGTGTCGCCCTGGGCATCGGCGTAAGGCACCAGGTTGTAGACGGTCTCGTCGTAGTCCCGGGTCGGGCCGCGGTAGGTCTGCCAATCCGCTAGGTCGGCCTTGGCCTTGTCATTGAAGGGCGAAACCTGCTTCACCGGTGCGGCGAACTGCGCGCCCTCTTCGAGGAACGGTGTGCTGAAGTTGCTGTGATACAGCGCCTGGTATTCCTTCGGATAGTCGCCGTTGTTGGTCAGGGTGTCGTTGAGGGCAAAACTGACGCTGCCCGGCTCGGTCACCAGCTCGGTGGCCACCGAGAAATCGACCTTCTTGAACGCCTGCTCCTTGAGCTCGCCCCGCAGGCTGATGGCGTACGGCGGCTTCTCGTCAATATGCAGGGTGACCTTGTTCGCCGGGATGTTCGCTGCGCGACCGTGCAGGGTCAGCAGCTCGCCGTTATCCATGCCCGGATGCCCGACCCACTCGTAGCCGCAGCGGGTCACCAGTTCGTTGAAACCTTCCAGCCAACCCAGGCCGCCACGACCGTTGAGTTCGATGAACGCCGGGTTGACCACCTCCTTGACCGGCGAGTCCCAACCCATGCGCACCGTGCCGACCGAGGCCTGCAGCACGTTCATGCCACGGGTCGGCACCACCGAGAGCTGCATCGCACCATTGTCGATATCGACAATGCTCACCCCCTCCTGCCGCCCGCCATGCAGGGTGCGCAGGGTCACGGAAAAGGGCTTGGCGGTTTTCACCCCCAGCTGCGCGCTGGTGATATGGAAGTCCTGGGCGGCCTTGTCGGTATCGAGCAGGACATAGTCCCAGGCCATGGCGTGGGAAGCAGCGGTGAACGCGGAAAGAGCGACCAGCAGTCTGAGCGGTGTCATGGGGGGTGTGCCTTTATTGGAGTTGTGGGATTTTTATAGCGCTGATGAATCGCTTCAGCAACCTAATTTCCGCAACCGGCCGGCACACCCGAACACCTCTCCAGGGCTCAGCGAATCTTCAATAACAACTCGACCACTTCCATCACCTCATCCATCGCCGCTGCGGCGGCCTCGGCCGAGGGTCGCAGCAGCAGGCCGTCGGCATAACCCATGATCTGGGCGAAGATCTGCCGGGCTGCGCGCGCGGGGGATGCGCACTGGAACACCTGGGCCTGCACGCCGGCTTCGATGATGCTGGCGAGCATGGCCTGCCACTGCTCATCCACCTTCTGGTAGGCCTCGGCCAGCGCGGTGTCGTGCATGGCTTCATCCCAGGCATCGAGCCACAGCGCCCAGCTGTCTTCGGCAGAAACCGGCAGGCAATCGCGCAGGAATCCATGCAGGGCCGCAAGCGGCGGCAAGCCAACCAGAGGCGCGCCTACGGCGTCCAGTTGCTCGTTGGCAAAACGCACGAAAGCTTCGCGACGCAATTCATTCCAGTCGCTGAAGTAGTGATAGATGTGGCTGCGGGACAGGCCGGCATAGTCCGCCAGGTCACGGGTGGAAACAGCGGCGAAGCCCTTGCTGAGAAACAGCTCCAGGGCGGCGGTGATGATCTGGTCTTTGCGGTCGGTACGGGACATGCGGGCATTACCTCTGGGCGCCAGTGGATCAACGGCGCTTGCGTTTTGAGCGATCGCTCAAATACTATTGAGCAGTCGCTCAATAATAGCCTTTATCTTCCACCCGGTGCACTCATGTCAGCCGTTACCCCGCAAGTCCTGATCGATGAAAGCAAAAAAATCGGCCAGCAATCCGCCAGCCAGACCCTGAAGGCCATCGCCCGCGCCTACCCCGGCAAGCTGTTCTGCACCCTGTCGCTGGTGGCGCTGGAGAACGCGTTGCTGCTGGCCTACCCATTGTTTGCCGGGTTTGCCGTGGACTCGATCATTCGTGGCGACGCCGGCAGCGCATTGTTCTATGCCCTGGTGGTGCTGGCGTTCTGGGTGGTCGGGGCCGCGCGGCGGGCGGTGGATACCCGCACCTTCACGCGGATCTACGCCGACCTGGCGGTGCCGGTGATCCTCAACCAGCGCCTGCAGAACCAGAGCACCTCCACCGCCGCGGCGCGGGTGGTGCTGGCCCGGGAGTTCGTCGACTTCTTCGAGAAGCACGTACCGACCATTGCCACCGCCCTGGTGTCGATTGTCGGCGCGGCGGTGATGCTGCTGGTGATCGAACCCTGGGTCGGCCTGGCCTGTCTGGTGGCCTTGCTGCTGTGCGTGACCCTGCTGCCGCGTTTTGCCCGGCGCAATCAGGAGCTGCATGAGCGCCTGAACGACCGGCTGGAAAAGGAAATCGGCCTGGTGGCCAAGGTCGGCGCCACGTCCCTGCAACGGCACTACCGGCTACTGTCGCGGCTGCGGATCTGGCTGTCGGACCGCGAGGCGGCGGCCTATCTGCTGCTCGGCTCGGCGGCCGCGCTGCTGTTCGTGATCGCCATCAGCCAACTGGCCCTGACCGAAGGGGTCAAGGCCGGGCATGTGTACGCGGTGATGACCTACCTGTGGACCTTCGTCAGCAGCCTGGATGAAGCGCCGACCATGGTCGATCAACTGGCGCGCCTGCGGGACATTGGCAAGCGGGTGGACCCGGGGCTCGCCGAACCGGCCGAGCCCCGCTGAAACATTAGAACGGCCGGATGCGATAGCCGTTGCCATCCTTGGCCTCGGCGAACTTGTAATACGCCGACAGATTGACCTTCTCGGCGATGTGTTGGGTGAATGGCACGCCGTCATCACCCCACACCCGACCGATATGGCTGTAGGCAAAGGCTTGCGCGGCCCACTGTTTGTCGCCCTTGCCCATGTTGTTCATGGCCACGTAACCGGACGACGCCCTGGACATGCCGCTGACCTCGCCACTGACATCGTTCTGGCCGTTGGTGACCGGTGAAATGAACACCTTGGCGCTGGTGGTTCGGGCTTCGGCGTATTGCGAGAGCTTCTGGTTCTCCGAGTGGTTGAGCACCAGCAGCACCTTGCCCTGCAGTTGGCTGGCGGTCGGCCAGGACTTGCCCTTGAGCGAGCCCTGCAAGGCACTGCTGCTGACACCCAGGTGCTGGGCCAGGTCGCTCGGGGTGTAGAGCTTGCCCTGGAAAATCCGGCTGACCAGATCATCGAAGTCTTTCGGCGTACGCCCGGAGCTTTCCTTCGACCAGCCCTGCTTCTTGTCGAGGATCAGGGTAATCGGGAAGTGCCCGGGATGGCTGTCGCTCCAGAGTTTGATGTCGTTGAGGCAGGCCTCGAGATCATTGGTGCCTTTGCCGTCGCCGGTGCAGTTGTTGTCATTGCCGGACTGGAACAGGGTGCCGGGGTTGTGCCGCACGAACCAGTGACCGGCCGAACCACCGGTGACCGCATCGCGCTGGTCCCAGAAGTCCAGCTCCAGGGTGCGCACGCTGTCGAGCACACTGGTGAAGGTGCTGGCGTACTGTTTTTCGTAGCAGTTATGGCACGCCACCTGGGCGATAGCATTGAAGGCGCTGTACCAGGACGCCGGGGAAATGAATCCCGCGGCCTCCTGGCTGGACGCCATCTGGCTGGCCAGCGCCAGGGGCAGCACGGCTGTACGGAGGGCAAAACGAGTGAGACGGGACATGTCAGCTCCTGCCGGGAAGGCATCCTGTAGGGAAATCGCCCCTATGGTTTAGCCCAGCCCCGCGCATTTGCAATCAGCCTCCCCGCCGGTGCCCAGCGGCCACAAGATCGGAGCACGCAACCGGTATCAACGGAACCGGTCGACCTCCTGGCGCAAGTCTGCCGCCAGCTTCTCCAGTTCCTTGGCGGTGATCGCCAGGTTCGACACCACTTCGCGCTGTTCGCTGTTGGCCAGGGCAATGCTCTGCAGGTTGCTGCTGAGCAGGGTCGCGGTGCTGCTCTGCTCCTGGGTCGCGGTGGTGATCGCGGCGAACTGCTGGCCAGCCGAACGGCTCTGCTCGTCGATGCGGGCCAGGGCCGAGGCGACATTGGCGTTGCGCGACAGGCCTTCCTGCATCAACACATTGCCCTGCTCCATGGTGGCGATGGCGTTGCCGGTTTCCTGCTGGATGCTGTTGATCATTACCGAGATTTCGTCGGTGGCTTCGCGGGTCCGCGAGGCCAGGTTGCGCACTTCATCGGCGACCACGGCAAAACCGCGGCCTTGTTCGCCGGCCCGCGCGGCTTCGATGGCGGCGTTGAGCGCCAGCAGGTTGGTCTGGTCGGCAATCGCGGTGATCACCCCGACGATGCCGCCGATCTCCTCGGAACGCTGGCCCAGGGTGTTGATCACGGTGGCGGTGCTGTTCAAGGCGCCGGCGATCTGCTCCAGCGAGGCCGAGGCCTCTTCCATCGAGGTACGGCCGATCCGGGTCTGCTGGGCATTTTCCTGGGCCAAGCGTTCTGTGTTGCCCATGTTGTCGGCGATGTTCAGCGAAGTGGCGCTGAACTCCTCCACCGCCCCGGCCATGCTGCTGATCTCGCCCGACTGCTGTTCCATGCCCTCATACGCCCCGCCCGACAGCCCGGACAGCGCCTGGGCCCGGCCATTGACCTCCTCGGCGGCCTTGCGGATGTGCTCGACCATGGTCGACAGGGCCTGGCCCATCTGGTTGAAGCTGCTCGCCAGCTGGCCGATTTCATCCTGGCTGGAGACATTCAGGCGCGCGCTCAGATCGCCTTTGCCCAAGGCGTCGGCCTGGCGCACCAGGTCGCCCAGGGGCGCAAGCTTGCTGCGCAGCAGCCAGACCGTGGCGCCCACCGCCAGCAGCATCGCCAACAGGCTGCCGATGACCAGGCGCGTACCGACGCTCCAGGTCACCGCACGGATCTCGGCCTTCGGCATGCTCGCCACCACCGACCAGGGCCCGCCTTCGAAGGGCACGGCGACGCTGTAGAAGTCCTCGCTCTGGTCGCTCCAGAAGCGGCCCTTGCCCGGCTGCTTGGCCAGCTCGACGATGGTCGTTGCCGACTGCTCCAGGGCCTGCACGCCAGCCGGCGGGACCAGCCATTTATGCTGCTCGTCGAGCAACGCCAGGGAGCCGGTCTGGCCGATGCGGAAGCGCTTGAGGTTGTCGAACTGGGCGTTCTGCGCGTCGGTGTAGTCGAAGCCGACGAACAGCACCGCAATCACCTTGCCGGCGCTGTCCCGCACCGGCGTGTACTGGGTCATGTACAGGCGTTCGAAGAGCAGCGCGCGGCCGACATAGCTCTGCCCTGCCATGAGTTTCTGGTAGGCCGGGTGCGCGTGGTCCAGCAGGGTGCCGATGGCGCGGCTGCCATCCTGCTTGCTCAGCGAAGTGCTGACGCGGACGAAGTCGTCGCCGCTGCGCACGAACACCGTCGCCACGCCGGCGGTCATCTGCTTGAACTCGTCGACTTCCTCGAAGTTGTTGTTCAGCACCACGTCCCCCAGGTGCAGGCCCGGGGTCTGGGTACCGGCCACGGTCACCGGCTGGTCCGGGTGCAGGCTCAGGCCGCCGCTGAAACGCTTTTCGAACAGCCCGCTCAGGCGTTGGGTGCTTTCACGCAGGGTGCTGTGGAAGGTATTGAGCTGGTCGGCCAGCAGCCGTGCCTCACTGGCCAGGTGTTCTTCCCGGGTGGCGAGGTTGGCGGCGTCCAGCGAGCGCAGGGCGAAGACAGTACTGCCGCTGATCACAATCGCCAGTACCACGGCGAGTGCGAGACCAAGCTGCGAGGCGATCCGGGCACGAGGTTGAGGCATGACAGCTCCTGGCCGAGAGACCGGATCGTCCTGATCTCGTCACACGCTCGGCAATGGTTCTAATAAGAATGAGATGTCGGAACCGATCAGAACGAAGGTTCCACTTCCAAGGATTCGGCGGCGCCGATCAATACTTGAGCGCATCGGACAGGTATTGCGCGAGCCCCTTGTCACGGGGTTTTCATCGTTTCAGCCGAGACGCTCCACGGCGGGCAATTGCATGGCCCGGACCTCGTTCTGGAGAAAATCGCTGAGGCGGCGCAAACGTTCGCCTCCAGGCCGGGTCTTGGGCCAGACCAGGTAGTAATTCTCGCCACTGGCCACCGCCGTCGGCCAGGGCAGGCTCAGGCGTCCCTGGGCCACATCCTCGGCCACCATCAGCAGATCGCCCATGGAAACCCCGTAGCCCCGGGCCGCGGCGATCATGCCCAGTTCCAGGGTGTCGAACACCTGCCCGCCCTTGAGCGATACCTGCTCGGACAGGCCCATGCGCTCCAGCCAGTTGCGCCAGTCGCGGCGATCCGGGGTCGGGTGCAGCAGTTCGGTAGCGGCCAGTCGCGCCACATCCCACGGCTGGTCGTTGAGCAGGTTCGGCGCGCCCACCGGGATCAGCAATTCCGGAAACAGGAAACTGGCCTCCCAGTCCGGCGGAAAGTGGCCATTGCTCAGCAGCACCGCGCAGTCGAAGGGCTCCTGGTTGAAGTCCACCGAATCGACGTCCATCCAGGCGCTGGTCAGTTGCACCTCGTTGCCCGGCTGTAGATGACGGAAGCGGCTCAGGCGCGCCAGCAACCAGCGCATGGTCAGAGTCGAGGGCGCCTTCATGCGCAGGATGTCGTCTTCCGCGCGTAGGGTATTGCAGGCGCGCTCGAGGGCGGTGAAGCCTTCGCGAATGCCTGGCAGCAGCAGGCGCGCGGCTTCGGTCAGTTGCAGGTTGCGCCCGCTGCGCTGGAACAGCCGACAGGCGAAGTGGTCTTCCAGGGTGCGGATATGCCGGCTGACCGCGCTCTGGGTGATCGACAGTTCCTCGGCCGCGCGGGTGAACGAGCTGTGTCGTGCTGCAGCCTCAAAGGCGCGCAGGGCATACAGGGGCGGAAGACGACGGGGCATGGCAGCACTCCACAGGCGCAATGGCGCCAAGTTACCAGAATCCGTAAAGCATGAGTTTTAATCATGCTACCAATCGTTTTTATCTCTTTGTGCAACTCGCCGCGAGCGCCGAGAATCAACCCTCCTGACTCCCTCCCCCGTATCGAGACCGATGACCATGCAGCATCCAGCACGCACCGAACTCTGGGCCATCCTGCGGCTGGCCGGGCCGCTGATCGCCTCACAGTTGGCGCACATGCTGATGGTGCTGACCGACACCCTGATGATGGCCCGCCTCAGCCCGGAAGCCCTGGCCGGCGGCGGTCTCGGCGCGGCCACCTATTCGTTCGTGTCGATTTTCTGCATCGGCGTGATCGCGGCGGTCGGCACCCTGGTCGCGATTCGCCAGGGCGCCGGCGACATCGAAGGCGCCACCCGCCTGACCCAGGCCGGGCTCTGGCTGGCGTGGCTGATGGCGCTGGTCGCCGGCCTGCTGCTGTGGAACCTCAAGCCAGTGTTGCTGCTGTTCGGCCAGACCGAAACCAACGTGCAGTCCGCCGGCCAGTTCCTGCTGATCCTGCCATTCGCCCTGCCCGGCTACCTGAGCTTCATGGCCCTGCGCGGCTTCACCAGCGCCATCGGCCGCGCCACGCCGGTGATGGTCATCAGCCTGGCCGGCACCCTGGCCAACTTCCTGCTCAATTACGCCTTGATCACCGGCATGTTCGGCCTGCCGAAACTGGGGCTGGTGGGGATCGGCCTGGTTACCGCGATCGTCGCCAACTGCATGGCCCTGGCGCTGGCCTGGCACATCAAGCGCCACCCGGCCTATGCCGCCTACCCGCTGCGCCAGGGCCTGGCGCGGCCCAATCGCCACTACCTGCGGGAACTCTGGCGCCTGGGCCTGCCCATCGGCGGCACCTACGCGGTGGAAGTCGGGCTGTTCGCCTTCGCCGCGCTGTGCATGGGCACCATGGGCAGCACCCAGCTGGCGGCGCACCAGATCGCCCTGCAGATCGTCTCCGTGGCCTTCATGGTGCCGGCCGGGATCTCCTACGCGATCACCATGCGCATCGGCCAGCACTACGGCGCCGGGCAGCTGCTGCACGCGCGCATGGCCGGCCGGGTCGGGATCGCCTTTGGCGGCGCAGCCATGCTGGGCTTCGCCATGGTGTTCTGGCTGCTGCCGAACCAGTTGATCGGGCTGTTCCTCGACCACAACGACCCGGCCTTTCGCGATGTGATCAACCTGGCGGTCAGCCTGCTGGCGGTCGCGGCCTGGTTCGAGCTGTTCGATGGCACGCAAACCATCGCCATGGGCGCAATTCGCGGGCTCAAGGACGCCAAGACCACCTTCCTCGTCGGCCTGGGCTGCTATTGGCTGATTGGTGCACCGACAGCCTGGCTGATGGCCTTCACCCTGGGCTGGGGCGCGACCGGTGTGTGGTGGGGCCTGGCATCGGGGCTGGCGTGCGCCGCCATCAGCCTGACCCTGGCCTTCGAATGGAAGATGCGGCGGATGATTCGTCGGGAAGGTGCGGAGCCCGACCTGCGGGATAACTTCCAGGCGGTCCGGGACTCCCTGTAGCTGCAGGAGCTCGATTGCTCGCGGTAGCGGACTCACAGTCAACATCGGCGTTGAATGTATGTCCGCTATCGCGAGCAAGCTCGCTCCTACAGGGAAAGGGGCGTCAGATGACCTCGCCGACCAGGATCTGCTGGCTTCTGCCAAACGTCAGGTATTCCACCAGTTCCGCCAGCGGCAGCGGCTTGCTGATCAGGTAGCCCTGCGCCTGATCGCAACCGAAGCTGCGCAGCAGCGCCAGTTGCTCGGGGGTTTCCACGCCCTCGGCCACCACCTCGAGATGGAGGTTGTGGGCCAGGTTGATCATGGCGTGCACCAGCTTGCGGTTCTCTTCGCGCTGCTCCATGCCACCGACAAAGCTCTTGTCGATCTTGAGCAGGGCAATCGGCAGGCTGTTGAGGTGCACGAAAGACGAGAACCCGGTGCCGAAGTCGTCCAGGGAAAACCGCACCCCCAGCCGCCCCAGCGCGTCCATGGTCTGCTTGACCAGGTCGCTGCGGCGCATCACCGCGGTTTCGGTCAGCTCGAATTCCAACCATTGAGCCTCGACACCGCGCTCGGCAATCAGCCGGCTGAGGGTCGACAGCAGCTGGCTGTCCTGGAACTGGCGGAACGACAGGTTGACCGCCATGTGCAGCGGCGCCAGGCCGCGTTCGCGCAAGGCCTGCATGTCGCGCAGCGCCCGGGAAATCACCCAGTAGCCCAGCGGCACGATCAGGCCGCTCTGCTCGGCCAGCGGCACGAACTCGCTCGGCGGCAACAGCCCGCGCTCGCCATGGCGCCAGCGCACCAGGGCTTCGAGGCCGACGATCTGCCCGTCATGCAGGTTCAGGCGTGGCTGGTAGTGCAACTCCAGCTCGTCGCGGCGCAAGGCCCGGCGCAGTTCGCTTTCCAGGTCGGCGAGGCTGCGGGCATTGCGGTTGATGCGTTCGTTGAAGATATGAAAGGTACAGCCCTGGGTACTTTTGGCCTGCTGCATGGCGATGTGCGCGTGCCACATCAGCGGGTCGGCGCCGGCATTCGCCTTGGCATGGGCGATGCCCAGGCTGCAGCCGATCAGCAGGCTTTCGCCGTCGATCCAGTACGGCTCGGCCATGACTTCGGCGATGCGTTCGGCCATCCACTCGGCGCGTTGCGGCGCCCGGCGGGTATCGATCAGCAGGGCGAACTCGTCGCTGCCCAGGCGCGCCAGCTGGTCCCCGGCCTCAAGCTGGCTCTTGAGCCGCGAGACCACTTGCAGGATCAACCGGTCGCCGGCCTGGTGGCCCAGCGCATCGTTGGCATGCCGGAAGTTGTCCAGGTCCAGGTGCCCCAGCGCCAGCCCGCGCCCTTCGTTTTCCGCCAGGCGCGCTGCCAGCAGGGTCTGGAAACCCTGGCGGTTGGCGATGCCGGTCAGCGGGTCCTGCTCGGCCAGGCGCAACAGGGTGCTTTCCAGCACCCCGCGCTCACGCACATGGCGCAGGCAACGGCGCACTGTATCGGCGCTGAGATTTTTATTCACCAGCCAGTCGCTGGCGCCGGCTGGCGTGTTCAGCGGCTCCTGCTCCAGCAGCAATACCGTGGGCAGGCTGCAACGACCGGGAGCCGGTTGCAGTTGGGGAACGGTTAACAGAATCGCAGAACGATCTTCGTCGAACAGACGGCTGACAGATTCCCAGGTCGGCGCACTGATCAGCACCACCGAGTCTCCCAACGGAGCGAGACACTCGCGCAACAACGCTGCCCACGCCGGCTCTTCGGCCAGCAGCAGCAAGCGCAAGGGTTCGACAGGCTTAGACAAGCTAGCTCCCTAGACTCTGTAATAGAAGTTGGCGGCGGGCATTATGACGCGTAGATAAACAATGACAAATGATATTGATTATCAAACGCAATTTCTTGTACCGCTCTAACTCGAACATTAGACGCATATTCAGCGCGCATCCTGAGGGAAAGTATCAAAACCGGCAAATTTAGATAGCGTGCTGCGTCACAAGTCGGAGAGAGCAGCAGAATCCGTTCATCCTGTTAAAATGCCCGCCCATTTCGTTACAGACCCCTTTTTTCGTCATGTCCCGACTCAATCCCCGGCAGCAAGAAGCCGTGAACTACGTCGGCGGCCCTCTTTTGGTGCTCGCCGGTGCTGGCTCCGGCAAGACCAGTGTAATTACGCGCAAGATCGCCCACCTGATCCAGAACTGCGGCATTCGCGCGCAGTACATCGTCGCCATGACCTTCACCAACAAGGCCGCGCGGGAGATGAAGGAACGGGTCGGCACCCTGCTGCGCAGTGGCGAGGGCCGCGGCCTGACCGTGTCGACCTTCCACAACCTGGGGCTGAACATCATCCGCAAGGAGCATGTGCGGCTGGGCTACAAGCCGGGCTTCTCGATCTTCGACGAGACCGACGTCAAGGCCCTGATGACCGACATCATGCAAAAGGAATACTCGGGCGACGACGGCGTCGACGAGATCAAGAACATGATCGGCGCCTGGAAGAACGACCTGATCCTGCCGGCCCAGGCCCTGGAAAACTCGCGCAATCCCAAGGAACAGACCGCGGCCATCGTCTACACCCACTACCAGCGCACGCTCAAGGCGTTCAACGCGGTGGACTTCGACGACCTGATCCTGCTGCCGGTGAAGCTGTTCGAAGAGCACGCCGACATCCTGGAGAAGTGGCAGAACAAGGTGCGCTACCTGCTGGTGGACGAATACCAGGACACCAACGCCAGCCAGTACCTGCTGGTGAAAATGCTTATCGGCAAGCGCAACCAGTTCACCGTGGTGGGCGACGACGACCAGTCGATCTACGCCTGGCGCGGCGCCCGTCCGGAAAACCTGATGCTGCTCAAGGAGGACTACCCGTCCTTGAAGGTGGTGATGCTCGAGCAGAACTACCGCTCCACCAGCCGCATCCTGCGCTGCGCCAACGTGCTGATCTCCAACAACCCCCACGAGTTCGAGAAACAGCTGTGGAGCGAGATGGGCCACGGCGACGAGATCCGCGTGATCCGCTGCCGCAACGAGGACGCCGAGGCCGAGCGGGTGGCCATGGAAATCCTCAGCCTGCACCTGCGCACCGACCGGCCCTACAGCGATTTCGCGATCCTCTATCGCGGCAACTACCAGGCCAAGCTGATCGAGTTGAAGCTGCAGCATCACCAGATTCCCTATCGCCTGTCCGGCGGCAACAGCTTCTTCGGGCGCCAGGAAGTGAAGGACCTGATGGCCTACTTCCGCCTGATCGTGAACCCGGACGACGACAACGCCTTCCTGCGGGTGATCAACGTGCCGCGCCGGGAAATCGGCTCCACCACCCTGGAAAAGCTCGGCAACTACGCCACCGAACGCAAGATCTCGATGTACGCCGCCACCGACGAAATCGGCCTGGGCGAGCACCTGGACAGCCGCTTCACCGACCGCCTGGCGCGCTTCAAGCGCTTCATGGACAAGGTGCGCGAGCAGTGCGCCGGCGAAGACCCGATCTCTGCGCTGCGTAGCATGGTCATGGACATCGACTACGAGAACTGGCTGCGCACCAACAGTTCCAGCGACAAGGCCGCCGACTACCGCATGGGTAACGTGTGGTTCCTGATCGAGGCGCTGAAGAACACCCTGGAAAAAGACGAAGACGGCGAAATGACCGTCGAAGACGCCATCGGCAAGCTGGTGTTGCGCGACATGCTGGAGCGTCAGCAGGAAGAGGAAGACGGCGCCGAGGGCGTGCAGATGATGACCCTGCATGCGTCCAAGGGCCTGGAATTCCCTTATGTGTTCATCATGGGCATGGAGGAGGAAATCCTCCCCCACCGCTCCAGTATCGAAGCCGATACCATCGAGGAAGAACGCCGCCTGGCCTACGTGGGCATCACCCGCGCGCGCCAGACCCTGGCCTTCACCTTCGCCGCCAAGCGCAAGCAGTACGGTGAAGTCATCGACTGCGCCCCCAGCCGCTTCCTCGACGAATTGCCGCCGGACGACCTGGCGTGGGAAGGCAACGACGACACCCCGACCGAAGTCAAAGCCGTTCGCGGCAATAATGCGTTGGCGGATATACGGGCGATGTTAAAGCGCTAGAATTGAACACTTTTTAGCCGAAGCATTTTTAACCGAACACCTTTTATCAGAGCTCAGGCGCCCAAGGCGTCAACAGAGGAAAGCTTCATGGAAGCACTGCACAAGAAAATTCGCGAAGAAGGCATCGTGCTTTCCGACCAGGTCCTGAAAGTCGACGCCTTTCTGAACCACCAGATCGACCCGGCCTTGATGAAGCTGATCGGCGACGAATTCGCCACGCTGTTCAAGGATTCGGGCATCACCAAGATCGTCACCATCGAAGCCTCGGGCATCGCTCCGGCGATCATGACCGGCCTGAACCTGGGCGTTCCGGTGATCTTCGCGCGCAAGCACCAGTCCCTGACCCTGACCGAGAACCTGCTGTCGGCGACCGTCTACTCGTTCACCAAGCAGACTGAAAGCACCGTGGCGATTTCCCCGCGTCACCTGACCAGCAGCGACCGCGTGCTGATCATCGATGACTTCCTGGCCAACGGTAAGGCGTCCCAGGCGCTGATCTCGATCATCAAGCAGGCGGGCGCCACTGTGGCCGGCCTGGGCATCGTGATCGAGAAGTCGTTCCAGGGCGGCCGCGCCGAACTGGACGCGCAAGGCTATCGCGTGGAATCCCTGGCCCGGGTCAAGTCCCTGGCCGGTGGCGTGGTGACCTTTATCTAAAGAGGCTTTGCCTCTTTATCGCGAGCAAGCTTCGCTCCTACAGAGAGAGTGTGTGTTCCTGTAGGAACGAAGCTTGCTCGCGATGACGCCGCCAGGCGTCTGCCTATAGCTGCGCCGTCTCCCGCAACGCCGCCAACAGCAGGCGCTGGTACACGTCCTCGCGCCAGCCATCGGGCGCCACCAGGCGCATCCGCTCCAGGTGCGCCGGGAAGGCTTCGGGCGGTGGCGCATCCAGCGCCGCCTTGCCCAGTTCGAGAATCTCGCTGAGCTTGAACTTGCTCTTCAGCCAGTTCAGCGCCCGCAGCAAATCCCGCTCCTCTGCACTGAAGTCGCTGCCCAACGGATATTCCGGGAACAGATGCCGGTGCTGTGCCTGGATCGCCAGCAGGCGCTGCGGGTGGTTGTCGGTGAAACGTGGATCGAGGCGGAAATCCTTGGGCAGCTTGCCGGCCTTCTGCGCCTGTTCGATCAGGCCCGGCTGGAACCGCGAGTCGCTGATATTGAGCAGCGCTTCGATCACCTTCGCATCGGTCTTGCCGCGCAGATCGGCGATGCCGTACTCGGTGACCACAATGTCCCGCAGGTGCCGCGGGATGGTGCAGTGGCCGTATTCCCAGACGATGTTGGAGCTGACCAGGCCCGCGGATTCGCGCCAGCTGCGCAGGATCAGGATCGAGCGCGCGCCTTGCAGCGCATGCCCCTGGGCGACGAAGTTGTATTGCCCGCCGACGCCACTGAGCACCCGGCCGTCTTCCAGCTGATCCGCCACCCCGGCCCCCAGCAGGGTGACCATGATCGAGCTGTTGATAAAGCGCGCATCCAGGCGCTGCAGGCGCTTGAGTTCTTCATGGCCGTACAGCTCGTTGATGTAACTGATGGCGGTCATGTTGAACTCGCCGAGCTTGCTCTTGGGCAGGTCCCTGAGGCGCTGGTAGAAGCTGCGCGGCCCGAGGAAAAAGCCGCCATGCACTGACACTCCGCCCAGCGCCTGGGCTTCATCCAGCGTCCCGGCGTTGGCCTGTTGCTGCAGGGCCACCGAGGGATAGACCTTGCGCCGCACGATGCCGGCATCGGCCAGGGCCAGCAGGCCGTTGACGAACATCTCGCTGCAGCCATAAAGGCCCTTGGCGAAAGGCTCCACCCCGCCTTCGCGCTCGATCAGCGGCTTCCAGCACTGGATCTCCAGGTCCGCCAGCAGCGCCCGATAGCCATCGTTGTCCGCCTGGCGCGCCAGCAATGCCGCTGTCAGCGCATCGCCCATGGAGCCGATGCCGATCTGCAGGGTGCCGCCATCGCGCACCAGGGTGCTGGCGTGCAGGCCGATAAAGTGATCCTGGAACCCCACCGGCATATTCGGCGTGGAAAACAGCGTGCTGCCCTCCTCTTCGTCGATCAGCAGGTCGAAGGTGGCGGCCTCGACCTCGGCGTCCCCCGGCATGTAGGGCAGGTCGCGATGCACCTGGCCCAGCAGCAGGATGGTTTCACCGGCGGCACGCCGTTCGGCGATCATCGGCAGCAGGTCGAGGGTGATGTCCGGGTTGCAACTCAGGCTCAGACGGTCGGCCTGTTGCGGGTCCCGGGCCACCAGTTGCGCCACCAGGTTCAGGCCGGCGGCATTGATGTCGCGCGCGGCATGACTGTAGTTGCTGCAGACGTAATCCTGCTGCGCCGTCGCGCTGTTGAGCAGGCTGCCGGGCTGCATGAAGAACTGTTCGATATGGATATTGGCCGGCACCTGGTTGCGGTGCAGGTCGGCGAGGAACTCCAGTTCGGGGTAGTCGCCGAAGACCTGTTCGATAAAGGGTTCGAGGAAGCGCCGTTGCAGGCCATCGCCCAATGGCGGGCGGCCCAGGCTCAGGGCGGTGTAAATGGTCAGCTGACGCTCGGGCAACTGCGCGACCCGACGATACAGGGCATTGGCGAAGCGGTTGGGTTTGCCCAGCCCGAGGGGCATGCCCATATGAATATGCGCCGGCAAGCGTGCCAGGACCTCATCGACCGCTCGCTCGATAGAAGATGACTGCACCATCCGATCCTCCAGAACCTTCCATGAATTGAGGTTGGACCGAGCTTGCCGGGTCTTTGCTGCAATGAACAGTCCCGGCCGAATCGCAGGCATGAAAAAAGCCGCTCGTAAGCGGCTTTTTTGCGGAAGATACGGGCTTATTTCAAGCCGGACATCTTCTGGATAGCGCCCTTGAGCTCTTCATCGGAGCAATCGGCGCAGGTGCCTTTAGGCGGCATCGCGTTGATACCGGTAATGGCCTTGGCCAGGATGCCGTCGAGGCCGCCCTGGTGATCCGCGCGCTCTTTCCAGGCAGCGGCGTCGCCGATTTTCGGCGCGCCCAGCAGGCCGGAGCCGTGGCAAGCATTGCAATGCTTGGCAATCACTTCGTCTGGAGTCTTCGCACCACCGCCACCGGCGGCAACTGCGACTTCCATGCCCTTGCATTCCTGACCCTGGACGCAGACCTGGCCAACCGGCTCGAGGCGCTTGGCAATGTCGTCGTTGGTCGCAGCTTGAGCGCTGACAGCCCAGAGGGCCAATACGGTTGCTGGTGCAGCCAGCATTTTCATAATTAGGTTCACGCGTACACCCTCAATGGTGGCTAGTCACGCCCACGGCCACGGTTTCGCGGGCGGGCGCAAGTATAGCGGTTAGCCCGCCACTCTGAAACAACCCTAGATTCAAAGGGGGATTAGAGAGAGGCGAAATGCTGCTTCGGGCACCGCTGCAATCCTTGCAGGACGCCTCTTCTGTTAGAAGTTCGCGGGCGTGGCTGCGCTGATTAGTCGCGCGGGTGCATCGAAAGGATTACGGAAACGGTGTGGCTTGGTGCTTTCGAAATAGTAGCTGTCACCGGCTTCGAGCACGAATGTCTCAAGGCCCACCACCAGTTCCAGGCGCCCTTCCACGAGAATCCCGGTTTCCTCGCCTTCGTGGGTGAGCATCTCTTCACCGGTATCGGCGCCCGGCGGATAGATCTCGTTGAGAAAAGCGATCGCCCGGCTCGGATGCGCCCGGCCCACCAGTTTCATGGTCACCGCGCCATCGGAAATATCGATCAACTCGTTGGCTTTGTAGACGATCTGGGTGGGTTTTTCCTGGAGGATTTCTTCCGAGAAAAACTCGACCATCGACATGGGAATACCGCCAAGAACCTTTCTCAGCGAACTGATCGAGGGGCTGACGCTGTTCTTCTCGATCATCGAAATGGTGCTGTTGGTGACGCCCGCGCGCTTGGCGAGTTCACGCTGGGAAAGGCCTTTGAGTTTACGGATGGATTGCAGTCGTTCACCGACGTCCAATGCGGCAGCCTCCTAGGGATCAGGCGTTGTTCTAGTTGAGCGTTATCATGGCGATAGCGTTCAGTATTTACAACACTTGGGCCCCAATCCCAGGAGGCAAGGCGACTTTCGGCAGTGCGCCGCGCTGCTCAGTCCCCGGAATAGACGCGTGGTACCCGGCGCAGGTTGCAGAACAGCTGGTAAGGGATGGTATCGGCGGCGGCCGCCAGCTCGCTGGCGAGGATGTTCTTGCCCCACAGCTCGACGGTAGAGCCCAGCCCGGCCTCTGGCACGTCGGTCAGGTCGATGCACAGCATGTCCATGGAAACCCGGCCGAGCAGCTGGGTACGCTGCCCCGCCACCAGCACCGGCGCACCGGTCGGCGCATGCCGCGGATAGCCGTCGGCGTATCCCATGGCCACCACGCCGATCCGCATCGGCCGCGGCGTGACGAATTTGGCGCCATACCCCACCGGCTCGCCGGCCGGCAGTTCGCGCACGCAGATCACCTTCGACTCCAGGGTCATCACCGGTTGCAGGCGCGCGGCCAGCGGATGCGGCTCTTCGAACGGGGTCGAGCCATACAGCATGATGCCAGGGCGCACCCAGTCGCTGGGAATGTGCGGCCAGCCGAGCACGGCTGGCGAGTTGCGCAGGCTGATCTCGGCGGACAAGCCCTGGCGCGCCGCCTCGAACACCGCGACCTGCTCGTCGCTGCGGCTGCAGCTGAGCTCGTCGGCGCGGGCGAAGTGGCTCATCAGCACGATCTTCGCCACCTTGCCACTGGCCAGCAGCCGCTGATAGGCCGGCTGGTAATCCTTGGGATGCAGGCCGACGCGGTGCATGCCCGAATCCAGCTTGAGCCATACCGTCAGCGGCTTGGCGACGGAGGCCTGCTCGATGGCCTCCAGCTGCCACAACGAATGCACCACGCACCAGAAGTCATGCTCGACGATCAGGTCCAGCTCGTCGGCCTCGAAAAAACCTTCGAGCAGCAATATCGGCGCGCGAATCCCCGCCGCCCGCAGCTCCAGGGCCTCTTCGATGCAGGCCACGGCAAAGCCATCGGCCTCGGCTTCCAGCGCCTGGGCGCAGCGCACCGCGCCATGGCCATAGGCATCGGCCTTGATCACCGCGAGCGCACGGGCGCCCGGCGACGCTTCGCGGGCCAGTTGGTAGTTGTGACGCAGGGCTTGAAGATCGATCAGGGCACGGGCAGGACGCATGGCGGCAGACTTCTAGGCGGTCATGTGGGAAGAAAAAACCGGCGCCGGCCGACAGCCTTGACTATCGGTAGCGCCGGGAGAGGGATCTTGCTTAAGGCAGAGCGGCCACGACGGACAGCTCGACCAGGATTTCCGGTTCGCAGAGCTTGGCTTCGACGGTTGCGCGGGCTGGCGCGACGCCTTTTGGCATCCACTGGTCCCATACGCTGTTCATCCCGGCGAAGTGCGCATCGATGTCTTTCAGGTAGATAGTCACCGACAGCAGGCGCGACTTGTCGGTACCGGCCAGGTCCAGCAAACGCTCGATATTGGCGAGGGTTTCACGGGTCTGCTGCTCAATTCCGGCGTTCATGTCGTCGCCGACTTGCCCGGCCAGATACACAGTACCGTTGTGAACGACGATCTGGCTCATGCGCTCATTGGTGAGCTGGCGCTGGATTGACATGTTTTGCAGGCTCCTGAGGATTACCGTAACGAGAAATATCGAGACCTTCGGCGCTGATCTGCGGCTTTTTCTTCGCCATCAGGTCAGCCAGCAGGCGACCGGAACCACAGGCCATGGTCCAGCCAAGCGTGCCATGACCCGTGTTCAAGAACAGGTTGCGCATGGGCGTGGCGCCAACGATCGGCGTGCCGTCCGGGGTGGTAGGACGCAGGCCGGTCCAGAAGCTGGCCTGGGCCAGATCACCGCCCTGAGGATAAAGATCGTTGACGATCATCTCCAGCGTTTCGCGCCGGCGTGGGTTCAGCGAGAGGTCAAAACCGGCGATTTCAGCCATGCCACCAACGCGGATACGGTTGTCGAAACGGGTGATCGCCACCTTGTAGGTTTCGTCGAGGATAGTCGAAGTCGGGGCCATGGCCGGGTTGGTGATCGGCACGGTCAGCGAGTAACCCTTGAGCGGGTACACCGGGGCCTTGATGCCCAGCGGCTTGAGCAGTTGCGGCGAGTAGCTGCCGAGGGCCAGCACGTAGCGGTCGGCGGTTTCCAGCTTGCCGTCGATCCAGACGCCGTTGACGCGGTCGCCGGCGAAGTCCAGGCGCTGGATGTCCTGGTCGAAGCGGAACTCCACACCCAGCTTGGTGCACATTTGCGCCAGGCGCGTGGTGAACATCTGGCAGTCGCCGGTCTGGTCGTTCGGCAGGCGCAGGGCGCCGGCCAGGATGTCGGTCACGCTAGCCAGGGCCGGCTCGACGCGGGCGATGCCTTCACGGTCCAGCAGCTCGAAAGGCACGCCGGACTCCTTGAGCACGGCGATATCCTTGGCCGCGCCATCCAGTTGCGCCTGGGTGCGAAACAGCTGGGTGGTGCCCAGGCTGCGGCCTTCGTAGGCGATGCCGGTTTCGGCGCGCAGTTCATCGAGGCAATCGCGGCTGTACTCGGACAGGCGGACCATGCGCTCCTTGTTCACGGCGTAGCGGGCAGCGGTGCAGTTGCGCAGCATCTGCGCCATCCACAGGTATTGATCGATGTCGGCGGTGGCCTTGATCGCCAGCGGCGCGTGGCGCTGCAGCAGCCACTTGATGGCCTTGAGCGGCACGCCCGGCGCGGCCCAGGGCGAGGCATAACCCGGCGAAACCTGGCCGGCGTTGGCGAAACTGGTTTCCATGGCAACGGCCGGCTGACGGTCGACAACCGTCACTTCGAAACCGGCACGGGCCAGATAGTAGGCACTGGTGGTACCGATCACGCCGCTACCCAAGACCAGAACGCGCATTTTCATATCCCTCATCGCGGATAACCGCTGACGTTGTTATTCAGAGCGAAGATGCGCGCAGTATAAAAAGCAATGACCAGTGCTTTTCACTATATAAACTCCTATATTTGGCGAGAATTCTCGGCAAAAACCCTTTTCACGGAGGAGCATCCCCTATGCGTACCAACCATCAGACAAAGCGCGAGCTAGACAAGATCGATCGCAATATCCTGCGCATCCTGCAGGCCGATGGGCGCATCTCCTTTACCGAGCTGGGGGAAAAGGTCGGGCTGTCGACCACGCCGTGCACCGAGCGGGTCCGCCGCCTGGAGCGCGAAGGCATCATCATGGGCTACAACGCCCGGCTCAACCCGCAGCACCTCAAGGGTAGCCTGCTGGTGTTCGTCGAAATCAGCCTGGACTACAAGTCCGGCGACACCTTCGAGGAGTTCCGGCGCGCGGTGCTGAAACTGCCGCACGTACTGGAATGCCATCTGGTGTCGGGGGACTTCGACTATCTGGTGAAGGCGCGGATTTCCGAAATGGCCTCGTACCGCAAGCTGCTGGGCGACATCCTGCTCAAGCTGCCCCACGTGCGCGAATCCAAGAGCTATATCGTGATGGAAGAAGTGAAAGAGAGCCTGAGCCTGCCGATTCCGGATTGATTGCTGCGGGTCGGGACCTGTGTTGTCAGGATAATCGCTATCGCGGGNCCTGTGCAACCTGTAGGAACGAGGCTTGCCCGCGATGGCCTTGGATCAGACCAGCACCTGCCGGGTGCTCGCCATGTATTCATGGATCTGCTTCTCCACCCGCGGGTGGATCAGCTCCACCGGGCGCCGGCCATTGGGGCATGGCAGGCTCGGCGTGGTCCCGAACAGGCGACAGATCAGCGGTCGCTCGTCATATACCGTGCAGCCGTTGGGCCCCAGGTGCACACAGTTCAGCTCTTCCATCGCCGCGTCCTGCTCGGCCCGGGTCTTGCGCGGCAGGCGCGACATCTCTTCGGTCGAGGTGGTGACCGGACCGCAGCAGTCGTGACAGCCGGGCACGCACTCGAACGAGGGGATCTGCTGTCGGAGCATGCGGACTTTCTGGCTGTTGCAGCTCATCGAAGCGTTTACCGGGAGTATGGAGAGGCGGCGATTTTGCCCTAAAAGCCCTGCTCCAGACAGCACTGGCCGACCAGTGTTGCCGCGCCGGAAAGGTCCGGCTTATGCTCCGTCAAATTTTCCAAACACACGAATCAGGATGATCCACATGAACACCCGTGTTCAGCCGTCGGGGCCAGGCGATTCACACCCCGCCTCCTACTACGCCGCCAGCAGCCTGCCCCAGCCCGATTATCCGGCGCTGGCCGGCGAGCAGGTGGCGGATGTCTGCGTGGTCGGCGGCGGCTTCTCCGGGCTCAACACCGCGATCGAGCTGGCCGAGCGCGGGCTCAGCGTCATTCTGCTGGAAGCGCGCAAGATCGGCTGGGGCGCCAGCGGGCGCAACGGCGGGCAACTGATTCGCGGGGTCGGTCACGGCCTGGAGCAGTTCGCCCCAATAATCGGCGAGGACGGCGTACGCCAGATGAAGCTGATGGGCCTGGAAGCGGTGGAAATCGTCCGCCAGCGCATCGAGCGCTTCCAGATCCCTTGCGACCTGACCTGGGGTTATTGCGACCTGGCCAACAAACCGCGCGACCTCGAAGGCTTCGCCGAAGATGCCCAAGAGCTGCGCGACCTGGGTTATCGCCATGAAACCCGCCTGCTGCAAGCCCATGAGATGCACAGCGTGGTGGGCTCCGACCGTTACGTCGGCGGCCTGATCGACATGGGCTCGGGGCACCTGCATCCGCTGAACCTGGCCCTGGGCGAAGCCGCGGTGGCGCAACAGCTGGGCGTGCGGCTGTTCGAACACTCGGCGGTGACCCGCATCGATTACGGGCCACAGGTCAAAGTCCATACCGCCCAGGGATCGGTACGCGCCAACAGCCTGGTGCTGGGGTGCAACGCCTACCTCAACGATCTCAACCCGCAACTGGGTGGCAAGGTGCTGCCGGCCGGCAGCTACATCATCGCCACCGAGCCCTTGAGCGAAGAGCTGGCCCACGCCCTGTTGCCACAGAACATGGCGGTCTGCGACCAGCGGGTGGCCCTGGATTACTACCGCCTTTCCGCCGACCGCCGCT
Organism: Pseudomonas sp. 22526; assembly: GCF_052044735.1. Taxonomy (NCBI): domain Bacteria; kingdom Pseudomonadati; phylum Pseudomonadota; class Gammaproteobacteria; order Pseudomonadales; family Pseudomonadaceae; genus Pseudomonas; species Pseudomonas sp. 22526. The sequence continues at coordinate 228,098 of NZ_JBQENK010000009.1, forward strand.
TGCTGTTCGGCGGCGCCTGCCATTATTCCGGCCGCGACCCGCGGGACATTGCTGCTTATATGCGGCCAAAGATGCTGCAGGTGTTCCCGCAACTGGCGGCGGTGAAGATCGACTATCAATGGGGTGGCATGATCGGCATCGGCGCCAACCGCCTGCCGCAGATCGGCCGGCTCAAGGACCAGCCCAATGTGTATTACGCCCAGGCCTACTCGGGCCACGGCGTGAATGCCACGCACCTGGCCGGCAAGCTGCTGGCCGAAGCCATCAGTGGCCAACAGAGCGGCGGTTTCGATCTGTTCGCCCAGGTCCCACACATCACCTTCCCGGGCGGCAAATACCTGCGCTCACCCCTGCTGGCATTGGGGATGCTCTGGCATCGGTTGAAAGAACTGGTCTGAATCCCTTGTAGCCGCTGCCGCCAGGCTGCGATCGACTGCGCAGCAGGCGTAAAAAAGCCGCACCCGGTTTCGGGTACGGCTTTTTTTGCGGTCACCGCACAGTTGATCGCAGCCTGGCGCCAGCGGCTACAGATCAGCGGGGGCTTTCAAAGCCGCCAGAACGGCTTGAGCCCTTCCTGCCGCGCCTGTTCGCGACTCAGGCCGATATCGCGTAACTGTTCGGGGGTCAGCTCCAGCAGTGCCTTGCGTGTACGCAGCCGATGCCAGTACAGGCCCCAGAGACCGAGGCCGGACGGCGCATTGTGGACGGACGTCGCCCCTGCCGCCCGCTCCTGCCCAGCCGCCAGTTCCTGACTGTGTAACGACAGACGCACATCGCTCAAGCCGTTCATTTTTGCTGCTCCTGTTTACTTGGGTCGCTATGAGCAGACATCATGCGCGGGAGCCAAAAACCATTACAGATTCAAAGTACCGCTATTATCTCCATACAGAATTTCCCCTATCCGGGCTGAATCCTGTAATTTTGCGCCATCTGTACTGGTTACCCGATTAAATCACCCCGAGGCTGCGCCATGACCCTGTACGTCAATCTCGCCGAACTGCTGGGCACACGTATCGAACAAGGCTTCTATCGCCCTGGCGACCGGCTGCCGTCGGTACGGGCCTTGAGTGTCGAACACGGGGTCAGCCTGAGTACCGTGCAGCAGGCCTATCGGGTGCTGGAGGACAGTGGCCTGGCGACCCCCAAGCCCAAGTCCGGCTACTTCGTGCCGGTCAGCCGCGAGCTGCCGGCATTGCCCGCGGTGGGCCGCCCGGCGCAGCGGCCGGTGGAGATTTCGCAGTGGGACCAGGTGCTGGAACTGATCCGCAGTGTGCCGCGCAAGGACATCGTCCAGCTGGGCCGCGGCATGCCCGACGTCACCAGCCCGACCCTCAAGCCCCTGCTGCGCGGGCTGGCCCGCATCAGCCGGCGCCAGGACATGCCCGGTCTGTATTACGACACCATCTACGGCGTGCACGAACTGCGTGAACAGCTGGCGCGGCTGATGCTCGATTCCGGCTGCCAGCTCGGCGCCAACGACCTGGTGATCACCACCGGCTGCCATGAAGCCCTGTCCACCAGCATCCGCGCCACCTGCGAGCCCGGGGATATCGTCGCCGTCGACTCGCCAAGCTTCCATGGCGCCATGCAGACCCTCAAGGGCCTGGGCATGAAGGCCCTGGAAATCCCCACCGACCCGCTCACCGGCATCAGCCTCGATGCCCTGGAACTGGCCCTGGAGCAATGGCCGATCAAGGCCATACAGTTGACCCCCAACTGCAACAATCCGCTGGGCTATATCATGCCGGAGTCGCGCAAACGGGCCCTGCTGACCCTGGCCCAGCGCTTCGACGTGGCGATTATCGAAGACGATGTGTATGGCGAACTGTCCTACACCTACCCTCGCCCGCGGACCATCAAGTCGTTCGACGACGATGGCCGTGTATTGCTCTGCAGCTCCTTCTCCAAGACCCTGGCGCCAGGGCTGCGCATCGGCTGGGTCGCCCCCGGGCGCTACCTGGAACGGGTGCTGCACATGAAATACATCAGCACCGGCTCCACCGCGCCACAACCGCAGATCGCCATCGCCGAGTTCCTCAAGAGCGGCAATTTCGAGCCGCACCTGCGGCGCATGCGCACCCAGTACCAGCGCAACCGCGACCTGATGATCGACTGGGTCAGCCGCTACTTCCCCACCGGCACCCGCGCCAGCCGGCCCCAGGGCGGGTTCATGCTGTGGGTCGAGCTGCCGGAAGGCTTCGATACCCTGCGCCTGAACCGTGCGCTGCTCGGCCAGGGCGTACAGATTGCGGTGGGCAGCATCTTTTCGGCCTCGGGCAAGTACCGCAATTGCCTGCGGATGAACTACGCTGCCAAGCCAACCCCACAGATCGAGGAAGCCGTGCGCAAAGTGGGGGCCGCCGCTATCAAGTTGCTGGCTGAAGAGTGCGCAACGAACTGACCTTTTCCTGTGAAACCGGCGTCACAGCTGGCCCATCGCAGCGATTCGAGATGAGCTGACTTGAGATCCAGACAGGCCCTGGCCTTCCTTATGCTGATCGCGCTGTGCCTGAGCGGCTGCGTCAGCCTGAATGTGCCTCGCGAGCCCAGCCAGGCACTGCCGGCCGCCGACTCGGCCTTCGGTCGCTCGATCCAGGCCCAGGCCGCCCCCTACCAGGGGCGCTCCGGTTTTCGCCTGCTGTCCGACAGCAGCGAAGCCTTCATGGCCCGCGCCGAGCTGATCCGCAACGCCCAAAGCAGCCTCGACCTGCAGTACTACATCGTCCATGACGGCATCAGCACCCGGATGCTGGTGGACGAACTGCTCAAGGCCGCCGACCGCGGCGTGCGCATCCGCATTCTGCTGGACGACACCACCAGCGACGGCCTGGACCAGATCATGGCCACCCTCGCCGCCCATCCGCGGATACAGATCCGCCTGTTCAACCCCCTGCACCTGGGGCGCAGCACAGGCGTGACCCGTACCATGGGGCGCCTGTTCAACCTGTCGCTGCAGCATCGGCGGATGCACAACAAGCTGTGGCTGGCGGACAACAGCGCGGCCATCGTCGGCGGGCGCAACCTGGGGGACGAGTACTTCGACGCCGAACCCAACCTGAACTTCACCGACATCGACATCCTCGGTGTCGGCCCGGTGGCCGAACAGCTCGGGCACAGCTTCGACCAGTACTGGAACAGCGCCCTGAGCAAACCCATAGGCGAGTTTCTGTCACGCCTGCCATCGGCCAGGGAGCTGGCCAACACCCGGCTGCGCCTGGAGCAATCGCTGGGTGAGGCGCAGCAACAGAACCATGCGCTGTTTCAGGAGCTCAAGACCTATCGGACCCAGCCGCGTATGGACGCCTGGCGCAAGGAGCTGATCTGGGCCTGGAACCAGGCGCTGTGGGACGCCCCGAGCAAGGTCCTGTCCAACGGCGAGCCCGACCCGCGCCTGCTGCTGACCACCCAGCTGGCTCCGGAGCTGCAGGGTGTCAGCAAAGAGCTGATGATGGTTTCGGCCTACTTCGTCCCCGGCCAACCCGGGCTGGTCTACCTCACCGGGCGCGCCGACGCCGGGGTGGCGGTGAGCCTGCTGACCAACTCCCTGGAAGCCACCGACGTGCCGGCGGTCCACGGTGGCTATGCGCCCTATCGCAAGGCGCTGCTGCAACACGGCGTGAAACTCTACGAACTGCGGCGCCAACCCGGTAACGGCGGCGGCAGCGGTCCTCATCTGTTCCACAGTGGCTCGTATCCTGGCTCGGACTCCAGCCTGCACAGCAAGGCGATGATTTTCGATCGCCAGAAGTCCTTTATCGGCTCCTTCAATTTCGACCCGCGCTCGGTACTGTGGAACACCGAAGTCGGGGTGCTGGTGGACAGCCCCGAGCTGGCCGAGCGCGTTCGCAGCCTGGCGCTGCAAGGCATGGCGCCGGCCCTGAGCTACGAGGCGAAGCTGCAGAACGGCAAGCTGGTCTGGGTCACCGAAGACAACCAGCAACTCCATACCCTGACTCGCGAACCAGGCAGCTGGTGGCGGCGCTTCAATGCCTGGATGAGCAATACCATCGGCCTCGAACGGATGCTCTGACTGCCGCCCTTGTAGGAGCGAGGCTTGCCCGCGATCAGGGGCTGACAGGCAACATCTTNAATGTAGTTCCGCCATCGCGGGCAAGCCTCGCTCCTACAGAGGTTGGGGCTGGGCCACGCCAAACGCGCCTTCACGCAACAACAGCACAATCAGCCCCAGGGCCCCGGCCGCCATCAGCAACAGCAAGGCATGCCCGCTGATCCACTGGCTGCCCGCCCCCGCCACCAGCGGCCCGATCAGGCAGCCGATGCCCCACAGCTGGGCGACGTGGGCATTGGCGCGCACCAGCGCGTCGTCGCGGTAGCGTTCGCCGATCAGAATCAGCGACAAGGTGAACAGGCCGCCGGCGCTGGCGCCGAACAGCACCCACAGCGGCCAGATCAGCAGGGTGTCGAGCAGCAACGGGATGGCCAGGCTCGACAGCAGCAGGATCACCGCGCAGCCGGCAAACAAGGCGCGCCGCGATACGCGGTCGGCCAGGGCGCCAATCGGCAGCTGCAACAAGGCATCGCCCACCACCACGGTGCTGACCATCGCCAGGGCAATGTCCTCGGTAAACCCCTGGCGCAGGCAATAGACCGGCAGCAGGGTCAGGATCATCGCTTCAAACGCAGCGAACAGCGCCACCGCCCAGCCAATGGCCGGCAGGCCGCGGCAGAACCGCCACAGATCGCCGAAGGTCACGCTGCAGGACTCGCTGCTCGGCGCGCCGCTACGGCCCATCAGCAGCAAGGGCGACACCACCAGCAGCACGACGCCCACCCAGAAACCGTAGTCATGCTCGGTGCCCAAGGCCCCCAGCAGCAGCGGGCCGGCCAACTGGCTCAGGGCGTAGCTGCTGCCATACAACGCCACCAGGCGACCGCGCCACTGCTCCACCACCAACTGGTTGATCCAGCTTTCGCCGAGGATGAAGACAATGGTCAGCACCACGCCGATCATCAGCCGCAGCACCAGCCACAGTGGATAACTCGGCAACAGCGCCAGCAGGCCAATGGAGATCGCCCCGCCCCACAGGCAGAGGCGCATCAGCCCCGCCGTGCCGAAGCGTGCCGCCAGGCGGCTGGAAACCTTCGCCCCGAGCAAGACGCCAATCGCCGGCATCGAGGCCATCACCCCGATTGCAAAGGGCCCATAACCCCAGCTCTCCAGGCGAAACGACACCAGCGGCATGCTCACGCCCAGGGCCAGGCCCACACTCAGCACAGCCGCCAAAACGGCGAAGTAAGTTGCCCAGCGCATTTCCACGCTCCTGTGGATGGTTTTTTCATGACAGAGACAGCGCAGCCGGACCTCCCTTGCGGAAAGTCCGGCTGCGATATGGATCGGGTAACGGTGCGCGGGATGGCGTCTGTTCAGACGCCCGATATCCGCGCCCCTTGAATTACAGCTTGATCCAGGTCGCCTTCAGCTCGGTGTACTTGTCGAACGCGTGCAGCGACTTGTCGCGACCGTTGCCCGACTGCTTGAAGCCGCCGAACGGCGCGGTCATGTCGCCGCCGTCATACTGGTTGATCCAGACGCTGCCGGCACGCAGTGCCTTGGCGGTCAGGTGGGCCTTGGAGATATTGGCCGTCCATACCGCCGCGGCCAGGCCATAAGGCGTGTCGTTGGCGATCTGGATGGCTTCTTCCACCGTGTCGAAGGCGATGACCGAGAGCACCGGGCCGAAGATTTCTTCCTGGGCGATCTTCATCGCGTTGCTGACGCCGTCGAAGATGGTCGGCTCAACGTAGGTCCCGCCGGTTTCCTGCAGGGTGCGCTTGCCGCCCACCACCAGCTTGGCGCCGTCGGCATGGCCAGACTCGATGTACGACAGCACGGTGTTCATCTGCTGGGTATCCACCAGCGCGCCGACGTTGGTGGCCGGGTCCAGCGGGTTCCCCGGTTTCCAGGCCTTGAGGGCCTCGATCACCAGCGGCAGGAATTTGTCCTTGATCGAACGCTCCACCAGCAGGCGCGAACCGGCGGTGCAGACCTCGCCCTGGTTGAAGGCAATGGCGCTGGCCGCGGATTCGGCCGCGGTCTGCAGGTCCGGGGCATCGGCGAACACGATGTTCGGGCTCTTGCCCCCCGCCTCCAGCCAGACGCGCTTCATGTTCGATTCGCCGGAGTAGACCATCAGTTGCTTGGCGATCTTGGTCGAACCGGTGAACACCAGGGTATCGACGTCCATGTGCAAGGCCAGGGCCTTGCCTACGGTGTGGCCATAACCTGGCAACACGTTGAGCACGCCGGCCGGGATCCCGGCTTCGACAGCCAGCGCAGCGATACGGATAGCGGTCAGCGGCGATTTTTCCGACGGTTTGAGGATCACCGAGTTACCGGTGGACAGTGCCGGACCGAGTTTCCAGCAGGCCATCATCAACGGGAAGTTCCACGGCACGATGGCGCCGACCACGCCCACCGGCTCGCGAGTCACCAGGCCCAGCTGGTCATGAGGCGTGGCGGCAACTTCGTCGTAGATCTTGTCGATGGCTTCGCCGCTCCAGCTCAGCGCTTGCGCCGCGCCCGGAACGTCGATGCCCAGGGAGTCGCTGATCGGCTTGCCCATGTCCAGGGTTTCCAGCAGGGCCAGCTCTTCGGCGTGCTTCTTCAGCAGGCCGGCAAAACGAATCATGGTGGCTTTGCGCTTGGCCGGCGCCAGGCGCGACCAGACGCCGGAGTTGAAGGTGGCGCGGGCGTTTTCCACGGCACGTTGCGCGTCGGCGGCGTCACAGCTGGCAATACTGGCCAGCAGACGGCCATCGACCGGACTGATGCATTCGAAGGTTTCGTTGGAAACGGCGGCGGTGTATTCGCCATTGATATAGGCGCGGCCTTCGATTTTCAGCTCGCGGGCGCGTTGTTCCCAGTCGGCTCGAGTCAGGGTGGTCATGCGAGTGTCCTCCTCTTGTTGGATACAGGCGCCACGCGATCGATGCCGGCACCTTCAGGAATTCTGCCCGGCCAGCCTGCTTCGGCCCATGGCATTCGCCACCCTAAACCAGCGGCACCCGAAGTTTCAATATATTTGACAGAGGCCGGGCAAACGCCATTGCTATGTTCATTTTAATAAACATAGACTTTGGGCTTTCCAGCCACTCGCAGCGTAACCAGGGGGGAATACCAGCATGAGCATCCAGGACATCGTCGACTTCAATCAAGCCAACACTGCGCCCGAGCGGTACCGCCCCGCCCAGGAAAAAGTCCTCAAGGGCGACCCTGAGCAAACCGTGTTCAACCACTACAACAGCCCGTGCGGCCAGATGAACGCCGGGGTGTGGGAAGGCGCGGTTGGCCAGTGGACAGTGAGCTACACCGAGCATGAATACTGCGAGATCGTGCAGGGGGTTTCGGTCCTGCGTGACGGCGAAGGCAATGCCAAGACCTTGCGCGCCGGCGACCGCTTCGTCATTCCCGCCGGCTTCCGTGGCACCTGGGAGGTGCTGGAGCCGTGCCGCAAGATCTATGTGATCTTCGAACCGAAAGCCTGAACCCCAGGCACAAAAAAACCCGCTTGAAGGCGGGTTTTTTTGTCAGAAGAAAAATCAATTACTTGATTTTGCCTTCCTTGTAGATCACGTGCTTACGAACAACCGGATCATATTTCTTGATCTCGATTTTGTCCGGAGTAGTGCGCTTGTTCTTGTCGGTAGTGTAGAAGTGACCAGTACCGGCGCTCGAAATCAAACGAATCAATTCACGCATGATTAGCTCCCTTAAACCTTGCCATCGCGACGAAGTTCGGCCAGCACGACATCAATGCCACGCTTGTCGATGATACGCATGCCTTTGGCAGATACGCGCAGACGCACAAAACGTTTCTCGGACTCAACCCAGAAGCGGTGATGCTGCAGGTTCGGCAGGAAACGACGACGGGTTTTGTTGTTTGCGTGGGAAATGTTATTCCCAGTCACCGGACCCTTACCGGTAACTTGACAGACTCTCGACATGCCTCAGCCCTCTAAAACCACATGCCCAACCCGGCATGGGTTGGCCGCTTAATCTCTCAGTCATTTGGCGCCAGGCGCCGCGTTTCTTTAGGGTCTTACCGGCTACACCTACAAGCGAAGGAACCGGGCCCCTAGAAAAGAGCGCTGCTTTATACCAGAAAGACCCCGTAGCAACAACAGCCGCTGTGCTTTGGATTTCGAAAAGTCCCTGTTTTCTGGCCCCGGATGCCTGCACCAAAGGCTGGCGCCATGCCTGACCGCTCGTCGCAGAATACATTTTCCGTGGACGAAACAGGCGGCAAAACCAGCATGAACCGCCGCTGCGCCGGTCACTCCAGGTCAATATATGGGAAAAACCTCTGTCAATTTATGCCTGATGTGACCATGACAGCCGGCCGCACAGAGGCTTGGCGCAGCAATAAACGCAAAGCTTTCCGGCCCGCAGGCCAAAAAAGGGGATAGTCATTTTCCAGCGAGCCCACTAGGGTAAGCCTTTTCCAGACTGCACTCGCAGATGGGCCTTCGATCTGCAAAGGAAGCCAAACATGCGCCTCGCTGCCCTCCCGCTCCTGTTCGCCCCTCTTCTTCTGAGCCCGCTGGCCCACGCCGCCGCATTAAGTGTGTGCACCGAGGCCAGCCCGGAAGGTTTCGACGTAGTGCAGTACAACTCGCTGACCACCACCAATGCCTCGGCCGATGTGCTGATGAATCGCCTGGTGGACTTCGACGCCAACAGCGGCAAGGTGGTACCGAGCCTGGCCGACAGCTGGGAAGTCTCGGCCGACGGCCTGACCTATGTGTTCAAGCTGCACCCGAAAGTGAAGTTTCACCGCACCCCGTACTTCAACCCGAGCCGCGAGTTGACCGCCGAAGACGTGAAGTTCAGCTTCGACCGCATGCTCGACCCGGCCAACCCCTGGCATAAAGTGGCACAGAGTGGCTATCCCCACGCCCAGTCGCTGCAGCTGCCGGCGCTGATCAAGAAGATCGACGCCCTGGATCCGCTGACCCTGCGCTTTACCCTCGACCATGCCGATTCGACCTTCCTTGCCACCCTGAGCATGGGGTTTGCGTCGATCTACTCCGCCGAATACGCCGACCAGTTGCTCAAGGCCGGCACCCAGGACAAGCTCAACAGCCAGCCGATCGGCACCGGGCCCTTCGTTTTCGGTCGCTTCCAGAAAGACGCATCGATCCGCTACAAGGCCAACCCCGACTACTTTGCCGGCAAGCCGGCGGCGGACTCGCTGATCTTCGCCATCACCCCAGACGCCAACGTGCGCCTGCAGAAGCTGCGCCGCAACGAATGCCAGATCGCCCTGTCGCCCAAGCCGCTGGACGTGACCGCCGCGCTTGAAGAGCCGGCGCTCAAGGTCGAGAAAACCGCGGCCTTCATGACCGCATTCGTTGCTATCAACAGCCAGCACCCACCGCTGGACAAACCTGAAGTGCGCCAGGCCATCAACCTCGCCTTCGACAAGGCCAACTACCTGAAAGCGGTCTTCGAAAACACTGCCGAACCCGCCAACGGCCCCTTCCCGCCCAACACCTGGAGCTACGCCAAGGAGCTACCGGGCTACGCCCACGACCCAGCAAAGGCGCGCCAGCTGCTGGCCAAGGCCGGCCTGAAGGACGGCTTCCAGACCACCATCTGGACCCGCCCTTCCGGCAGTTTGCTGAACCCCAACCCAAGCCTCGGCGCGCAACAACTGCAAGCCGACCTGGCGGAAGTCGGGATCCAGGCGGAGATCCGCGTGATCGAATGGGGCGAACTGATTCGTCGCGCCAAGGCCGGCGAGCACGACCTGCTGTTCATGGGCTGGGCCGGCGACAACGGCGACCCGGATAACTTCCTCACCCCGCAGTTCACCTGCGCGGCGGTCAAGTCCGGGACCAACTTCGCCCGCTACTGCGACCCTGGCCTGGACAAGCTGATCACCGCCGGCAAGACCACCACCGAGCAGGGCGTGCGCAGCAAGCTCTACCAGCAGGCGCAAACCCAGATCCAGCAGCAGGCCCTGTGGCTGCCGCTGGCCCATCCGACCGCCTTCGCCCTGACGCGCAAGGATGTCCATGGGTACCAGGTCAGCCCATTCGGTCGCCAGGACTACTCGAAGGTCAGCCTCAAGCCCTGACCCCCTGGCTACATCCAGCCGTACTCGGCCATCGACAGCGGCTCGCCCTCGCCGACGATGAAATGGTCGAGTACCCGCACATCCACCAGGTCCAGCGCTTCTGTGAGCCTGCGGGTCAGCACCCGATCCGCCTGGCTCGGCTCGGACACGCCCGAAGGATGGTTGTTTATCGCCTATTCTCGTCTCACTACGATTTGTTGACAGTTCCTCTACAAACGAAGCAGAGGCCAACGAGATGAGAGTAATCAAAGTTCCAGATTGCTGCATTGCGTTATCGACCGTCACCCAACGCCCCATTTTGACTGACGTTTTCCTCATCATTGATGAAGACGGCATGCCTCTCTGGCATGAGAACCTCTTCCTTATCGAAACATCTAAAGAGTACGACTCTAATACCTGCAGGGCATATGCCAATGACCTGCTTAGCTTCGCAAGGATGAGCGCGCCTATGGGGGGCTGGAGTTCCGTAAACGACTCAATTATGAGCGGGTATTTTGTTGGCGATCTAATTCAAGCGAGAAATTTCAATGAAAGTAGCATTCTAAGACACGTATCTTCGCTCAAGAAATTCTACAAATGGTTATTTGAGAAAGGATATATCTCTGCAGAGAGCTGCTTCAATTGGAGATATAAGAAATTTTTCATTGAAAAACTAAGCGATTACTTAGCAAACGAAGCCTCTCAGCATAGCCATCACTCAAGCTACATCACAACTGAAAACTATGAAACATTACTTGCAAATGTCAATTCCGACTCTCCTTTTCTGGCCGCAAGGGACAGAATCTGCATCCAACTCGGATATTTAACCGGGACCAGGGCATGTGAAACCTTAAGAATAAAAGCGAGGACTCTACTAACTGCGATAGAACAGGCAAAAAAGAAAAACAAAGACGTTTGGGCGACAACCACTTACGAACTAGTTGGAAAGAGGAACAAGCTTCGACATCTCGAAATACCACCCGATCTATGTAATACGATAAGTGACTTTATCGCGCGCTTCCCAAAGGCCTTCGCAAATGCGGAATGCCTCCTGATATGCCATGAGAGTGGAAAGCCACTACTGAATGAAAAACATGCCTCTTATGCTTTCTCAAAAGCACATAAGCTTTCAAAGCTAACGCGAAAAGGGCATCAAGGCTATCACGCGCTAAGAAAAAGCTTTGCTACGAACCTAGTAACGAAATGCCATGAAGATGGAATAGATCCGTATGTAGTACTTCCCCGCCGATTAGGTCACGACAACATCGAGACCACCATGGGTTACATTTTCTTTGAGGCACTTTTAAGCGGCAGAAGCAAGCTGCTTACCAACATGCGCATGATGCACTTCAAAGGACTGAGACATGCATAGCCGCCATAAGCGAAAGCCTCCAAGTGACCCAGACAGCCTTCTTATAAGCTCTTTAATTGAAGAAGGCAGGATTATCATTGAGGACCCTAAGACCTTTCGAATATCCACATTTGAAGTAATTATAGAAAGAAGCGAACACCTGTACCAAGTGCTAACCATTCCTAAACAGTTCCGTGAAAACCAAGACCTACTCTTAGTCCTTGACTATTTCACCACAAAACATCACTGGTACGAGAACCCATCTAAAGCCACCAGAATAAAAGCACGCAGTACAGCAAATTTATTCTTCGAATTCCTCGAGGAAAATTATGAGAATTTATTATCACTCCCCCAAGCTATCCCAAGATTTTTAAAATACTTAAAAAGCAATAAAAGCCCTGCAACAGTACGTCAGAACACAATAACTTTGAGGAAAATTTTTCACAAAGCAATTGAAGAAAAATATCCGGAGATCTCAAAGAGACCGAAGAGCGCTAGTGAAATCATCAAGGCAACTAACCAAATTCAGACAAGATATGAAGGCAGAGAGAAAAAACCTGCGCTAGGTAAATACCTAGGTATAAGCCACAACAAATATACCAACAATCAACTTTTCAACGGCATTCGACTTGGCACGATGTGGCTTCTGAACAAAATATCCAACTACAGACAGACTATTACGTCTCTACCTGCGATCAGAGAGGCTATTAGCCATTGCTCAGGCTTGAGTGAGGTTGAGATAGAAAGACTGTACCCTAACGATGCTTATTCAATGAGAATAGAAGGTGAGAGGTTGATGACCCCGGCCTATGCACAATGGTCTCTAATACAAAACGATCCACTTCTAACAGAATGGCACTTCTATAATGATAAGAGCTTCCGTAGATACTCACTAGACTATGGAGACGAGGACTCGGTGCGTCCTTTTCCTGAGTCAGCAAGGGATCTATATATAGAGCGACATTTAGATCATAAAAATAAGACTGCGAGGGTATCAGCTAAAGGTTTTGGCCAGAAGGATATGGCGTGGCGAGTTTTGCGACCGGTCTATCACGCGGCCAGACATACTAAACGCCCCAGCACCCACCTTTGGGGAATTGACTGGATCAGACATACTCCAATTGAAAAGCTTTTGTTCGTATGGCTTTTATCCACTGAGCGAATTCAAAGCAGCGGTATCAAGACAATGACAATCCCATGTCTCGAACTTGACAACCCCGAGAAACCAAAAACCCTTCAACTTATTTCTCTAAAGCTCAGAAGAGGACGCACAGGCGGATTAAAACAGTCTACTGTTAGAGGTCAGATATATAAAAAACATCACCCTCCGTTTTACACCTACGCAGAATGGCGAAAAACTTGTATCTCAGCCAGGAAGACCATCGCCAACTTTAACAACGAAGGTTTTCTAATTTCCAACTCAAGTGCGGCACTTCAAGGATGCCTCACCACCGATATGAAATTCGAAACATACACATTATTTCGAATCCTTATCACCGCGGGAACATTATGGCAGGAGAAGTTTCTTTTAGAGAATAATGATCACCCTAATGAGGCACGGGCATTCATTGAAATCCTTCGAAACAGAATACTTGTACCACACGAAAAAACAATACTGCGCCTCTCTCCAGATCCCATCTCACAAAGCCTGGCGCTTGAAAAAGAGCTAGAAACCAATCAAACCGAACTTCACTCGGAGCTCAATTCTCGTGCTGTCGGGCATAGTGCTAAAACTGGAAGACATATATATAAAGATGGTTTTCTGGCCGCCGAAGTTTCTGAGATCGTAGAGCCAGTGAATGCATTCATCCGAAGAGTGGGTGACGAGCGCTTTAAAGCAGCGCTGGCTCTTTCCAGCCAACTGGCAAAATCATCAAAAAAAATGTCTCTCTCGGAACTGAACGAGATCTCAGGAGTTGACGACTCCGCCTTAACAGTAGAGAGATTGATCAACAGCTTAACAGAGAACGATCGCCTACTGCTTACCGGTGAACTTCTTCACAATTCGCAGAAAATAATAATAGAGACTGATTTTACTGCGGCCATTATGGCTAGTTACGTTGAGCACTTAGAGAACTCATTAGCCTCAATTATCTCCACTGAAAGAACCGATACCTGCACTTCACTTCTCGGCGAGCTTATTTATCTAACCCAAACACTGAGGTCTTTTCCGGCGGACGTCAAAACTGCAGGAAATATACTGAGAGCATCGTTAGATCTCAAATTCCCTCCGGTGATATAAATGAGAAAACTTACTTACGAGAAAGATCTCCAAGAAAAATATTCCTCATATGACCCAGAGTCTGACTTTTGGATTATTTGTTACGAAGGGAATGGCAATCTCCATCAATACAAACTGGACTTCTCTATCCAGCCGATTAGCCAGGTTATGCGCATACTGGCCAAGCAAGTTCTCAGCGAATGGTTAAAGGACTTAAATTATAGTGAGGGCAACCCTGTAAAATCTGGCATTATCAAGATGGCCACTAAAACCCTTCTACTACTTAGTGTATTTGAGAAGCTCTTTCCACAAAAAAAATTGTCAGAGGTAGATCAGACCTCACTTGAGATTTGCGTAACCACAGCCATGTATCACTCTTTAGTCCAAAACCCAAGCGAAAACAACATTACCCTTAAGCTCCACCCTCAACCTTTCCGAAAAGGGTACCTGACGACACTCATCACTGCGTACAGATTACTTTATCGCTACCACCAAGAGGGCCGGTGCAATGACGGTCCCGAGCGCGTAGTAACGCAGCCTGTAATTACTAAGTACCTAAAAGAAGATTTGGCTGCTTTAAATTTTGACTTCCAAGACTGGAAGAACTCTAACAGCTATGGCTCCATTCCTTTTGTAGTAGCTAACCTTCTGATGGCTGACGCGATTGAGACGTTGAAGTCCCCAAGAACAAAGCAACTACTCCTTTATTTCAAAACCATAAGAGAGACGCGCCGCTTAGACTTAGTAAGTAAGATGTGGACCTCCAACAATAATAAGATCAGGAAATTCCGCCTTACATCTAATACTGACTGCTTAACTCGTCCATTCGGAGGTGACTCGCATGAGTCAGTGGAGTGCAAGAGCCTAATAATGATCCCGCTTTACAATGAGCTTTATAGAGCTTTCGGCCCAAACTATAAATTCCCATGGCCAAGGTATAACGACCTACAGAACGATCACCAGAGAGTCATGCTTGCCTGTTACATTATATTCTTGTTCGTCATGGGTAAACGTGGAGGCGAGGTTTGTCCTCTTCGCGCATGTGACATTTCAATTCCTCAATATCGCAGTGATTCAGCGACTTTCACCACCCCTAACTTCAAAACTAATGACGGTATTCAAAGCACTCAAGGAGTTACCGACTTCATCGAAGAGGCCTTTGAAACCCTTATCGGGCTTTTCTACACAGATATTCGCGATACGGGAACTCCTCTATTCTCAACTCTCCCTTTTCTTAACAGTACAGATAAACCAAATGGACAGGTGTCACATAGCCATCTCAGCAGGCTTCTTCAAGACTATTATCTTGAATTTATTGAGAGAGCAGCCACTCAAGTCGAAATTGAAATCAGAGAAATCCACCCTCAGATTTCACCACATCAATTCAGACATTCTTTTGCCGAGTTTTCCCTAAGGCGTTTTGACGGAAATGTGGAAGAGTTGCTACGACAGGTGTTTAGGCATGGGCCCAATCTAAAGTGGATAAAAAGCTACTCTGCCGACAAGCTTGATGAAACCACCAATCAGCGCTTGAACCAAGAATACATTAGAGAGCTAGTCCCTAGAGTCCTACGTGATTACAATAATTTAGAAAGTGATTTCGTCGGCGGCATGGCAGTTTACATCAACACGACCATCAGACCGCAAACGTTACACATGACACCATCTGAATTTGAGAAACACCTTGATCGAGTTGTTGAAGACTTCGTCTCTATTACACCCCATGAATATGGCTGGTGCTTACTTCATAAAAACTTTGCCACACAAGCAAAATGCTCGCTTGACGGCATCACTCCATCTCCTCGAGCAACAACATCTAAAAAATGCAATGGTTGCGTTAACTTTTTATCGTCGAGAAGGTCTCATTTCTCTGCTCAGCGCCAAATAGCCATCACACATATTGATTTTATTGAAAGCAAACTCTGGAAGCTTCCAGAGCTAAAAAACGGGAGCACACTCGCAGTCCGAGACGCCCAAAAACTCTTCCCTGAACTTAGAGAACTGGGAGAATTTTGACATGTCTATTCGAGAAAAATTTTCCAAGCCTGATTCTAACGACAACCCAGCCTGGCTTAATGATGCAAGCAATACCACCAAAGAACTTTATCAGTCAGCTCTACACGAGTTCACCCGTTTAAAGAAACTAATTTCTTCAGGCGGAAATGTTTCCTTAAAAAATCGAAAAATCAATCAGAGCTCTGTAGCTAGAAATGCAAACAAGGATAAGAGCATCCTATCAATGCGTCGTCAACCTGAGCTAATGGAATGGATTAGCCAGAAAAACATTGAGCTCTCAAACCTCTCAGCAAACTCTCCACAGCGTAGAACAAAATCAAGATCAGCCACCTCTCTCAAATCTGAAATTTCGAAACTTAGAGAGATTAATAATACCGTCATCCTAGAAGGCCTACGTTCTTTCGTCGAAACCATACTTTCATCTAACTTACTCAGCGATCGAGATTTACTTGCTCGCGAGAATATTCGACTCAAGAAAAGAATCGATGCACTTAACAATCAAGTCATCAACCTACAGGAGAAATGTAATCAACAGGCGATTCAGTTTGCCAAGCTAAAACGCCCAAAATCGCAAGCGTCTCTAACAATAGTTTCTGACACGGAAAGCAATGATTAACCTTCTAGTATTCGCACTCCATTTGCCTCCTGGTCGATTGTATCGGATTTGACCAGCATACTTCGTAACCATGATCGGCAGCCCCCTAGCAGAGACTCGCAGAACAGAGGCACGACCTAAAGTTTTAGGTTGGACAATGGCAGCGAACTCTTGATAGTTCGGGCACTGGGCATAAGAAAGGCCCCGCTCAGGAAAAGCTGCCAAGGAGGGCGATAGCAGAGACACCAGGGGCTTAGTGGCGGTCGCTATCCGTTTGATCGAGCGTAACCATTGCCAAAAAATCTGATTCGCCAATGATGCGAATTTCATGGCCAGCCTCAATGAGTTCTTCGGCTTTCAGGTGCTTGCTGCTTTTTTCTTTTCCCGCGAGCCTCTTCAGGTCTTGGTCTCCGACTACGAGAATCGTTGTCTTTTTGCTCACGGTATTGGAAGGCACACACCCCAACGACGACGCCAGTGTTTGAGCCTGTGGGCGTGCCATCTGCATCGCTCCTGTAAAGACGATGCTCTCCCCTGCAAGTGGCCCCGCCAAATTTATCGCTGATGGAGCGGTGAGTTGTAGGGGAAGCCTGTTTCTCGCCAGCCAGTCAGCAGGCGAAATCTCAGCGACCTCACAAGCCTTCAAAAGAACTTGTCCAGCTGCCCTGGCATCGTCCAGCGCATTGTGATGCCGGGAAAGAGAGACTCCGAGGTACGTACATACAGCCTTCAGTCCAAATCCACCCTCGGTATACCGGTCTGGCCACGCACGCCTGACGACGGGATGGATGTTCAACCATGGGTTGCTCATAGGCATGAGCTTACGTACATCGCAGGCTTGGCTAAATGCAGACCGATCAAAATGGCCGTAACTTGTGATCAAGCTATCTGAAGCCAAGTGCCGGACCTTCTCAAGTGCAGCCTGGAATGAAGGTTGCCCAGCGACCATAGCCGGAGTGATCCCATGAATGCGGATGTTGAACTCGAAGAAATCGTCTTGTGGATCCACTAGGGTCTCCCACTCCCTAACGATCTGACCGTCGGCGAACTCAACGACTCCGACCTGGCAAATTGAGCCGAACCAGGAGTTTGCGGTCTCTACATCAATTGAGATGAAGCGATTACTAGGCATGGGGCCTTCCTTGGTCTGGTGAAAGCCAAACGCTACTACTCCGCACTCCAGATCGCCACAACTGGCACTTACCGGCTATCAATCATCCTAGGCAGCCCGGTTCAAATGATGATGGGGAGGAGATGCGTGAAACGCTCCTCCGCTTCCAACCGCTCGAGAGCATTCCCAATAGCTGCACACGCCCTTCGTCTAATGAGCTTGGCCGGCCATGAAAAATCCGTAAGAATGTCATTTGGCTATTACCTACTGTATGGAAACTCATATGCCACGGAAGCGAAAAGGCGGCGGCGGCTCGATCGCTCTATACGCCTTGTTACTGGTCATAGCACTACTGGCGCAGATTCCAAAACAAGTGTGGATCACCATAGGCATCATGGTGGGGATTGCCGTTCTGGTATGGGTGGTCAAACGTGCTTCGCAGGGAAAGCCCTACGTGGCTGAGGAAGAAGATGTCACTCCAGAAATAACCCCCTCCCCCCGATCCGCGCCCCCTGCAGTCACCATCAGCCTCCAGCTCAACGCAAACCAATGGAAGCCCGAGCTCCATACGGTTCAGGTCGGCTCATCATCAAATCAAAACTTCTCCATTCCTAAACCAAGCGCAAAGCCAGTGGGGGTTCACTGGATTGGTCAGAATGAAACAGTCACTGTGGCCGGGCTGTCCCTACCTTGTGGCATGGTGTACGTATGCGAGAGGTCGACCCAATTCGGTCACATCGAACCTTCACTGATTGATGCCACACTCCGCATCGCTCGCTCGCCGGTAAGCCTCACCGACCGGCAGATGCCTTATTGGCCAAGCTACAAAACTATCACGCCCGAAGCCCGGCGAGCCTACCTGCAATGGCTAGCCGGCGGCCGCTGTGAAGACGCCGATGTAGGTTACATATTCCTGTTCTTTTACGGGCTTGAGCGTCGGGCTTTCATCGATGCTCCAAACGACGCACAAGCCAAAGCAGAGTTGCCGGCCATAGCAGCCGAAGTGACGCGCCTGCTTGGCGTCTATGGTGCAAACTCTTCCTTCCGCGGATACGCTACGCGCTTTCTCGCCCACCTTAGCAGTAGCTCTGTACAGCCTAAGAGCTATCTGCAGGAGCCACCTTCCCTATCGCCCGATGGCTACGAGTTACCCATGCCGCTGCGCATTGCCCTGGGCCAAATGGCGATGGATAAGCATCCATTGAATCCAAGCTGGGCGCTGGTATGGGCCTTGTCCGATCCCAACATCTCAAGACGCACACCGGTAACCCGCTGCCCCGAAGAATTTGCTGAACTGTTCAAAAGCCAATACGCCAAACGCTACCCCAATGGCATTACGCTCGGCCAAAACAAGACGAAACTCAAAATCGCTTATCGACCAGCATCCTCGGCACTGACTATTCCAGCAGTCTCTATTGGCGACTTGCCTGACGTAGCGGCAACCTCAGGTACCCGCAACAAGCTGCAAGTGATCGTTGAGGAATGTACCGTAGTCTTGGACTCTTATAGCCGCTATTTAGGGCGTAACCCAGACGCCAGTGGCACCTTGGAAGGCATACTTCAGTTGCCCACTTCGCTCTGGCCTTTAGAGGCCAAGACGGAGCTTGAGCTGCTTGAGCAGCGCGTAGGTGGCGAGACCATTTGTATGAGTTTCGGTGAGCTGGCAGGCCGGTTCAAATCTGCCGGTGCGCTTTCCCGCGACAAGGTCCTTGCCCTTGCCCGTGCCCTCGAGTCAAAGCGGATAGGTCTGGAGCCGGATGTCCTCTCTGGTAGTCGCATTCCCAAAGCAGAAAATACGATTGCTCTGTTTGCAGCTGACACAGAAGATGGAACCCTGCGTGCCACTGACGCCTATAGCGCTGCTGCCGTGACGCTAGACCTAGCAAGCGCAGTGGCTGCGGCTGATGGTGATACATCACTCGAAGAGGTCAACCTGCTCTCTGGCCATATTGACTCGTGGGATCACCTTTGTGTGGCACACCGCAAGCGGCTCAAGGCCCACCTGCAAATTCAGCTGAAGCAGCCTCCTACGCTGGCCAGTCTGAAGAAGAAACTGGAACCACTCACGCAGGATGCCAAGCGGAAAATCGCTGGCTTCCTGGCCCACCTGGCGCAGGCGGATGGTGAGGTCACGCCACAAGAAGTGAAGTTGCTTGAGCGCGTTTACAAATCATTGGCGCTGGATCCGCAGTTCGTTTACAGCGATCTGCACAGCGCGGCGATAAGACCTTCTCAAACCGTGGCAACAACCATCACTGCAGCAAATAACACCACGGTCGATGAGCATCCACAAAAAGCGGGGGCGGGTTTTGTCCTGGACATGGAAAAGGTGGCTCGCCTGCAGCAGGAGACAGCTGAGGTATCGGCACTGCTTGCCAATGTGTTCAGCGACGAGCCTGCACCAGAACTTGGCACCTCCCAGCAATCCGAAGTTATCCAAGAACCTGAAGAAACCGCTATCGAGCAGCATGTCACGGTTCACGGGCTGGACGTGGAGCACTCAGCATTCCTGCGACTCCTGATTTCTAGAACAGAATGGAGTCGTGCTGAACTTGAGGATGCTGCCACCGACATGGAACTCATGTTGGATGGAGCACTTGAGCAGATTAATGACACAGCCTTCGAGCTGTTCAACATGCCTGTCACAGAAGGCGATGACCCCATTGAAATCAACCCGGACATACTGGACGAATTAGACCTATGAGTAAGATACGGGCAAAGGATCGCGACGCGGTCATCCAATCACTGCGAGCGGGCGTCGTCCCTCGGGTAGGACAGCATTTGATCCAGGTTGGGCGGGCCGGTGAACTCGACTCGCTACTCAAGGACGTGGATCGCCTGGCGGATGGTGGCTCGGCTTTCCGTGTGGTTGTTGGCGAGTACGGCGCAGGTAAAACATTTTTCCTCAACCTCGTCCGGGGCATCGCAATGGAGCGCAAGCTCGTTACCATGCATGCCGACTTAAACCCCGATCGTCGCCTCCACGCGTCAGGCGGGCAAGCGCGCTCGCTTTATTCCGAGCTCGCCAAGAATATGGCCACCCGTACCAAGCCCGATGGCGGTGCACTCCAGGGCATCGTCGAAAAATTCATCTCGCAAGCCAAATCTGAAGCCAAGACCAAAGGCGTAGAGAGCGAGCACGTTATCCGCGAATACCTCGCTGAGCTCACCGAGATGGTGAATGGCTATGACTTTGCCGAGGTAATCGCAGCCTACTGCCGCGGGTTCGAAGACGGTAATGAACAGCTCAAAGCCGATGCCATTCGCTGGCTTCGCGGAGAGTTCTCCTCCAAAACAGATGCTCGAGCTGCCCTGGGCGTTCGCACCATCGTCGACGATGCGTCGGTTTACGATCAGCTCAAACTTCTCTCACGCTTTGTACGCTTGGCCGGCTTTGGCGGATTGATGGTGTGCCTCGACGAGCTGGTCAACTTGTACAAGCTTGCGAACACTCAAGCACGCAATGCCAACTACGAGCAGATCCTTCGGATCCTCAATGACTCCCTGCAGGGTTCGGCTGAAGGTTTGGGCTTCGTCCTGGGTGGAACACCAGAATTCTTGATGGACACCCGCCGGGGTCTGTACAGCTACCCTGCTCTGCAGTCGCGCCTGGCAGAGAATACGTTCGCGAAATCCGGTCTGATCGACCTTTCTGGCCCCGTCATCCGGTTGAGCAGCCTGACTCCTGAGAACTTTTACGTACTCTTGCAGAAACTACGGCATGTCTATGGCTACGGCGAGCCTGAAAAATTCCTGCTGCCTGATGAGGCCATTCCCGCCTTTATGGCCCACTGCAACCAGCGCCTGGGCGAAGCCTACTTCCGCACCCCACGAACAACGATCACCGCGTTCATCAATTTGCTGGCTGTGATTGAGCAGAACCCAACTGCGGATTGGCGCGCCCTACTCGGCGCCGTTGAGCTAGCCAAAGACGAAGGAGGCCAACAAGACCTCGAAGTTGAGGTAGACGATGAGCTCGCCAGTTTCAAGCTCTGAATCTTCGTCGTTTGAACGCCTGCACCCGGAGGTCCAGCAATGGATCTGGTCACAAGGTTGGACGTCATTGCGCGACGCTCAAGAGTGGGCCGTTCCAGCTCTGGTTGATGCAGATCGCGACGTCATTATTGCGGCATCGACTGCAGCTGGTAAGACGGAGGCCGCTTTCCTTCCAATCCTGACCAACCTGCTCAACGACAACGCCTCCGCCGGCGCAGTGCTTTATATAAGCCCGCTCAAGGCATTGATCAACGATCAATGGGACAGACTTAGTCGGCTATGCGAGCGGTTGGAACTACCGGTGGTTGCTTGGCATGGGGATGTATCTGCAAGCAAGAAGCAGCGCTTTCTCAAGTCGCCGCAAGGGATCTTGTTGATCACCCCGGAATCACTCGAGGCGCTGTTTGTGAACCGCGGCTCCAGCCTCCCTGGGGTATTTCAAAGCCTGCGTTACATCGTGGTGGATGAGCTGCATGCGTTCATCGGCAGCGAGCGTGGCAAGCAATTACAGTCTCTGATGCAGCGCGTGGAGATCGTGGTGGGAAAAGCGCTGCCACGAATAGGCCTGTCTGCAACCCTAGGTGAAATGTCTCTCGCTCGTATGTTCCTCAGGCCTAGCCAACCTGATGGCATTACGGTGATTGAATCCAAATCATCTGGGCAAGAACTCCAGGTGCAGGTTCGCGGCTACATTGAGCGACCGATGCAGCAGGTCATTTCAGCGCATGGTTCCCCGTCGAAAGCTGGGGAGTCAGAAACTGAAGAGGCCAGTGATGAAGATCTGTCCAGCTCCAAAGTTTCGATCGCAAGCCATCTATACAAAGTGCTGCGAGGACATAACAACCTGATCTTCCCGAATAGAAGGCAAGAGGTTGAGTGGTTCGCTGACCGGCTGCGCTCACTGTGTGAGCAAGACGGCGTTCCGAATGAGTTCTGGCCACATCACGGGAGCCTCTCCAAGGAGTTGCGGGAAGATGCAGAACGCGCATTGAAAGCCGGTGATCCCCCTGCCTCGGCTGTGTGCACGACGACGTTGGAGCTTGGTATCGACATCGGAAACATCAAAACGGTTGCGCAGATCGGATGCCCACCTTCGGTTGCGAGTCTTCGCCAACGCCTTGGCCGTTCAGGGCGTAGGCCAGGCGAGCCTGCAACACTTCGTGCCTACTGCCATGAAGTCCCGTTGACGGATAAATCAGACTTGTCTGATCAACTCAGGGAGGGTCTGGTTCAAACCATCGCCATGATCCGCTTACTGATCGCCGGGTGGTTTGAACCCCCTCGATCACAGGGTATGCATGCTTCTACCCTGGTTCAGCAGTGCCTCTCCACCATTGCGCAGTTGGGCGGAGCTACTGCAGCTCAGCTCTGGGGTAACTTGATTGCTAGCGGTAGCTTTGCCAGCGTCTCCAAATCCGAACTCATCTCATTGCTCAAGGGAATGGGGGAGAAAGAGCTGGTTGTTCAGGACAGCTCCGGCCTACTTCTGCCAGGCGAACTGGGCGAGCGCTTGATCAATCACTACGAGTTTTACACGGCCTTCACCAGCGACGAAGAATTCCGTCTGCTGAGAGATGGAAAGCCTCTGGGATCTCTGCCTGTCAGCCGGCCATTGACCAAAGGACAGCGAATCATCTTCGGCGGCCGGAGATGGCAGGTACAAGATGTTGATCTAGAGGCCAAGGTGATAGTCGTCACGGCAGCACGCGGTGGCCAACCTCCTCAATTCGAAGGACTGGGCGCTCAAGTGCATGATCGAGTGCGACACGAAATGAAAAACGTGCTCATGGAGACGACACCTTGCCCCTTCTTGGACAAGCAGGCTCAAACGCTACTTGATGAAGCAAGGCGAAATTTTCACGCTCTTGGCCTAGGTAGTAAGCCAATCACCGGCTCAACCAGCAGCAGCCATCTTTTGACCTGGCAAGGAGACTACACCAATGACGCCCTTGCACTTTTTCTGAACCATGTTGGTATCCCATGTGACAACACCGGGCTTTCACTGGCGATCGGTTTAAGCGAGGTGGACACGTTGAAGGCTCTGCGCGTCGTAGGCGAGCTTGATGCAACGGACATCGCACCGATTCTCGAAAACGTTGAAAACATGATCCGGGAGAAATGGGATTGGGCTCTGCCTCGCCATCTGCTCATGAGGTCATTTGCCTCAAGTCACCTGAATCTCCAAGACGCCATTGAGCTGGCTAGAACTATCGGAGCTCGTGACTGAAGCGGGGGGTGCTCTCAGAGCCTGAAGCTGCCCTCACTTTGTAAAGGCGAACTGCCTTCAGATGATGCTTGGGACGGAACCACTGTTAACGACGATAAGTGGGGTCTTCAACCCGGATGTAGGCCATTTCAGCACACGAGCATTGACTGACTGCTAGTACCTCGCGATGAAAGAAGCTGTGAGGTGGAATCACTCTAAGTCGTTGTTCCCGCTCGTACCTGCACCCTGCACGCCTTTTAGGATCTGCCCATCAGCCCAGAGGTATGGATGTGGATCTCAGGAAGAAACCAGCGATCGTGTATTACCACCCCCAGCCCGATCCGCGATAAACATAAGCATGTCCGTGCAAGCAGCAAGAGCTCGACACAAATACTTACAAATCGTGTAAAACCTCTAGTTTCTTGGTCGAATGCAGCAATTATCGGTGTTTTAGTGCTTAAAACCGACAAAATTACTGCAATCATCGCCAATCGGGCAGCCCCAAAATAGATTGGATCCACATCTTGAACTGTAATTAACCCCTGGGCGATGATGCTGGCACTTCAACATGCAATGGAGTTCGTGATGTCGTCTACAGCACTGAAAATCGAAGAGTCGACCCCGTCAGCCATCCGCCAAAGCCTTGCCAAGGGCCAAAGCACCAATCCAGCCATCCAGCGCTTGCGTTCGCGCGTACTGACTGAGTCGGATGTCGGCCAGGTCATTACCAGCTACGACCGTATGCACCACCGCCACAATCGTTCGTAAGGCTCCACATGGACGCCGCTAAGTTCTCGTCGTTTCTGGTAAAGGTGGCATCGCGGTGCAACCTCGATTGCGATTATTGCTACGTCTACCACCACGCGGATCAGAGTTGGCGTTCCATGCCTAAATTCCTCTCCGCCGAGCATAGAGAGGCGTTTGCCTGCCGGCTCGCGGAGTACATCCAGCAGAGTGATCTGAGGCATTGTGCGGTCATCCTGCATGGCGGGGAGCCCTTGTTGGCCGGCGCTCAGGTGTTAGCCGATTTTGCGGCTCTCCTTCGAGAAAAATGCAGCATCCCTGTCGATGTCAGCTTACAGACTAATGGGCTCTTGCTGACTGAGCAGGCCCTAGGAATCCTGACCGCGGCAGACATTGGTGTATCACTGAGCCTCGATGGGCCGCGCGCTGCTAACGACAAGCATCGATTGACGCGCAAGGGACGCTCGAGCTTCGAATCCACCGAACAGGCGCTTGTACGGCTTCAGCGATACCCATCCATCTTCGCAGGCGTCATCGCTGTGGTGGATTCCTCTACAAGTGCGACGGAGTTATTCGAGTATTTCAACCAGTTCGATATTCCTCGCTTGGATTTCTTGCTGCCAGATGCTCATTGGCTTCGCCCCCCACCCGGTCGCAACCAAGATCCAGGATTGTATGAACAGTGGCTGGTAAACGCCTTTGATGTGTGGTTTGACCAGTACGCGCATATCCCGCTCAGGACGTTTGAAGCGCTGCTCGATGTCTGCGCCGGATTGCCTTCTAGTACCGATGCATTCGGCTTCGGCGATGTCAGTTTACTTTCGATCGAGACAGATGGCAGTTACCACGATCTCGACGTGTTGAAGGTGACTCAAAATGGAGCCACCCGCTTGGTAGGTACCGTTGTAGACACCCCAATCTCAATCGTCGCGGAATCAGCTGCGATTGCGCAGCACCGGCGCTACCTGCGTAAAGACGGCTTGTCACAAACGTGCCAGAGCTGTGAGATCGTCGACATATGCGGCGGCGGGTCCCTCCCCCACCGCTTCGCTGAGAACGGTTTCCTGAATCCAACCGTGTACTGCAACGAAATGAAGCGGCTCGTTGCCCATATCAGCCAGCGATTGAATGAGCATCTTGTAGTCGCTGCCCAAGAGGACAGTCTGAAGCCTTTGCCCGACACATTTGATCTGGCCCAATTTGAAGTTGCAGAAACCTCTGAGCAACATCTGAGCGAGCTTTGCGCCAGCGCTAAGTCAGATGCAGTGCGACAGATGCGCGAAGCCCTCGAACTCTTCAATAACGACCTGAGAGCAGCCCACTTGTTGTCGATGGACAATGCCAGCTTCAAATTAGTAGCTGACCTTCCTGGATCAATCGCATGGTCAAATGCAGCCCTCGCTCAAAGTCGAGGACATGCGTTGCTTGCCGTGGATGGGCAACAGATACCGATCACGGCAGATTATCTGGATCAGGCGCTCGTAATCTCTGAAGAGCAGCTACACAGTCCAAACCTGGACGTTGGACGTGACGATCTCTGGCTCAGAGCACCGTTCGGCAAAGCGATCTATTTCGAGAGCGAAGAACTTACACAGGCAGGCCTGGCACTGGTGCACCGTGCGATGGAAATCGTCAAAGCCTGGCGCCCTGCACTAGCAGCCGAAATCTCGATGGCGTGCCGCGCTGTCCAATTCGTTCGCGACCCCTCAGCTGATCCACATAAGATCGTTTCATTCAGCGATAACTCTGTCCCGGGTGCGCTGTATGTTTCGATATCCCAGGGAGACCGACTAATTGATCCCTACGATCTGGCAGACTCACTAATTCACGAACACCGACATCAGAAGCTCTATCTGCTGGAACGGTTCACACCGACTGTTGAGCGTACCTCTGCGCTAGTCGTGTCTCCTTGGCGGGAAGACCTGCGCCCGCCCTCCGGCTTGCTGCACGCTGTGTTTGTTTTCGTAGAGCTCAGACGTTTTTGGCTCTACGTGCGTGACCATGGGCCGGCCGAGTTGAACTCTCGGGCGGTGAACCAGCTTGCAGATACCGATCTGCATCTCAGTCAGGCTTTTGTCACGCTTCAGGACTGTCCCCTGACCGAGATGGGACGAAGCTTGGTAGATGTTCTGAAAAGCGCAGCCACAGAGGATGATCAGCAGCATGAGCCCAACATTAGCTGTCCCGCTGTCCAGGCTCTCAACTGACCCACAAGTGCGGCATGCGCAACTTCGCGATTACTTCTGCGACAAGGACGCGGTCGCTACCGATGACGGGGCTCAATGGACGCTGAACCTGCAATGGTCAAATGACCCCTACCGGTACGTCGACCCTCGGCTTGAAGAGGGTCTGGCTTGGTGGGGGGGCCATCTCAGTTGCCAGGACATGGCCGGAGCTCGCAGACGCAGGGGCAGGCTACTACTATCGCTCAATGACACGTGGACGCTGGAGAGCTGGAGTGAATGGCTGTCCAAGCAGTCGAAGCCCCAGGACATCACCGTGCTTCACGTGGATGACCACAAGGATCTGGGCGCTCCTCGAATCTTCATGCATTCGGACGGCTGGATCGACCCGATTCAAAACAGAGTCGTTGATCTGTCGCAGCCAGAAACGGTAACCAGTGCGATCCACAGCGGCGCATTCGGCATGGGCAGTTTTCTAACCCCGTTTCTGCATTGCTATCCCAACACCGATGTTCGCCATCTCTGCCAAGGGCCAAAATGCACCCGAACGATCGATTCGTTGGTCAAACTGGAGGTGGTAGCTGATTCACTGCTTGATCCATCAGCATCACGTCCTGCGGTGTCTCTTGAGCCTGATGAGGGAGGCGCAGGTAGAGGCCGGTACCGATTCACCAATGATCTTGAAGCCTGGCTTGAGGGGGTGGAGCACAGTAATGCAGCAATCCTCCTCCATATCGACATGGATTACTTCTGCAACCGCTATGACGGTGACAGCGATCACATTGAACATCCAGGCCCTTTGAACAGCCCGCTACACAGCGTTCTGGCGCAAATTGATGATCTGACACAAGCGCTACACCGGCATGATCTGGTTGATTGTCTCGCGGACATCGTTATCGCCTTCTCACCTGGATTCTTCCCGGCTGAGTTCTGGGCAGAAAGCTGCGATCGCCTACTGGCCGGCCTAGGAGAGGTGCAATGGCGCGACCAGTGAAGGAACCCAAACGGGAAACAGCTCGTAAAACCCCAAAACCGCCCGCTGTAACAGCCAAATCGAAACTCGGCCCAGTGGCGCTTGAGAATGTCGAATTTGTTCGTACGTCAGGCACACGCGAGCGCGGTGGTAGCCCAGGAGGTGAAGCGTGGATCATTCTCGCCGAAGGTAAACGTGCAGGGACTGCCTACATCAACATGGTCGAGGATCCGGTTCGCGGACGCCACGCTTCGTTTCACGTTTTCCTGAACAGGCCCAGTCAGGGTAGGCAGATTGGTCGTGCCGCTTATCGGCTTTGCTGCACAGAAAGTCAGCATGACGTTATCTATGCTCACATGCGTAAGTCCAATATCGCTTCTCGCAAAGCTGCGGAATATGCTGGCTTCTCGGACGCGTCGACCCCGGATGACACCCAATTGGTCATGGTATGGCATCGTTAGTCACTGCAGCGATAGAACAATGAACAACTAGAAACTCAAAAGTGGATATGAACAACTCTGTACGAATAGGGGCAATGCTAAGTTTTTCAGCCTGAAACCACTGCTTTAGAGCCCAGTCCGAATGTTCTTCGGAGATTCGAGATTTGATCACCCCCAGCCCTTGAACTAGGTTAGCTAATTCATG
This sequence comes from Pseudomonas sp. 22526, assembly GCF_052044735.1. NCBI lineage: Bacteria > Pseudomonadati > Pseudomonadota > Gammaproteobacteria > Pseudomonadales > Pseudomonadaceae > Pseudomonas > Pseudomonas sp. 22526. Next base: position 256,218 of record NZ_JBQENK010000009.1, read on the forward strand.
GGCTCGCGATGACTATCTTGCGGATGGATAAGCAAAGACGTGGGCAATTAGTTGTGCGTCTTAAGTCCGATAGGCTGGTAACACTGGTTCGCTCGGCCAGCGCAGTTCAAAACAAGAACCACCAGTGGCCGAAGGGTGACAGAAAGCACGTCCCTGAACCTCTGCTGCAGTCAACGTCGAATACTGACTGGTAAAAGCACACCATCCCCGTCGTATAGGTAACACTTTGAGGAAGCGTCAAAATTTATTGAGCGCAGAGTTTCCGCAAAAAAATCCGCAAAAACCCTAAAGGGTTTCTATCGTATAGTATCATTATACCTAGCATATGCTGGCGTAATGACTACTATATTCTCCGAAGAAATTTCCGCAGAAATGAGCGAATAGGCACACTGGAGTACAACGATGATTACGTCGAAAACGTACCTTGATCCAGTACTCGCAGAAAGCCTACCCGACTCGATCATTCAGGCGGCGGACCAACTGCCACGCAAGACGGAATTCCTTGCTGGACGGCTAGCTGATGAAACATCAAAGCAGTTGGCGAGCCTATTGCGCATCACCAATACTTACTACTCGAATCTGATCGAGGGGCACCGAACTGAGATTGCCGACCTCCAGGCTGCTCGTACGACACCGAAACGAGAAAGGAAGGTACTCAAAGAACTCGCCGTGCATCATATGACACAGCAGGAGGTAATGGAGCGGCTGCTTCGCGCGCGGCCTACGACTGACTTCTCTGCCATGTTCGATGCGACATTGATCTCCAACATCCATCGCCGACTGTTCAGGGATGCGTCGACGGAAGCACTGAGCTTGGGTGATGGCCGTGTGATGGTACCAGGTAAACTGCGGAGCGAAGAGAATGAGCAGGTTCAGGTTGGAGCGCATGTCGCTCCGGCCGCCGCAGCCGTGCTGCCCATGCTTCAGCACTTGCAGTTGCATTACGGGCGGATCAAGGACCCGCGACGCCAGCTAATCGCAGTCTTGGCGGGTCATCATCGGGTAGTACTCGTTCACCCATTTCTTGATGGCAATGGTCGCGTGGTCAGGATGCTCACCCATCTGCAGCTTGTTCACCTTGGGCTGAAACCGTTCCTGTGGTCACTGTCTCGCGGCCTAGCTCGGCGTCAGGATGACTATTACCGCTTTTTGGCCTTGGCTGATCGCCCGCGTGAAAATGATTATGACGGCCGTGGCCAGCTCTCCCAGCGCCACTACTTCAACTTCATTGAATTCATGCTCGATGTCTGCCATGACCAAGTCGAGTACATGACGTCGTCACTAAATCCGGCCAGGTTGCGAGAGCAGGTTGCCCATGTGTTCGCAACGGATGCCCACCTTCATCGTGCCGGCATCAGGCCCACCAGTGCTGCTGCGGTACTGGCCCTTCTCACCCAAGGAGCAATGCCGCGCGCGGAGTTCAAGGTTTTCACGGGCTTGAAGGATCGGCTAGCGACAGAGGAATTGAGCCGCTTGATCGACGCGGGGATGGTGGTCAGCAAGACTCCTCGATCCCGCACCGTGGAAGCAGGCTTACCAGCACGCTTTGCCGGATTGATTTTTCCGAACCTACATTTCCAAATAGGATAAAGAAAATTGGTATACCGGCAACGGGTAACAGCTCCACAAGACTTCAGGTGACGACCTCCAGGAACATGCCTGCCTATAACCGGAAATCAACGAGCTCTGTAGCCAACCGACGTATCTCGTCCGCCGCATGCGAGTCGGGGGAAATATCTAGGATGGAGTCAAAGTACGAAAACCCTTCCATAAATGGCTGATCATTGTTGTATTTGTCGATCACGATCTCATGAGCATTGGTCAAGTGGGTCAGTAGACGAGTCAAGGGCAAGGACTTGATATCGCTTAGAATACGCTCCCTAAATTTGCTGGAGACGAACCTCTCTGCCTCCAACCCTTCGACCTGTTCGGGCGAGATCTCCAAGCCCCCACAATACTCTTCCAACTCTCGGCTTCTGCCCCCCACATCATTGCGCGTGACCAACCCGAAGCATCTCGGCGTGCGGCGCCCTCCTTTGCTTTCGAGCAATCGCAAATTCAATCGCTGGGCGCTATCTACTGATTGAGGACAGGCGCTGTCGATGATGATTGCAACTAGGTCTGAATGCGTGCGGATCAGATCAACCTTCAGATTGAGGTCAAGCAGGACATAGTCGTAATTTGCCTTGATGTCTTTGAACATCCTTGAAGATCCGATCCTCTCGACCATCGACCCCAGCGTTCCACCCGTTTCAAACTCAAGTCCACTACGATCCATGGAAGATCCATGATCCACGATGTGTCGCAATCGCTTGGCGAAACTTTCTTTTTCGGCTAGGCAAAAAAATACGTCTGCATAACCAAAGAAGTCGACGCCCGCCACCAACGATCCTGCCTTGGGCTGCGCCCCATTTGAAACGCCATCCTCAAAGCAACAGTCGTGGGTGATTACCGCTACGTTGCTTCCTCGTTCCACCAAGCATGCAGCTACATCAACGGTGATGGGCGACTTACCAACCCCTCCCTTGAGGGATGTGATGCTCAGCACACGGGCTGTCTGCGTAGACCTAAGCAGCTTGGAAGTGTCCGGGGACATTGGAATCCCCGATCGATCATAAAAATTTCGTACCACACTTCTGCGCGGTTTGCGTTGACCCTGTTCGTAAGATCTCCAGGTTCGTTCGCTCACGCCAGCACACTCTGCGGCTCTGAATCTGGACATCGAATGTTCGATCCTGGAATTCATGAGGGCAGCGGCTAATGGGGACATAGCAATTCTCCTTGTCTGTCCAGACAGCGTAAGGGTTTGCAAAATGAGAAAACAGGTGGCACAGAGTGCCAAAGGACTCGACGCCTTACGGGCAATGCAATGGGCTCGTCGAGCACTGAGACAAAGCCCTGCGATAGCAACACTTGTTGCATCGATGGTGGATAACCTGGAAGTAACCTTGGAGTTCTCGAGGCCCTCCATGCGACGTGGCATGCTCCGCTCGCATCCACAAATTTGATACAGCTATGAGGCCATAGATGCCTACGATGTAAGCTTGTGACGTCCATTTGGCAGCAATGCTTGTCGGTCGCAACTGACCCCGAGAAGACGGCAGCGTGTAGTTGTGAGGACAAAGAGAAAAAGGATAATTTCCTTGGCTCATTCAAAGGAAAGTCGAAGGTGGGTCAAGCACTATGCAGGGCGAAGTAGGTTTTTGTGAGTGGCAACCATGGTCGAAGCGGAGTGAACTACCAGGGAAGAATTTTCCAGGTGTCTACTTCATTGCTCGGAGCAGGCGCAAGCCAGACAACCATCGTATAAACAATGATTTCATCATCTACGTTGGTGAAACTACAGGCCAGACGCTCGCAGACCGACTCCGGCAGTTCAATACGTCCGCGTTTGACGAACGACCAGGTCACTCAGGCGGCAACACCTTTCGGCTGACGTTGCTGGAAAGCACCCCTATTGAGCACCTCTGGGTATCCGCATGTCCGGTGGATATGGGAGATCCTTACACGACAGCCTACATAAAGCATCTCGAGCGAAAGCTGCTCTGGGAGTACGTATGCATGTGGGGACGCTATCCAGAGTGCAACCGTTCCTGACCATCAACTATCAGCTTTATCGTTCGCTCAATCAGAAACAGACGTAACGGATACCGGCGGCGCTTCGACTTTGCGTAAACAGTTCGTTGACCCGACTGCGTAACCGAAGTCGCTCAACGTCTGGAGTTCGGCGCCTGAGGCGGTGGGCGTAGTAACACGAGCGAGTGATGTCAAAGACCGCGCAAAGCCAGTCGACCGGCTCATGGGCGCTTAACGGATCAATCAGCGTGTGCGCTCGTGCTCTTCCGACATCAAGAGCGCGGTAGCCTTCCTAAGAAACACCTTCCGCCGGTTGCAGCGTGAAGCCAAGCTCAGCCGCGCGTCGGTACAAGCCTTTCACCACTCGCTCCCGATATTTTTGCTCGTAGTGATCGGCCCCTGGATCTTGATAGTTCATCCCGAAGCGCATGGCGTTGTAGAACAGGATGGCGATCTTCCGAGCAGTAGCCGTGACAGCCTTGGCTTTTCCGATTCGAGCCGCAAGGCGTCGATAGAATGCACCCAATGCCGTGTTCGTTCTTCCGACCGTTACCGCAGCTAACCGCAGGTGGGCGGTCACCCGATTTTTGGTCTTACGGGTATGGGCCGAAAGGACCTTGCCGCCGCTGATACGGCAGCCGGGCGCGAGAGTGAGCCAAGAAGTGAAATGATGACAGGTACGCCATCGACTCAGATCCGTGCCGCACTCGGCAACCAAACGCAAGGCCAGGTAGGGGCCAATGCCGTGGATCTGGGTCAGATCGACGCCGACCAATTGATAGAGCAAGGTACGGACATCAAAGTTGAGCGCGTTGGGTTGCCGGGTACGATGCCGTGGTTTTGGTAGCGGCTCAGTTGGCGATGTCTTTTCTTGCGAGAGCGTGATCAGCGTCTGTGCAATCTGCTGGTCGCAAACCTCCAGCTGCGCCTGATACGCGTCATACATGGACAGCGCCTGCGTCAGAGCAAAAACGTGCTCTGGCTGATAGTTGCCGACCAAAGAGGCTTGAATGACTTCGATACCGGCTTTGCAACGGGTGTCGCTCATGGCTGCCAATACCGAGGGGCTCCGCTCACCCGCCACGATGGCACGGATTATTCGCATACCGGTTACCCCGGTAATATCCGTCACGACATGGTGCAGTTGCAGATTCATATGCGTCAGCGCTTTTTGCATGTGCTGAATATGCGCCGCGGCATAGTCGAGATGACGCTCCCGTAGCCGCAGATAGCTGCGCAAAGCCGAGATTTCGCGATCAGGGTGAAAGCTGGCCCGTAGCAACCCACAGGCATGCAATCGTTGTATCCACTGCGCGTCATTCACGTCGGTTTTGCGCCCTGGTACGGCGCGGGCCTCTCGGGCATTGGCCAGCACGACCTGAAGGCCATGTGCTTCCAATATTTCGTAAACCGGAATCCAGTAAACGCCTGTCGATTCCATCGCGACCGTCGTTATATCGAGATTGACCAGCCAGTTGGCCAGGCGCTCCAAGTCGGAAGTGAAAGCCTGGAAAGTTTGAACAGACTCTTTGGCAAGTTCTGCAGGAACGGCCACCACATGAAAGCGTGAGCCAATATCAATGCCGGCTGCGTGATCATGAATAACCGGTAACCCACGCTGCTTTAGATCGTGCTTTTTCATGAGCACCTCCAGTCAAGTTGAACTGGACGGGGACTCGGATCAAATCACCTTCCTAAACGGGGTCACGGAATATGCCACCACTAACGGGTCCGCAGCTTCCCCTGGGTCAAGTTTTTTGACGGGGACTTAGCCTCCAAAAAGCCAGCGACCACTGTCCAGTGGGATCAGTGTAGAACGTAGTGTTTCTAGTCCAATGGGCCGCGGAACGCCGGGGAGGCGGTTTTTTAAAATGGATTTCTCCCGCTCAAGGCGAGCGATTCGAGTTTCCAGTTCCTGGATTTTCTGCTGCTCAGGCGTCAGCGCCTTGCTCTGCGGGGTCACGCCAGTGCGCTCCTGCTGGAGTGGGTTAACCCAGCGGCGCAACGCAGACTCGACCACCCCGAGCGACCGGCAGGCTTCGATATGGCTATAGCCCTGATCGAGCACGAGGCCTGCGGCCTCGCGTTTGAATTCAGCGGAAAAGGAACGACGTTGCTTGGTCATCAGACACCTCTATCTGGCGAGCATTCTCGCCTAAATGGGTGTCCGGTTTCATTAGACCACTACATGCTGCCGACAAGGCCAGCGTCCTGCTGATGCCCATCGCAGATTCCCCCCTAAGAGCAACGCGCCTTTCTGCGAAGGGGACGAGGTACTTTTCCGGTTTTTTGGATGGGCGGCAAATCTATCCGATTCTCATCGGACAGGGCAAAGACGCAACGCAAGTCCTGCAGGCATTCGACCGTTCACTAGGAACCCATAGGGGAAAATCCATGCGAGAACAGTGAGAGATGCCCAATCCATGATAGACGGACTCTGGCCCCGCTTGAAGCGGCTGAATGCTGCCGCTTCAAGCTAGATGTCCGATCACTAGCTCATCTACTTAACGGGTATGCGAAAGCTATTCCTGTAGCGGGACCGGGACACGAATAAACTGTGGCAAATGTCCCACCATCCATCGAAACAGTCCGGATTGCGCCGCTTAGATCGCTAACGAACGCGCGTCTCCGCCTCGAGTCAAGCGCAAGGCCAATAGCTTCCTTAAGGCCAGTCGCCAACACCTTATGATTGATTAATTTTCCGTTCGCAATGTCAGCCCGATTCAAACTGTTACCTCCATCTTCCGACAAACCACGATCAGTCCAGTAGATCTGATGGCGTTCATGGTCGATTTCCAAATCAATCGGTTCTGGAAGGAGATCAATCAGTAGCTCTACATCTTGACGAGAACCCGGGGTTGAGCCAACTGGGGTGTCCAATCCCATTCGGAATATGCGTCCTTTTCCGCCATCTGGCGGCCCTTTCTGAGTCCAGTAGATGTGTCGATTCGTTATGTCGAGAGCTATACCGACACAATGGCGAAGAACTTCCTCGCAATCGGCTGGCCATGCCCCAGTCTGGTAAAGCATAGTCAGAGCACTCCCATCTACTCTGCAACTGAATATGGCCATCCCTTCTCGATCACACCAATAAAGCAGCCCACTATTCGGATCGAGTTGTATTTGCTTTGGGGTCACAATATTCCCCCCGCCAACGAGCACGTGGTGATCTTGTCCCTTTAAATTGCAGCACTCGATTGTGCCATCGGCGTCTAGAAAAGCTTCTCCGCTTTCCGGCATCTTGCCCATACTGGTCCAATAAATAGCATTACCAGCTAGATCGACCTGAATCCCGTCTGGAGTGCCGTGGGGAATAGAAAGCACAGTCGACACATCACCGGTATCAACATCGAGAGCAATGATAGTGGCAGGATGGGCCTGCAAAATATACAACAGAGTTCCCGCCGAATCGTTCATATCGCTCATGGGAAACCTCACAACGCAATGATTAACGAAACTACGATGATCGTAGGTGATATTGCTGGCGATTTGGTTTGTTTAACAACCAAATACAACGGGCGATTTATCCAATTAAAAGGTAGTACGGTGAGCAGCAATGTCTCCAGGCCTAATGCGCGCGCATGGTTTAACAACAGAGTGCCGGTACAGCGTGCAGCGCTTTGGCCCCACAGTTCGGAGAGCGTGGTTTGATGCCTCACCTCGCCAGCCATTCCGGCTTGGACGAACCACGCGGCACCAGCACTGTCCGGTCGAAATGCCACGGCGTCTTGGACAACACAACTTGATCGGTCATGCCTTGGTAGGTACCGAGCGGCGTGTCTGCGACGAAGGTGTCCGGCGCAACATAAGTGTGCTTGTCGGTGGAACCGGCCGTCGTGCTGGCGTAACGCTTATCGAACACCCCTAAAGCCAGTTGCCAAAGTACAGTGCGCGTTAGCGACACAACCACTCGGTAACTACCGCCTTCTTGTGCACGACGACGCAGAGCAGCAAGCACACCGACAGTACCTAACCAGCCGACAACATAGTCGCAGATCGGCACAATCGGCGGTTGTTTCGGTTGAGTGAGTGAACCTTCGAGCGCGAACAGGCCAGTAACGGCGGCGCCGATTTCGTCGAATCCCGGACGGTTCGACCATGGACCGTGCTCGCCGTGCAGCACCACAGTGGCATGCACCAAGCCAGGACGCGCGGCGGCCAACGTTTCCGCGTCCATTCCATGATCGCGGAGGAACCCAGGACGTTTGTTGGCGTAGAATACATCGGCGCTGCTGAGCAGCGCATCGAACTGCCGACGATCCTCCGGCGCGTTGCCTAGCACCGTCGAACGCATTCCGACCTGGGTAGTCCAGAAGAAGCTCTCGATCTCGGTATCGTTCGGACGCCATATGTTCAGTACGTCAGCGCCGTACAAAGCAAGGTCACGCCCGATTGCAGCGCCGGCAATAACGTGTCCGAGCCCCATCGCGCGAATGCCATCAAGCGGCTTTTTGGCACCGCTGGCAAACGGCATCGGCTCTGATTCTCCGATCTTCTCGATCTTGATCAATGGCAGCTTCGACAGCACCTCGGTGTACTGCCGCTCGCGAAGGAATTCTTCGTTGGTGCGAACCATGCCGAGCACAATTCCTTGCTCGGCTGCGGCATTCTCCAATTCCAACGCATTCCATTGCAGCACAGCATTACGAACCGACTCGGTGTTGTCACTGCAGCGCAAGAAACTTAGCGCACGGTGGCGTAGAGACGGATAGAAATTCAATGGCAATACGTGACGGCCGTCACGGGTCTCATGGAACAGCGGCAACTTCATAAACGGGTTGTATTCGTCGGCGCCCATCGCCGGCGATCGGCCATTGATTAACTCCCACTTGCCCTCGAAGAAACCGCAGAAGCGGCGCAACGCCTGCCGCACATCGACATGAACGTCCTGCTCAATCCCAGTCCGCTCCTTGAACAGAGCAGCAGCAGCGACAGTCTTTGCTGCCAAGCCGATCGCCGCCATGGTACCAAAGCGGATCGGGCTCGGTAGGATCGGATCTGCACCGTAGAAGCTGAGCTGTCCGCCTAGATCGGCCACGCTCATACCGACGTCAGCGAGCACCTCGTTGACACCACGGTGCAGGTCGAACGTCGGGTCCGTCGCGGGGTGAGCCAGTTTCGTCCGCAGTATTTCGGAGAGCCGGTCCACAGATGGGGGTACGGGGGAAGAGGTGTTCATCACGAATTCCTTCATTCGACGGATGGATTGCAACGTCGCCTCGCATACAACGTCGCAGCTATTGACTCGCCTTTAGCTAGTCGGAATCTACAAATACGCGAAACGGATTACCTAGCGAGTAGGGACTTCTGGCTGGAGTCAGCGAAGTTCGTGCTGTAAAAATCGGCGAGATCAGTGATGAATACCCTGCCAAACTTCATTTCCAGCGAAGGCTCGATTGTCTCCATCAGATATGCAACCCGTATCTCCAGCTCAAACTTCCTGACTCCGGCCGAACCCATCGGGCATTGTCGATCGGCTGCATAGTCACGCACCGCTCGCCGTGGTCAGCCCAGCATGAATTTATGTTGTCCTGATGCATCCTTTTAAATCAGGTGAGCCCATGTTCCTTGCGTAGCGCCAGCAGACTGACCATTACACTGTTCTCGTCGTCGGTCAGCGCAGAGACGGATCGTCCATTAGCCTCCTTCAGCACACCGGCGATAATGGTTTGCTTGAGAGCATCATCCACATTCGGGCAGCCCAGCGTCTTCATCAGCCCGGCCAGCGGATCCATCAGGTGCTCCATGAAGTGTTGGATGCCGCCAGTGCCACCACCCAGATGCCATTGCAGGCTCTGCCCCATGCAGCCCCAGCGCACGCCCGGGCCGAAGCTGACAGCTGCATCGCAGTCCTCGACGCTGAGAACACCTTCTTGAACCAGGTAGAGCATTTCCTTGTAGAGCGCCGCTTGCAGTCGATTGGCGACGTGCCCCGGAAGAGCCTTATGCAGCCGGATCGCCTTTTTTCCGATCGAATTGTAGAACTGCATCGCATTCTCGATCGTCTGCTCAGATGTTTTCGAGCCACCAACAACTTCTACCAACGGAATGACGTGCGGTGGGTTGAACGGATGGCCAATCACGCAGCGCTCCGGATTGGCACATTCAGCCTGGATCACGTCCATAGTTAGCCCCGAGGAGCTAGACGCAAGGATCGCAGTTTTCGGCGCATACGCGTCGATCTGGGCAAAAAACTTAGCCTTGAAATCAGGCCGCTCGGGACCGTTTTCCTGAACGAAATCGACTCCGTCGAGCGCTTGTTTTAGATCGGTGGTGAACGTAAGTTGTTCGCGACTGGCACCAGGGGACAGGCCGATCTTTTGAAGTATGGGCCATTCCCTTTCGATGTACTCGCGCAGCGCATCTTCCGCTTTGGGAGCAGGGTCGACGGCAATCACCTCGAATCCGCGCGCTAGATAAAGTGCCGCCCAACTTGAGCCAATGACACCTGTGCCCACAATAGCAATGCGTTTAACGGATTGTGCAAAAGACATGTTTGTATCTCCTTGTAAGCCCTCAGGGAGAAGGACGTTGTGTCTAACCAGACTCAAATCGGTTCGCCAAATCATTTCGAAATAGCTTTCCCCGATGGGTTGCCGAATGGTTCTATCAGAAGCTCTTGTACAATTACGGTAGCGGTAGAATCTCCAATCAGCTCTAGTGGCCTGTACGGGTAGTTCGTTAATCTAAGTCCCCCATAAATAGGCAGCCAACCGATTTAAATAGATAAATGAATTAAACAAACAGTCCACTAGTAGGCGATTTTAGTGAGTTGTTCATCATCGTTGTTGATGAAGGTCTAGCACTCGCTCGGTCGGCATCATGTTGTGGTTAAGGTGCGACATGATCCAAAGCGATCCGACTATGACGATTGCGACGATAAGCACGCCGAACGCCAGAGCAAGGATGTTGTTTGTGTTGTCCGGCCCAGTGTTAAGGTGCAGGAAGAACACTAAGTGAATGCCCATTTGCGCGACGGCAAGCACACCAAGTGCAACCGGGATGCCCGGCTTCCACAGAAACGTATCGTGGATGATGAGGAACGAGGCAGCTGTCAGCAGTAAGGAAATGCCGAGACCGATCAAGTAGCTCCGCACACCTGCGGAAATGCCGCTGTCTTCCATCGCCTCATCACCAGGTGCGAGCTGTCCCGGTCCTTGGTTGTTGTTTTTGGCGCTCATTCGGTCACTCCCATTAAATAAACGATAGTGAAGATGGCCACCCAGATGATGTCGAGCGCGTGCCAGAACAGGCTGAAGCACATAAAACGCCTAATCAACGTCTCATTGAAGCCCTTAACCCAGAACTGCGCCATCATTGTTCCTAACCAGAGTCCCCCCACTATGATGTGTACACCGTGGCAACCAACTAGAGTGAAGAACGCCGTTAGGAAAGCGCTACGCTGTGGACCATTACCAGCTTGAATTAACCCATGGAACTCACGCATCTCAAGAATGAAGAACGCCAGGCCAAGTAGGCCGGTTGCTAGTAGCCAGAGCTGTGTCCAGATCCTATTGCGCGCTGAGACGGCAAGTGCAGCCATGCCACAGGTGAAGCTCGACAGCAGCAAACATACCGTTTCGACTGCAACGTTATTGACGTCGAATAGTTCGCGGCTACTTGGCCCGTCTGCTATCGAGTCCTTGAGTACAGCGTACGCTGCAAAGAAGCCCGCAAACATGATGAAGTCGGACAGCAGGAAGACCCAAAAACCATAACCGACGACGATACGTTTGGGGGCCGGCCCATCGGCACCATGATGGGCACCAAGCCTGTGCGGATCGTGCATTGTTACTGCGACGCTCATGCCTTGATCTCCGAGTCGAGAATATCCTGGCGCACCGCGCGGCGCCGAGCGTCGTAAGCGGCGACGTCAGTTGCGGGGATTTCATACTCATTTTCATCGCGCCAAGCGAACACAACGAAGGCCGCGAATGCGCCGACCAAGGCAACGATTGCCAACCACCAGATGTGCCAGATCATTGCGAAACCAAATACGACAGCGAAGAATGCTGTGAAGAATCCGGTTGGACTGTTACGTGGCATGTGAATCGGTTCGTACTTCGGTTCTTCTTCGAGCTGGCTGGCCTTGATCGCAGCTTGCTTGACGCCCCAGTACGCCTCCTCGCCGCGCACGTCGGGCAGCAAGGGGAAATTGAAGGCCGGCGGTGGCGAAGTCGTGGCCCATTCGAGTGAACGCCCATCCCATGGATCGCCACTCGTATCGAGCAACTCCTCGCGACGGCGGATACTCACGATCAATTGTGCAATCAGACAGATAATGCCGAAGAAGATCAGCACCGCACCGAACATTGCTACGACTAGCCAAGGCTGCCAATCTGGGTTGTCGTAGTGCTGCATGCGCCGCGTCATACCCATGAAGCCAAGCACATAGAGGGGCATAAAGGCGAAGTAGAAGCCGACACACCAGAGCCAGAATGAGGCCTTTCCCCACCCCTCATGCAGCTTGAATCCGAACGCCTTTGGAAACCAATACATGTATCCGGCCAGAGCGCCAAATACAACGCCGCCGATGATGACCTGATGGAAATGCGCTATTAGAAACAAGCTGTTGTGCAGAACGAAATCGTTCGGCGGAATTGCCAACATCACTCCAGTCATACCTCCGATCACGAAGGTAATCATAAAGCCAATTGTCCACAATACCGGCGTGTTGAAGCGCACTCGGCCACCGTACATAGTGAACAGCCAGTTGAACACCTTTACGCCGGTCGGCACTGAGATAACCATTGTCATAATGCCGAAGAACGCGTTGACGTTAGCTCCTCCGCCCATCGTGAAGAAGTGGTGGAGCCAAACCATGAAGGACAGTACGCAGATCACCATCGTGGCCACTATCATCGAGCGGTAGCCGAATAGGGGCTTACCTGAGAAGGTGGCAATCACTTCAGAGAAGACGCCGAATGCTGGCAGGATCAGGATATATACCTCCGGATGCCCCCAAGCCCAGATCAAGTTGATGTACATCATCGCGTTGCCGCCGGCATCATTGGTGAAGAAGTGAAAGCCAAGGTAACGATCAAGCAGCAGCATCGTGAATGTTGCAGTCAGAATCGGGAACGCGGCGACGATCAGCAAGTTCGAAGCAAGCGCAGTCCAGCAGAAGATTGGCATGCGTGTGAGGGTCATACCCGGAGCACGCATTTTGAATATTGTCGCCACCAAGTTGATACCGGACATTAACGTGCCAATACCGGCAATCTGGAGCGCCCATAGGTGATAATCAACGCCAACGTCCGGAGAGAACTCCAATCCCGAGAGCGGTGGATAAACCAGCCAGCCCGCGCGCGAATACACACCCACACCAAGCGATAGATTGACAAGCGCTACGCCGGCGGCAGTGATCCAGAAACTGACCGAATTCAGTGTTGGATACGCCACATCACGCGCGCCGATCTGTAGCGGCACGACGAAGTTCATCAGCCCGACTGTGAACGGCATCGCAGTAAAAAAAATCATGATTGTGCCGTGCGCCGAGAAAATCTGATTGAAGTGATCGGGCACAAGATAGCCAGCATTCGCACCACCGAGCGCCATGGCTTGGTGAGTACGCATCATGATCGCGTCAGCAAAGCCGCGCAGCAGCATGACGAAACCGAGCAGGAAGTACATGACGCCGACGCGCTTGTGATCGACGCTGGTAATCCACTCCTTCCACAAGTACGACCAGTAGCCCTTGATCGTAATCCACGTGAGCACGGAGCCTAACACCAACAGCACGACGATCACTGTTACCAGCGCGATCGGCTCGTTAGTAGGAATCGCATCCCAGGTCAGCTTACCCTGCATATTGTTGGCTCTCCTGCGTCTTTCAGTGCGAATGGGTGCCCACGGGTGATACAGCACCGTCCTTCGGCTTCGGCAGCGTGTGCGACTGCATCATTACGGAGTGGAACAGTCCAGGCTCGACCGCACCGTAGAATCGTGGCTGCCTCTCCACGCCTGGCTCATGTAGAGCCCAATACGCAGTCGTATCAAGCCTCTCGCCCGATGCTTGTATGTTGCGCAGCCAAGTGACGTAATCGTACTCACTGACTGCACGCATTTTGAAATGCATGTCAGGAAAGCCTTCCCCACTAAACTGTGCAGACAGACCGTCGAATTCACCGGGCTCATGTGCCTGTAGGTAAAGTTGCGACTCCATCCCAGCCATCGTGTATATCTGACTGCCAAGTTGAGGCACGAAGAAACTATTCATTACTGTCGCGGATGTCAGACTGAAATGCACTGGCCTAGCCGCCGGCACAATTAACTCATTGACACTAGCGACACCTTCGTTGGGGTATATGAACAGCCATTTCCAGTCGAGTGAGATCACCTGCACTTCAACTGTTTGTTTGTCCGACTCAATTGGCACCCACGGATCCAGGTCATGTGAGCCTACCCAAGCAATACCACCGAGAAACATGACTACTAATGCGGGAATGGCCCAAACAATGAATTCAATGCGACCGGAGTAGACCCATTCAGGGCTGTATTTCGCACGTGAATTAGAGGCTCGGAACCACCATGCGAACGCTAGCGTGAGTACAATCACCGGCACAACAACGAATAGCATTATAACGAACGAGTTGAGCAGGATACTGCGTTGCGCGTCACCAATTGGCCCTTTCGGATCAAGCAAACCGCCGCTACATGCACTTAACAGCCCCATGACCAAGATGAAACTGAGCAGACGGATAAGTATCAGTCCCGAAAAGGGACTCTCGGACTTTCGCATATCCCCTCCCCCATCTGCAGTTAAGTGTTGTTTGAATATAGCCAGCCTGCACAGGCTCAGTAATTGTATTTAAATACAATATATTTTGTGCCTTTCCACAATCGCCAACGCCAACTGGCTGCCCTACGATCAAGGTCGATCCATCATCAGAATAATGATGCGCGATCGATTGCAAAGAAATGATCCGACGGCTTTATGCCTGTAACTTCGTTACTCGGCTCCAACTTGATAAAAGTTCTAGCCACTTAACTTTTGTGAGTCATCCATGTTGCTATATTCAACTGTTCATTGGAGGTGCTCAAGGTGGGACAAGTGGGACAAAGAGTTTTAATCGTTGGAGGGGGAGCTGGCGGATCCGAACTTGCCGCAATGCTGGGGCGCCGCTCACATCGCCTAGACCTGCAGGTCTCATTGGTGGATTGCGCTACGCGGCATTTATGGAAACCGCGACTCCATGAGGTCGCGGCCGGTTTACGCAGCGACAGTGATGCAATTCCCTATCTAGCACTCGCCCGAGGGAATAACTTCCGATTTCGCCTCGGATCACTAATCAGCCTTGACGCGAAAGCACGAACCATTTCACTCGGGCGAGTCACGACAGCGCAGGGTAATACACTTCTGAATGAGCGAGTGCTGCAATACGACACTCTTGTTCTCGCCTTTGGATCACAAGTAAATGACTTTGGAACACCAGGCGTGCGCGAGCACTGTCTTTTGCTCGATGACAGCGAGCGAGCTTTTGCATTCCAGAAACAATTGCTGGAGGCTGCTGTACTCGTCTCGCAAGGAACCACAGACCGTTTACGGATCGGCATCGTTGGCGCTGGTGCGACAGGAGTCGAGTTGGCAGCGGAGCTTTGTCATTCAATCAGGGCAGCACACAGCTCAGGCGGCTTGATGCCCGCCGACAAGCTCGAGATCACTCTGATTGATATGGCACCACGGGTTCTTGCCAACAGCTCGCCGGCAATGTCTGATTTCGCCGCGCGCGCCTTGCAGCAACTTGGCGTTACGCTTCGACTTAACGCAGGAGTGGCACAAGTAACACCCGACGGATTTGAGCTCAAAGATGGCAACACCGTACCTTGCGATTTGAAGGTTTGGGCCTCTGGAGTCATTGGACATCCATTTACGACCGACCTCAATCTCACTCTGGATCGTTCTCGTCGCATTGTCTGTGATTCATTTTTGCGTTGCGTGGGCGAAGACAATATCTATGCATTGGGTGACTGCGCCTCTGTGATTGACCCCGCAACCAACCATCCACTCCCAACAACAGCTCAAGTCGCGCATCAACAAGCAGTCTATTTGCTCAAAGCACTTTCACTTAAACCAGGCGTCGCACCTTCAGAGGTATTTCAATACCAAGATCGCGGCTCACTGGTATCTCTCGGTACAAAATCTACAACCGGAGAAATCCCACTTCGGAAGCGCCGAGCCTGGACGTTCAACGGCATGTTTGCAAAGTTTGGATATGTATTTCTTCAGATAATGCACCGCGCCACGCTATTGGGCTGGCGCAGGACATTGACTCTAACGCTTTCCGACGCCCTCCGACGAACAGCCGTTCCGCCGGTGAAGCTCCATTAGAAGATAACCGCCGACAATCGGCGTCGCATCCGAAGCGAAATCGCACTTCTCTAGAAATTCGAATATCGGAGGATTAGCAAGATGCTGACTGGTGCCATGGGGTATTGGCAGATTATGCTATTGTCGTTAACGCTGACCAGCTTACAGGACGCGAAGGCATCCGGCCCCGAAACGCCTAGCAATATGACAATAGCTGTCCCTGCTCCAAATAGCGAAACTCGTTGGTTTGCGAGAGTCGGTCCTCTCTGGGTTCCGTACCACTCAAGCGCCAACATCGAGATCAATGGAGCCTCCATTCCAGGCGCAACAGCACATGCTCGCAACAACGTCACAGTCATGTTCGATGTAGGTTATGAGGTTACGCAAAACTTTTCAATTATGGTTATGGGGGGGATACCGCCTCGCACTGCCGTCAATGGCGGAGGTACAGTCGAAGCACTGGGGAGTCTAGGAGCCGTGCGGTACGGTCCGATATTTCTCACCGGTATTTATCACTTCCTGCAATGGCGCAGCCTACGCCCATACGCTGGTGGCGGAGTAGCGCATGCCTTCATTCTGAAAAATTACGATGGCGCAGTTTCGCATCTGAAAGTTCACGGTAACTCTGGAGCCGTGATTCAGGCTGGCGTCGAATATCAATGGAGCGAGAAGTGGAAGATTTTCGTCGACTATAAACATCTTTGGCTCCATCTCAACGCAAATGGAACACTCCAAGATTCACCTGTTAAAGCACAGATCACACTCGATCCGGATTTAGTTTCTTTGGGTGTAAAATTTTACTTCTGAACACAAAAACATTTTAATGATCGCAACGTTCAATAATGTGGCAATTACCGCTCCGATGGGATCTTAACACCCATTCGACTATCCAGTTGCTACCAAAACTGTCACGTGCTGCTGTTACCCAACCGAGATGGTCGCAAGGCCAACCAAGTCGGATGACTACATAACCTTCCTGGAAGCCTACCAGTCACTGATCACTGCCTAATATGCTGAAGGATACCTGATACATCCGAGCGCATGAGAAAACTGACGATGATGGCGGAGCTGGTTGTGTCATATTCGAGAGCTGTCCTGCAGCGCTTCGTCAAAAAGACTTAAACGCTATATCCACGGCACTTTCACCAGCGCTCGCCTCACAATGCATATCAGCCTGCTGGATATCGCGAATAACTGACTCAAATCATCAAGCGCATAGCTTGGCTTCCGGAACTCGAACTACCTCCTTCTCAAAATCTAGACTGCTTTCTTCGGGAAAGCACGATGAGCCTTATTAATGCCCCGCTCAACCCTTGGTGCTGCATCTGAGCGAATACCGACGCAACCGCAGTGCGATATCCAGCCTGCCAACCCAGTCGGCGTCATCCAGACTCGCGCCGAGCAGTTCTTCGACCCGCCCCAGTCGATAGTCCAGAGTATTGGGGTGAATCCCCAGGCGCTTCGCCGACTGACCGCGGCGACACCCGAGACCCAGATAGGTTTCCAGGGTTAACAGGAGGTCGGGTTCGTTGGTCAGTTGTTCGAGAAGGGAGACCAAGTAACGCAGCGCATTCTCGTTGCCACGGATGCCATCCTCGACCAGGATGCCCGAGTATCGCCTGACCGTCCGTTCAGCATGCTCGCCAGAAAAGAAATCCAGCGCTCTTAGGGCCTCCTCCGCCGAACGGGCCCAACCTTGCGCACCGTGATTCATGATCCCGAGCCCAGCTTGCCGGATCTCTGCCAGCCCAGTGAGCAGCACCGCTGCCCTCCGAGCTAGGCGCTGATCGGCCTGACTTATTGCCTCGCCGTGGGCGCAGGGCAACCAGATGAGTAGCCTCTCACGATGCCAGGCACGCACCAGATCCGCAGTTGCCACCTTGAAGGTGCGCGCTACCTGCAACAGCAGGCGCTCGATCTCATCCTCCCGCGTCCTCAGCTTCTCGGCATCGATGGCGACATCCAGAGCCAAGGCCACCCGCGACATGCCGGGGTCGAGACCGAGGGCAGCGAGTATTTCGCGAAAGCCCGCCTCATCTTCCGGGGTATACAGCAGGATGTAGTGCAGTCGCTGGTCTAGGTATTCGCGCCAGCGCGCCTGCCTGAGCTGTTCGTCAAGGTAAGCCTGGACGGTTTCCTCGGCAGCCTCGTCGAAATAGCAGAACATGTAGCGAGACACATCAAACAGCAGCTCCCTAGCCAACGCTTCACAGTCGCCGGCCAGTTCCAAGTAGCCCTGCCAGATCTCGCGCTGACCAACGCTGAATGCCCGCATCAGCGATTGCAGCGGAACCCCCTGATGCGCACGACGGCGACCATAATCGGCGAAGACTTCACGGGCCTCGACGGACAAGCCGTTGCCGCTCAGCAGCGCTTCGCACCAGAGCTCCACGAAACAGACCAGAAACTCCTCGACGCTAACCCGGGCCTGCGGGGGCAAATCCCTGTAGCCCTCCATGCCATCCAGTTCGGCATGAACCCGTGCGCTTATACGGCGAGGATCTTCGGCAAGTATTGCAGTGACCGCTTTGAGTCGATCACTGAGCGCAGGAATCGAAACGATCACCTTACCCTCGAGACAGGAAGAAGAAGTTCGGCAAGACAATAAAAATAACCTACCGATAGGCGCCAAAAAGAATAGCAGAAGGCCTATAGCCATTTTAATCGCCTAAAACCACAATAAAACTTGTACTCATTCACAATGGCTATCAGCAAAATTCCAAAATAGCCTATGCAGAGAGCTGATGCTTTTACCATCAGCCCACTCCTATCGCCCAGACCCCATAGCCTCAGGTAGTGTGCATGCCCATTCTTACCCGCCCCAGGCAGGCACTGTTGCTAACCAGCGTCCTGCTCGGCGGTTGTTCAATGCCTCCTTCGCTCGTGCTGTTCGGCGCAGCCTTTCCAGATTGGTTATTCTGCGTTGCCGGCGGGGTCATAGGGATGGTGCTGATACACATGCTGCTGGGGCGCTACGACATGCGCCAACAGCTCGGCCCGCTAGCCTTGAGTTACCCGATGATTACCGCCTTGCTCGCCGTGTCGCTATGGCTGGTCCTTTTCCGTCGATAAGTTCCCGTCCATGATCCAGACCGCTCTCGCCCGCCGTAGCCGCCTGCCCGCCTTGTTGCTCACCCTCGCCTGTCTAGCGGTGCTCGGCTACGTTGTCTATCGCCTGGAAACGACACCGAGTACCGACGACGCCTATGTCTACGCCGACACCATCGACGTCGTACCCGAAGTCAACGGACGGATCGTTGAGCTGCCGGTGCACGATAACCAGTTGGTCAAGCAGGGCGACCTGCTCCTGCGCATCGATCCGCGTCCCTACCGGGATGCCTTGGTCCAAGCCAAAGCCCGGTTGATCACCCTGGACCGACAGATTGAGCTGACCCAGCGTTCGGTTAATGCCCAGGAGTACGAAGCCGCCTCCGCGGTCGCCGGAGTGGAACGCGCCCGCGCCCAAGCCAAGCAGGCCGGCGACACCCTTCGGCGCTTGGAGAAGCTGCTGCCCGGCGGCTACGTGTCGATAGAGTCGGTGGACCAGGCGCGAACCGCGCAACGCTCCACCGGCGCCGAATTGAACACGGCACGACTCCAGGCGCAGCGCGCCGCCGCCGCAGTGAGTGGGGTTGATGCACTGGTAGCCCAACGCGCCGAGGTCGAGGCCCAAATCTCCATCGCCGAGCTGAACCTGGAATTCACAGAGGTCCGTGCACCTTTCGACGGCCGCGTGGCCGCCCTGCGCACCACAGTCGGCCAGTTCGCCTCCGCCTACAAGCCGGTGTTTACACTGATCGACGCGCGCCACTGGTACATCGTCGCCAACTTCCGTGAAACCGACCTCAAGGACATCCAAGCCGGAACCCCGGCAACACTTTACCTGCTCAGCGACACCGGCCGACATTTTCGCGGGTGGGTCGATTCCATCAGCTATGGGGTCATGCCCGACGATGGTGGGGCAGTCGTCGAAGGACTGCCGCGGGTGCAGCGCAGCATCAACTGGGTGCGGGTATCGCAACGCTTCCCGGTGAAGATCGCTGTGACCACTGCAGATTCTGGCCTGTTCCGGATAGGCGCATCGGCCGTGGCGATCCTCCACCCCGGCGAAGCGGAGGCTCACTCCCCTGCTGATGCCCCCCCCCATGCACAGCAGCACTGAGCCCGGTCTCGAGCGGCTGCGCTCCTTCCTGGCCGGTGAACTGCGCGCCTATCCAGGCCGGCTCAATCTGATGCTGCGCAGCCTGCTCGGCTGTACTCTGGTGATTGTCGTCTCGATGACCCTGCAGGTGCCGTTCCTAGCGCTGTCGCTGACCGTGGTGTTCTACGTCACCCAGACCAACGTAGTGGTGACCCGCCTGGTTGGCAGTCTGTTCGTCGTTGGTTCAACGTTGGCCGTCGGCCTGTCGATCCTTCTGCTGAAGTTCACCTACGATCAGCCGCTGCTGCGCATACTCGGGGCTTCGCTGCTGCTCTTCTGCAGTACCTTCCTAATGCGCACTACGCGGATCGGGACAGTGTTCTTCATCGTCGGCATTGTGGTTATCTACTCGCAGACCTTCGCCGACCTCACCGACCAGGGCGAAGTCATCCTACGCCAGCTACTATGGGTCTGGGTCGCGGTGAACTACGCCATCGTGCTAACCCTGCTAGTCAACACGCTGTTCCTTCCAGTTGAACCGCAGAAGCAGTTGCGCGAGCACCTGCTGAGGCAGTTGCGGAGCGTCGCCGACCGCCTGCTGCCGAAAACCGCGATGCCACCTACGCGGATTGTGCAGGCCGATATCCAACGCAGCATTCTGGTCGCGCAAAAGCTTCTGCGCTTTGCCTGCATGCGCGACCCGCGCTACCGCGCCGAACAGGGGGCACACCTGACCCGCATCGGCGCCATTTCCCGGTTATTCATGCTGGCCCGGCAACTGCCGGAAACACCCCCGGCCTCGGATGTCCCGCTGCGCTTGCAGCAAGCCGTCTGCGTCTTGCAGGCCGCCACGGAAGCGGGAGAAACTCTGCTACCGTCCGCCGACTTGGCGCGACTGGACACCCGCGAGCTACCGGCGGTCTATGAGGAAATCCGCCGGGTCCTGCTGTCCCTGGCAAATCAAGACATGCATCCGGACAGCGCTGTGGCCAGCGGCGCGGCGGCGCCAACGGTCAGCGATGCGTTCACCAACCCGGTTTATGTCCAGTTTTCCCTGAAAACCTTGCTCGCTGCCCTGCTCTGCTACCTGTTCTACACTGCCAGCGACTGGCAAGGCGCCCACACCATCATGCTGACCTGCCTGATCGTCGCACAACCCAACCTTGGCGCCATCGGGCAGCGCAGCCTACTGCGAGTGGCCGGTGTCCTGCTCGGCAGCGCCCTCGCTTTGGGCATGATGGTCTGGGTGGTGCCGCACCTCGACGACATCTTCGGCCTGCTGTGCATGGCCCTCCCGGTAATCGCGCTCGGCTCCTGGATCTCGGCTGGCTCGGAGCGGATCAGTTACGCCGGCACACAGATCGTGTTCACTTTCGCCCTGGCGCTGATGGACAACTTCGCGCCCAGTACCAATCTGACGGAAATCCGCGATCGTCTACTGGGCATCCTGCTTGGTGTTGGTGTTTCTTGGGTCATCCATGCCCTACTCTGGCCGGAGGCGGAAGGCGAAGCGCTGCGCCAGCGCCTAGCCAGGCTGTTGCGCGCGACGGCTGCCTCGCTGCGCTCCGGAGGCGGCAGCGCCCCGGACCAAAAACTCTGGAGCGAACTGGGTGATAGCCAGAACATGCTCGCGCGAGTTGCTTTGGAGCCTGGCTGGCAGGCCGGAGAAGGCCAGCAGGAAGTACTGACTCTGCGCCTGCAGGAGATTCTCGTGGCAGTCCAGACGATCATCCTGATCAGCGACAGCCTGCATACGGAGATCGCCCATACCCGGCTGAAACCGGAATTGCACCTGGCCTTTCTGGAAGTCCGCGAACAGGCGAGCGTCTGTCTAGAGCGCTACGCGGACTGGCTGAGCGAACATCCCGACGGAGCACCAATCAGCATTGGCGCCCTGGACGAGAGCTGGCGCAATCATCGTCATGACTTCATGGAACTCAGGAAATCCCCCCTGTCCCGGCTTCTGGATGAACTGGTCGAAGACATAGAACGGCTCACGACGCTCCACCTCTTCGATAAACCTCGCTAATGCGCTTTAGGCAGAGACCAATGTGTCGCAGCGATGAGCAGTTTTGTAAAACTTAGCGTACGCATTTGATGACATTTTGTTCCCCCAAAAGTCCTTGGAATAGGCAGTCTACCATTACGAGGACACTCGCAAGGCGCCATCATTTTCATCTCTGGCTAAACGCTAAGTCAGTAAACCCCAACAGGTTCAGTATCTTTTCGCTTGCGGTAATCCTCACTTGAATTGAGGCGATAGGCGATAGTGGATCTCTTGACGTTGCGTAAAGCCTGGCCAATGTCTTCGACGGTAGCTTTTGAGGAGGAGAGATCCCCGAACCTCTTAACTTGAATACTGAAGATGTTAGCTTTGAAAGCTCCCTTATCCATCGGAGCATATCCTTCTGCGCCATGGTTGTAGATTCGTCCAACTAAAAGGGTTACGGGCTGCCTGCCGAAAGACGGAACATCCACTGTGCCGGAAATATTGAACAACTGACGGTTTTCTAAAACGGTCACATCTGGACCAAGAGCACGCTTCACATCCTCGACAATCTGGTCAATGCATTCCACATACGCCCTTTTGAGATCAGCCTGCTCCGATACCCGACGGTAACAGATGGCTGCACCGTATGTTGTCCGCGGATCTGGTGTTGTGTCAGTACCCGCAATCATCAGTGCAGCTCCTGCTGCGCCTACTGCACCAGCACCGAGGCCCGTTGTGGAAAGTGCATTAACGCTGACAGCAGCAAGATCTGTGTTTACAGGACTTGCTACCTGAGGTTTTCTGGCTACTGCTGGAGAAATGTAGGCCTGAGTTAAACCCGTCTCAGAAGTAGAAAACTTGAAGTTGGAAAACTTTCCGGGCATCACTGCCTGAAAATCTGGCATACCAAAAAGCGCCAGCACTCGCGTAGTTTCACTGACCTGTCCAAGCGTCAGTGGGCTTGCATTTGCAAATCGCATGGTCGACTGAGTCGTTTGAAACTGATAGTTGCGCCCAGAATCGGTGAACTCTGTGTTATTTGGTACCGGGAGTGATGTACAGCCAGAAAGAACACCGGCAAGGGCTAAGGCTGGTGACACTGCTGCGGAGTATCTCAAGGTATCGCTCCTTGGTGCTTTATGAATACTAAAGCCAACTGCTTTTCAGAATCTAAGCTTGACCATTCGAATCTGAGTTAGTCGTTGGCGTGGATTCCCATTGTCGTGAGCGACGTCCTTCTAAATGAGTAGTTATGCTGCGAACTCACCCACGAGTGGTCAGGAATTACTGAGAGGAACTTGAGAGCATCGAACTGCAGAAAAGCGTCTCTCGGCGCGAGTTCTGTCGAGCAACAACTTCTGCTTCCCCACAGATGTAGGTCCTATCGCCTTGGACGTGATAGGCATAGGCAACACCTTCTGCAGATTCAAAGCGCACAATCGATTCCAGCGGCTCCATCATCCATCGACCCGAATGGTTTACATGGTCCGGTGTAACCAAAAGAACGCCTTCCAGGCGCAGCCCATGTCCCTGATCCGCTATGAGCGACTGAAGAAACTGCTCATTACTCAGCATCAACATCGGATGAAAATCAAAGTCATCTGCCGGCTCCGTCGTGGCGACATAAAGCCAAGGGCGGTGGATATTGTGTTCTACATAGCTCCACGCTGTGGGGTCACCGCTAAAGAGCCCCGATTGGTCAATTTTTGCGTGCTGGTAGGTCAGAAACATTAGACAGATCTCAAAATATACTATTAATAGTATAGAACAAAACACACCGAGACGGCTTTATCGTTCCTTTTGCGAGCTGCTTAAATGCGATCGGAACTCAAGCGTGCACTTGGTGCTGTTCTCAAGTCGTACCGGCTGAAGCGAAATATTTCTCAAGAGAGCATGGGCCCGAGCCAGCCCTACATCAGCAACATCGAAGCAGGCCGGTGGAGTGCATCGATCGACAAAGTCGAGCAGATGGCGAAGGTGCTGGGAGTGCACCCTGGCACCGTCATTCTCGCGGGCTATCTTTCATCTGAAGATGGGGCGAGTTCCGAGGAATTGCTTGAAAGGATTCGAAGTGAATTGCGTGAAATTGGGCTTTAGTGCCGGATATTGCAGCCGGAACCTAATCGCGGCCGTAGCTTGAACAGCCAACGCTAGGAACACTACTAGCAACCTAATGAGCGATTGTGCCCAGCACTCGAGAGCACTCTGAATTGTAAGGCTACTACTTACCAGGACCGTTCTTTTCCGCAGGCTCACATCGCAGGGAACAACGAACACTGGCATGTCTTTTTTTAAACGTCTGTATACCTTTCGTGAAACGCCTAGCCGCAGCCCACTGGAAGACTTTTTAACAGAGTTACTCGTGGAGTGGCTACGGCAGCTAACCTTCGCAGGAAAAGCTAGAGAAGTGCTCACAGGCCTGTTCAAGGTCCGCTCTCTTCCACCATATCCAGAAACACTGCAAGACCTCATCTGGGAAACCCAGCATGTCATCGGACCAGGCCATCGTGCAGCCAACAAGCGGCCTGATATTGTCGGCCACTGCAAAGACTTTTTCCTGATCATCGAGAACAAGCTCAGCGCAGGCTACACCAAACATGTCGATGAGGAGGGCGAGTCCAATCAGTTGAGTATGTATGACGAATACAGGAAAGCTCGGCCCGAAAAGTTTGGAACTGTCATTCTGCTCACTCACTACACCTTGGAGCCAGCAGGCTGGAGCGATCGAGTGTGCAACTGGCGTGAGATTCATCGCTATCTAAAAGCCATGCAGTCCTCGCCACACAATGCATGCAAAGACACGGCACTGAACTATGTCAGTGAGAAGTTTTTGGCTTTCATCGGTGAGTACGATATGAACGGTACCCGGCTGGACCTCAACGACGTTGTGGCAATTACTCCGTACAAACGCCTTCTGGTTGGGATGAGAAGGTTAGGGGCAATCGCAACACGAGCATTCAGTTTGAAGATGCAGGATACAACCGCAAGGTGCTCGGTTGAGAACATGAGGGTTCCACATCCGAACGGAATGGCAAAATTTGCTGAGCCTAATTTCTTTGGCTCAATCCTTACTCCGAACGGTAAAAAGACTGATGACTCTATGTTCATCATTTGGGCAGGCGTGATCGGGGATGAGGTTTATGATCACATCAAGCCGGAAATCTTGGGCTTGCCCGAGTTATCGGTAGGGTTCGGGGTGTGGATACCTGATCCTATGCTCAATGAAAAGCTCATGTGCGCACTCGATCAACTGGTGCTGCTGTTCAATGAGGAAAATGTCAGTAGGACATGGCAATGGAGTTATGAACCTATTGATCATGAATACACAGTAGTCAAGGTGTGCACACAACGCTCATTGACCGATGTACACAATCAAGCCCGCGGAGGGGACTGGGACGATATCGCTGCCGAGTTTTTCCGCATGAATCTAGACGTAATGTTCAACGGGTTTTCGATTTCGGCCGCAGGCACTGAAAAATCTTTCTTTTCAGCCTTGCGAGCGTCTGCCGGGACATAGGGTCAGCCTCATTGTTCCGACACGCCGGAAGTGCTCTGAGAGGTATTGATCATGGTAAGCGAGGCGTACGACGAGCCGCTGGTAATTGCCAGTAGAGCCAGGCATTGATGTCGGCTTATGTCTGATAAAGGCGCTAATCGAGCCGCAGATGATGAAAGCGAGTAGAAAGCATTCACCCAGCCCCATATGGCTGCGGGAACCTCCCAAATGCTTCATCCCAAAGAACATCTCTAAACATCAGCAGTAGAACCTACATGAGCACGTCAACGTTGACACCCCCTATCAACTGAAGACATCCAGTAGAAACCCCAGCCATTCAAGCACTGCTACGGAATCTAAAAAATAAGTCAACGAAACCACTTGCGATAATTTGCGGGCACAGGATCAAGGCGGCAGCGTTGTGCGCCAGGGCACGCTTGACCACCTGCCGCGGATAGACGCTGGTGGTGTTGATGGAGCCCTGGAACAGCGCCTCGAACGCCAGCACCCGGTGCTTGGAGTCGAGAAACAGACAACCGAAGACCTCATGCGGCTCATGTCGCAACATCGCCTTGAGGTAGTCGCGGACCGCGACCGGACTTTCCAGCACCGAATTACGACTGAGCTTTTCCGCCAGATGCCGCCGCGCCATTTCCAGCACCGCCTGCAATTGCGCGAACTTGGCCGGGCCCAGGCCCAGTTGCCGGCTGAAGGTCAATTGATCCGCCTCGAGCAGGCCACGCAGGCTGCCGAACTGATGCAACAGGTGTCGCGCCAGGTCGACCGCGCTTTTTCCGGCGACCCCGGTGCGCAGGAAGATCGCCAGCAATTCGGCGTCGGAAAGGGCCAGCGCGCCCTGCTCGAGAAGCTTCTCCCGCGGGCGCTCCGCCGCAGGCCAGTCGCGAATGCTCATAGCACCTCCATGTGTGTGGGCGCCGCTGTTCCATAGCGGTCGCTGTGCTATCTTAGCCCATCTTTTTGCGTGGAATTTCCCCTGGGGAGGGGGTGTTACACGCAGCAATCATTGAACTGAAAGGCAGGCCTATGCAGCGGCTGTATCGGAAACGCATCGTTCTCGGCGTCGGCGGCGGCATCGCTGCCTATAAGAGCGCCGAGCTGGTTCGCCGACTCCTCGACCACGGCGCGGAAGTGCGTGTGGTCATGACCCGTGGCGGCAGTGAATTCATCACCCCGCTGACCATGCAGGCCTTGTCCGGGCACCCGGTCCACCTGGACCTGCTCGACCCCGCGGCCGAAGCCGCCATGGGCCATATCGAACTGGCCAAATGGGCCGACCTGGTACTGATCGCCCCGGCCACGGCCGACCTGATCGCCCGCCTGGCCCAGGGCATCGCCGACGACCTGCTGACCACCCTGGTCCTGGCCACCGATGCCACCGTCGCCATCGCCCCGGCCATGAACCAGGCCATGTGGCGCGACCCTGCCACCCAGGCCAACACCCAACTGCTGCAAAGCCGTGGCCTGAAAGTCTTCGGCCCGGCTTCCGGCAGCCAGGCCTGCGGCGACGTCGGCCTGGGCCGCATGCTCGAAGCCAACGATCTGGCGCTGTGCGCCGCCGACTGCTTCCAGCACCTGGCACTGACCGGCAAACACGTACTGATTACCGCCGGCCCGACCCAGGAAAACATCGACCCGGTGCGCTACATCACCAACCACAGCTCCGGGAAAATGGGCTTTGCCCTGGCTGAAGCCGCGGTCGAAGCCGGCGCCCGGGTGACCCTGATCACCGGCCCGGTACACCTGCCGACCCCGGACCGGGTGACCCGCATCGACGTGGTCAGCGCCCGCGACATGCTCGCCGCCTGTGAAGCCGCCATCCCCTGCGACCTGTTCATCGCCTCGGCCGCGGTCGCGGACTACCGCCCGGAAGTCGTCGCCCCACAGAAATTGAAGAAAGACCCTACGAACGGCGACGGCCTGCTGCTGCAGATGGTGCGCAACCCGGACATCCTGGCCACCATCGCCACCCGCCCCGACCGTCCGTTCAGCGTCGGCTTCGCCGCTGAAACCGAACACTTGCTCGACTACGCTGCGCGCAAACTCAAAGACAAGAACCTCGACCTGATCGTCGCCAACGACGTGGCCAACCCGAGCATTGGCTTCAACAGCGAGGAAAACGCCTGCAGCGTGATTGACCGGGAGTTGCACGCAACTCTCTTCGCCCAGACCAGCAAGGGCAAGATTGCCCGCCAACTGATCTCTTTCATCGCCGAACGGCTGAACCAGGTTTAACTCGCATGCACGCTTTACAAGCCAAGATCCTCGACCCACGCATCGGCAACGAATTCCCTCTGCCGCAGTACGCCACGCCGGGCTCCGCCGGCCTCGACCTGCGCGCCATGCTCAAGCAGGACACCATCCTGGAACCGGGCCAGACCCTGCTGATTCCTACCGGCCTGTCCGTCTACATTGGCGATCCTGGCCTCGCCGCGCTGATCCTGCCGCGCTCCGGCCTGGGTCATAAACACGGCATCGTCCTGGGCAACCTGGTCGGCCTGATCGACTCCGATTACCAGGGCGAACTCATGGTCTCCTGCTGGAACCGTGGCCAGACCGCATTCAACATCGCGGTGGGCGAACGCATTGCCCAACTGGTGCTGGTGCCCGTGGTGCAGGCGCACTTCGAAGTGGTCGAAGCCTTCGACGAAAGCCAGCGCGGCGCGGGCGGTTTCGGTCACTCCGGCAGCCATTGAGCAAAAAATCCGGCCGAGCCAACAGCTCGGCCGGAGATTGGCGGGCTGTGTTTCAACACTAAAATTCTGCTGCTTTACTCAGAGACTGAGCCGCCCGGAATCAAGGCTGAAGGTGGTCGAAAAAGAGCTGACGCTCATCAGATGGCATTTTTGCACCATGAACCCAAGGGCAAAAACACCGTCATACCCTTCAGTTCGAGCCTTCCGGTCAGTATTCCGGCCTGTCCTGCCCCCTTTTAGACGGAGCACCCCCAGTGATGAGCAATGCAGCCCAAGTCGTACCCAAGTTCCCTGAAAGCATCTTTCGCGCTTATGACATTCGCGGAACCGTTCCGGAAACCCTGAACGCTGAAACCGCCTACTGGATCGGTCGCGCCATTGGCTCCGAGAGCCTGGCCCAGGGCGAACCCAACGTCTCCGTAGGCCGTGATGGCCGCCTGTCCGGCCCCGAGCTGGTGGCGCAACTGATCCAGGGCCTGCACGACAGTGGTTGCCACGTCAGCGATGTCGGCCTGGTACCGACACCGGCGCTGTATTACGCGGCCAACGTGCTGGCTGGCAAATCCGGGGTGATGCTGACCGGTAGCCACAACCCGTCGAACTACAACGGCTTCAAGATCGTCATCGCCGGCGATACCCTGGCCAACGAACAGATCCAGGCCCTGCACGATCGCCTCAAGACCAACAACCTGAGCAGCGGCCAGGGCAGCATCACCAAGGTCGACATCCTCGATCGCTACAGCAAGGAAATCACCACCGACGTCAAACTCGCCCGGCGCCTGAAAGTGGTGGTCGACTGCGGCAATGGTGCGGCCGGCGTCATCGCGCCTCAGCTGATCGAAGCCCTGAACTGCGAAGTCATCCCGCTGTTCTGCGAAGTGGACGGCAACTTCCCCAACCATCACCCGGATCCGGGCAAGCCCGAGAACCTGGAAGACCTGATCGCCAAGGTCGCAGAGACCAATGCCGATATCGGCCTGGCCTTCGACGGTGACGGCGACCGTGTCGGCGTCGTGACCAACACCGGCAGCATTGTCTTCCCCGATCGCCTGTTGATGCTATTTGCCAAGGACGTGGTAGCGCGCAACCCGGGCGCGGAGATCATCTTCGACGTCAAATGCACCCGCCGCCTGATTCCTCTGATCAAGGAATACGGCGGTCGCCCACTCATGTGGAAGACCGGCCACTCGCTGATCAAAAAGAAAATGAAGCAGACCGGCGCGTTGCTGGCCGGCGAAATGAGCGGCCATGTCTTCTTCAAGGAGCGCTGGTTCGGTTTCGACGACGGCATCTACAGCGCCGCGCGGCTGCTGGAGATCCTCAGCAAGGAAAAATCCAACGCGGAAGAGCTGTTTGCCACCTTCCCGAACGATATTTCTACGCCGGAAATCAATATCCATGTGACCGAAGAGAGCAAATTCAGCATCATTGATGCGCTGCACGACGCGCAATGGGGCGCAGGCGCCGACCTGACCACCATCGACGGCGTGCGAGTCGACTACCCCAAAGGCTGGGGCCTGGTTCGCGCCTCCAACACCACGCCGGTGCTGGTGCTGCGCTTCGAAGCCGATGACGAAGCCGAACTGCAGCGCATCAAGGATGTGTTCCACACCCAGCTGAAACGTGTTGCACCTGACCTCCAACTACCGTTTTGATTTTCTTCAAGCGCCTTTATTGAAGTGCCGGAGCCCTGAATGACCCTCGAACGCGATGCCGCCGCCAATACCGCCAAGGTCCTGTCCGAAGCGCTGCCTTATATTCGCCGCTATGTCGGCAAGACCCTGGTGATCAAATACGGCGGCAACGCGATGGAAAGCGAGGAGCTGAAGACCGGCTTCGCCCGCGACATCGTGCTGATGAAGGCTGTCGGGATCAACCCGGTGGTGGTGCACGGCGGCGGCCCGCAAATCGGTGACCTGCTCAAGCGCCTGTCCATCGAAAGCCACTTCATCGATGGCATGCGCGTCACCGACGCGGCGACCATGGACGTGGTGGAGATGGTCCTCGGCGGCCAGGTGAACAAGGACATCGTCAACCTGATCAACCGTCATGGCGGCAGCGCCATCGGCCTGACCGGCAAGGACGCGGAGCTGATTCGCGCGAAGAAGCTCACCGTCACCCGCAAGACGCCGGAAATGACCACCCCGGAAATCATCGACATCGGCCACGTGGGCGAAGTGGTCGGCATCAACACCGACCTGCTGAACCTGCTGGTCAAAGGTGATTTCATCCCGGTGATCGCCCCGATCGGCGTCGGCGCCAACGGCGAGTCGTACAACATCAACGCCGACCTGGTGGCCGGCAAGGTGGCCGAGGCGCTGAAAGCCGAGAAGCTGATGCTGCTGACCAACATCGCCGGCCTGATGGACAAGTCGGGCAAGGTCCTCACTGGCCTGACTACCCAGCAGGTCGATGCCCTGATCGAAGACGGCACCATCTACGGCGGCATGCTGCCGAAGATTCGTTGCGCGCTGGAAGCGGTACAGGGTGGTGTGGGCAGCTCGTTGATCATCGACGGTCGCGTACCCAATGCGATTCTGCTGGAGATCTTCACCGATACCGGTGTCGGCACCCTGATCAGCAATCGCAAGCGTCCTTAAGCGCTGCAAATAAAAAGACCCCGCCTGGCCAAGCCAGGCGGGGTCTTTTTTATTGCGCCTTCTGTAGGAACGGAGCTTGCCCGCGATAGCGGTGTAACCTGATGCACCGCTATCGCGGGCAAGCCTCGCTCCTACAAAACAGGGTCAGACGCCGAATTGCGCGCGGTAGGCTTCCACCGCCGGCAGATGCTGCTTGAGCGCCGGGTCGTCCGCCAGGAACTGCAGGACCTGGGTCAGGGAAACAATGCTCACCACCGGAATGCCGAAGTCGCGCTCGACTTCCTGGATCGCCGACAACTCACCGTTGCCGCGCTCCTGACGGTTCAGGGCGATCAACACGCCCGCCGCCTTGGCACCTTCCTGGGATTCGATGATCTGCATCACTTCGCGAATCGCCGTACCCGCGGTGATCACGTCGTCGATGATCAGCACATCGCCAGTCAATGGCGCGCCCACCAGGCTGCCGCCTTCGCCGTGAGCCTTGGCTTCCTTGCGGTTGAAGCACCATGGCAGATCGCGCTGATGATGCTCGGCCAGGGCCACGGCCGTCGCCGCCGCCAAAGGAATACCTTTGTACGCAGGGCCGAAAAGCACGTCGAAGGGAATGCCGCTGTCGACGATCGCCGCGGCATAAAAACGCCCCAGCTGCGCCAGGGCCGAACCGCTGTTGAACAGGCCGGCATTGAAGAAGTAAGGACTGGTACGCCCGGACTTCAGGGTGAACTCACCGAAGCGCAAAACCCCGCGATCGATGGCAAAACGAATGAAATCGCGCTGATACGCCTGCATGAAAAAGCCCCAAATACCACGGATTTAGCTAATTAGGTAGACCTCGGGTATCATACACGCACGTGATTTTTGGGGCCATTTATGCGGATCATCAGTGTGAACGTCAATGGTATTCAGGCTGCAGTGGAGCGAGGTTTGCTCAGTTGGCTGCAAGCACAGAATGCCGACGTCATCTGCCTGCAGGACACCCGCGCCTCCGCCTTTGAACTGGACGACCCAGCCTTCCAACTGGATGGCTACTTCCTTTATGCCTGCGATGCCGAAGTTCCCGCCCAAGGCGGTGTGGCTTTGTATTCGCGGTTGCAACCGAAGGCTGTCATCAGCGGTCTCGGCTTCGAGACGGCCGACCGCTACGGGCGCTACCTGCAAGCCGATTTCGACAAGGTCAGCATCGCGACCTTGCTGCTTCCTTCCGGGCAGAACGGCGATGAAGACTTGAACCAGAAGTTCAAGCTTATGGACGACTTCGCCCGTTACCTGGATAAACAGCGGCGCAAACGTCGCGAGTACATTTATTGTGGCTCGCTGTACGTGGCGCAACAGAAGCTGGATATCAAGAACTGGCGTGACAGCCAGCAATCTCCGGGTTTTCTGGCGCCTGAGCGTGCCTGGATGGACGAGATTGTCGGCAACATGGGTTATGTCGACGCCCTGCGCGAAGTCAGCCGCGAAGGCGATCAATACAGCTGGTGGCCGGACAATGAACAGGCCGAGATGCTCAACCTGGGCTGGCGCTTCGACTATCAGCTGCTGACCCCGGGTCTGCGTCGCTTCGTGCGCAGCGCACGCCTGCCACGCCAGCCGCGCTTCTCGCAGCACGCGCCGCTGATCGTGGACTACGACTGGACGCTGACTATCTAAGCGTCTTTTCGCAGCCACAAAAAAGCCGACATCGCTGTCGGCTTTTTTGTGGGCGCTCGTCCTACTTGATCAATCGCCAGGTGAACGGGTAGCGGTACGCCACCCCTTCATTGGCCTTGACCCCGGCGATGATGGTCAGCACCAGGGCGCCGATCGCCAGCAGACCGAAGAGCAGGAAACCCACCAGCACCACCATCAGCAGGAAGCAGACCAGCGAGGCAAGGGCCACGGTGATCTGAAAGTTCAGCGCTTCCTTGCCCTGGGCATCGATGAACGGATCCGTCTCGCGCTTCATCTGCCAGAGCACCAGCGGGCCGATCAGGGTGCCGAACGGAATCCAGATGCCCAGCAAGGCCGACAGGTGACAGAACATCGCCCACTGACGCACCTCATGGCTCGGGACAGGTTGCGGAAGCTGGTCGTCGTTCATGCTGCTCTCCTTGCTGAAAGCTACCGGGCAATCAGTCAGCCAGGGCTGCCTGTTGCAATTCAAAGATCTCGCTCATGCCTTTCTTGGCCAGCGCCAGCATGGCGTTCAGCTCTTCCGGCTGGAATGGCGCGCCTTCGGCAGTGCCCTGGACTTCGATGAAACCGCCGGTGCTGGTCATGACCACGTTGAGGTCGGTCTCAGCCGCCGAGTCTTCCAGGTAATCCAGATCCAGCACCGGCTCACCCTGGTACATGCCCACGGACACCGCCGCGATCATTTGCTTGATCGGGTCGCCACCCTTCAGGCCGCCACGCTTCTTGATCACTTTCAGCGCATCCACCAGGGCCACCATGGCACCGGTGATCGACGCGGTACGGGTACCGCCATCGGCCTGGATCACATCGCAGTCGACATACAGGGTGACATCGCCCAGCTTGGTCATGTCCAGCGCGGCGCGCAGGGAACGGCCGATCAGACGCTGGATCTCCAGGGTGCGACCGCCTTGCTTGCCGCGACTGGCTTCACGCTGGTTACGCTCGCCAGTGGCACGCGGCAGCATGCCGTATTCGGCGGTCAACCAACCCTGGCCCTGACCCTTGAGGAAGCGGGGCACGCCGTTCTCGACGCTGACCGTGCAGATCACTTTGGTATCACCGAACTCGACCAGTACAGATCCCTCGGCGTGTTTGGTGTAGTTGCGGGTGATGCGGATCGAGCGGAGCTGATCGGCAGCGCGACCACTTGGACGTTTCATAGGGAAATACCTGTACGGGGACGGAAAACTGCCGATCATTATAGAGCCCGCGGCCTTGCCTGGGCAGTTCTAAAAACCCCGGCCCGTCGGCGACACCTCTGGAACGGCCCTCCGGTCGCCCCGCAGCGCTTTGTCACACCCGCAGTTTGGGAGCATCCGCTGCACTGCGCTACAATCCTGCGCCTTCGCAGCCTGTCGGCTTCAATTCATTCATATCGGGCCCGTGCAACCCTCCGCGGTTGGTGGCGGACCTGTATCGGAGGTATCTCCATGGTGCACAGCATGACCGCCTTCGCCCGGGTAGAACGGGCCGGCACTCAGGGCACCCTGAGTTGGGAACTGCGCTCGGTCAACAGCCGTTACCTGGAACCGCACCTGCGCTTGCCGGAATCCTTTCGCGATCTGGAAGGCGCAGTCCGTGAGGCCCTGCGCCAGGGTCTGTCGCGCGGCAAGCTCGAATGCACCTTGCGCTTCACCGAAGAAACCACCGGCAAACCACTGCAGGTCGACCGCGAGCGCGCCGCGCAACTGGTGGCGGCAGCCGAGTCCGTTGCCAGCCTGATCAAGCAGCCGGCGGCGCTGAACCCACTGGAAGTGCTGGCCTGGCCCGGCGTCCTGGTGGCCGATGCCAGCGACCCACAGGCACTGAACAACGAAGCCCTGAGCCTGTTCAACCAGGGGCTGAAAGAGCTGAAGAGCGGCCGCGAGCGCGAAGGCGCGGAGCTGGCCCGACTGATCAACGAACGCCTGACCTCTATCGAGGAAGACGTCGTGACCCTGCGCGAACTGGTTCCGCAGATGCTCGCCACCCAGCGCCAGAAAGTGCTCGACCGCTTCGCCGACATGCAGGCCGAACTGGACCCGACGCGCCTGGAACAGGAAATGGTGCTGCTCGCCCAGAAGAGCGACGTCGCCGAAGAACTGGACCGCCTGAGCACCCACATCATCGAAGTGCGCCGCGTCCTCAAGTCCGGCGGCGCCGCCGGCCGGCGCCTGGATTTCCTGATGCAGGAACTCAACCGCGAAGCCAACACACTGGGCTCCAAGGCCTTCGACCCGCGCAGTACCCAAGCTGCGGTCAACCTCAAGGTGTTGATCGAGCAGATGCGCGAACAAGTACAGAATATTGAGTAAGGCTACCCAGACATGAACCACAGCACCGGCACCCTCTACATCATTTCCGCCCCCTCGGGCGCGGGCAAGACCAGCCTGGTCAAGGCCTTGATCGACGCCGACCCGTCGATCCGCGTTTCCGTTTCCCACACCACCCGCGCCATGCGCCCGGGCGAAGTGGACGGCGTGAACTACCACTTCGTCTCGCGTGAAACGTTCGTGAAGATGGGCGAACACGGCGACTTCCTCGAGCGTGCCGAAGTCTTCGGCAATCTCTATGGCACCTCTCAAAGCCACTTGCAACAGACCCTGGACGAAGGTCACGACCTGATCCTGGAGATCGACTGGCAAGGTGCCGAGCAGGTGCGCAAGCTGATGCCCCAGGCTCGTTCGATCTTCATCCTGCCGCCGTCCCAGCAGGCCTTGCGCCAGCGCCTGACCAACCGCGGCCAGGACAGCGACGAGATCATCGAAGGCCGGATGCGCGAAGCCGTCAGCGAGATGAGCCACTACGTCGACTACGACTACCTGATCATCAACGACGATTTCGCCCATGCGCTGGACGATCTGAAGGCGATTTTCCGCACCAACCAGCTGCAGCAGAAGCGCCAGCAACAGCGTTTCGGCAAATTGCTCGCCGAATTGCTGGGCTGATATAGCACTTCCCAAAACCGCTGCAAGGGCTTTACATTGGCACTTGTAGCGCGTCGGAAAGCTTGGTTAAAAAATCAGCGCTTCCCTAATCGCTGGTGATTTTTTAAACTGTTGAGTCCGCTCGCCCATCCGGGCAGCACGCATATTGCATTTGCTACGAGGAAGACCATGGCCCGC
This sequence comes from Pseudomonas sp. 22526, assembly GCF_052044735.1. Classification (NCBI taxonomy): domain Bacteria; kingdom Pseudomonadati; phylum Pseudomonadota; class Gammaproteobacteria; order Pseudomonadales; family Pseudomonadaceae; genus Pseudomonas; species Pseudomonas sp. 22526. The sequence continues at coordinate 291,823 of NZ_JBQENK010000009.1, forward strand.
GTAACCGTTGAAGACTGTCTAGAACACGTGGATAACCGCTTTGAGCTGGTCATGCTCTCTACCAAGCGTGCCCGTCAACTGGCAACCGGCGGCAAAGAGCCGAAAGTAGCATGGGAAAACGACAAGCCTACCGTCGTCGCCCTGCGCGAAATCGCTGAAGGCCTGATCGACTACGCAGCTATCGCCGAAGCCGAAATCGTTGAAGATGAACCGCTTTTTGCTGCTTTCGAGGACGAGTCCAACGAGGCCGTCTAAGCCTATGCCTGGTCGACGTAGCACGGCGCGGGATCACAGCTTACGGCAGGAGTCATCATGCCGAGCATAGACGCCCTCGCCGATCGCTTATCGACCTATCTCGGCACGGACCAGGTCAATCTGGTCCGCCGAGCGTATTTCTACGCCGAACAAGCCCATGACGGTCAGCGCCGTCGCAGCGGCGAGGCGTACGTCACGCACCCATTAGCGGTCGCAAACATTCTCGCCGACATGCATATGGACCATCAGAGCCTGATGGCGGCCATGCTGCATGACGTGATCGAAGACACCGGCATCGCCAAAGAAGCGCTTTGCGCGCAGTTCGGTGAAACCGTGGCCGAACTGGTCGACGGGGTCAGCAAACTGACCCAGATGAACTTCGAGACCAAGGCCGAAGCCCAAGCGGAAAACTTCCAGAAGATGGCCATGGCCATGGCGCGCGACATCCGCGTGATCCTGGTCAAGCTGGCCGACCGCCTGCACAACATGCGCACCCTGGAAGTGCTGTCCGGCGAAAAACGCCGGCGGATCGCCAAGGAAACCCTGGAGATCTACGCGCCCATCGCCAACCGCCTGGGCATGCACAGCATCCGCATCGAGTTCGAAGACCTCGGGTTCAAGGCCATGCATCCGATGCGTTCCGCGCGGATCTACCAGGCGGTCAAGCGCGCCCGGGGCAACCGCAAGGAAATCGTCAACAAGATCGAAGAGTCCCTGAGCCACTGCCTGGCCATCGACGGCATCCAGGGCGAAGTCAGCGGACGCCAGAAGCACCTGTACGGCATCTACAAGAAGATGCGCGGCAAACGCCGGGCCTTCAACGAGATCATGGACGTCTACGCGTTCCGGATCATCGTCGACAAGGTCGATACCTGCTACCGCGTGCTCGGCGCCGTACACAATCTGTACAAGCCGCTGCCGGGTCGCTTCAAGGATTACATCGCGATTCCCAAGGCCAACGGCTACCAGTCGCTGCATACGACGCTGTTCGGCATGCACGGCGTTCCGATCGAGATCCAGATCCGCACCCGCGAAATGGAAGAGATGGCCAACAACGGCATCGCCGCCCACTGGCTGTACAAGTCCAGCGGTGACGAGCAGCCGAAGGGCACCCATGCCCGGGCTCGTCAGTGGGTCAAGGGCGTGCTGGAGATGCAGCAACGCGCCGGCAACTCCCTGGAGTTCATCGAGAGCGTGAAGATCGACCTGTTCCCGGACGAGGTCTACGTGTTCACGCCGAAAGGCCGGATCATGGAGCTGCCCAAAGGCTCCACGGCGGTCGACTTCGCCTACGCGGTGCACACCGACGTCGGCAACAGCTGCATCGCCTGTCGTATCAATCGCCGCCTGGCGCCGCTGTCCGAACCGCTGCAAAGTGGCTCCACCGTGGAAATCGTCAGCGCCCCGGGCGCGCGCCCCAACCCGGCCTGGCTCAACTTCGTGGTCACCGGCAAGGCCCGCACTCACATCCGCCACGCCCTGAAACTGCAACGCCGTTCCGAGTCCATCAGCCTGGGCGAACGCCTGCTGAACAAGGTGCTCAACGGCTTCGACAGCGCGCTGGAAAAGATCCCCGCCGAACGCGTGCAAGCGATGCTCACCGAGTATCGCCTGGAGCTGATCGAAGACCTGCTGGAAGACATCGGCCTGGGCAATCGCATGGCTTATGTGGTCGCCCGCCGCCTGCTCGGCGAAGGCGAACAGCTGCCAAGCCCGGAAGGTCCGCTGGCCATTCGCGGCACCGAAGGCCTGGTCCTGAGCTACGCCAAGTGCTGCACGCCGATCCCGGGCGACCCGATTGTCGGCCACCTGTCCGCGGGCAAAGGGATGGTGGTGCACCTGGACAACTGCCGCAACATCAGCGAAATCCGCCACAACCCGGAAAAATGCATCCAGCTTTCGTGGGCCAAGGATGTCACCGGCGAATTCAACGTCGAACTGCGCGTCGAACTGGAACACCAGCGTGGCCTGATTGCTCTGCTGGCCAGCAGCGTCAACGCGGCCGACGGCAATATCGAGAAAATCAGCATGGACGAACGGGATGGTCGCATCAGCGTGGTCCAACTGGTGGTCAGCGTGCACGACCGCGTGCACCTGGCCCGCGTGATCAAGAAACTGCGCGCCCTGACCGGGGTCATTCGCATCACTCGCATGCGTGCATAGCTCGCTATATAGCCCGCCCATTACAAGGAGTCATTCATGACCAAGACCGTTATCACCAGCGACAAGGCACCCGCCGCGATCGGCACCTACTCCCAGGCGATCAAGGCAGGCAACACCGTCTACATGTCCGGCCAGATCCCGCTCGACCCAAAGACCATGGAACTGGTGGAAGGCTTCGAAGCCCAGACCGTCCAGGTCTTCGAGAACCTCAAGTCCGTGGCCGAGGCCGCCGGTGGTTCGTTCAAGGACATCGTCAAGCTCAACATCTTCCTCACCGACCTGAGCCACTTCGCCAAGGTCAACGAGATCATGGGCAAGTACTTCCAGCAGCCTTACCCTGCCCGCGCCGCCATCGGCGTTGCCGCCCTGCCAAAAGGCGCGCAGGTTGAAATGGATGCCATCCTGGTCATCGAGTAACACGTCCGGCGCGGCTACCCAGGCCGCGCCGTCTTCGTTCTGAAAGGATTTCCTCATGCGCAAAGCGCTAGCCCTCTCGTTGTGCGCCCTGTTCCTCGGTGGCTGTGCCAGCGATCCCGCCGACCGTGACATCAGTGGCACCTGGATCAATCAGGTCGCCATCGACGCCGCCGCCAAAGGCGGACCTCTGCGCGAAGCCCTGCAAAGCTACGGCCCGAACCTGGAATGGGACGTCAACACCAAGGCCAGTCAGGCGCGCTACACCAACGGCTTCGAAAACGTCGAAGGCAAGGTGCTGGCTGAAGAGTCCGGCTCCTGGAAAATCGATTTCTACGGCAGCTCCGCCAGCACATTGAGCCGCGACGGCAAACAGCTGCTGCAAGAAGCCAACGACAACGAGCCGGAACAGGTTTTCGATCGTCCCAAGGAGCCAGCACCGGAAGGCGCGCCACTGGGCGCCAACTTCGAGCGCGCGCTCTACTCGGCTTACCTGGGCGGCGAATGGAAAATCGTCAACGGCCCGGGCGAAGGCGGCACCGTGCTGTTCCAGTCCAACGGCCAGGTCATGGGCCTGCCGGGCGCCGATCGCTACGCACTCTGCCTCGCCGGCGACTGCGCATCGATGAGCGGCGGCTACGACAACCTGTGGCTGCAGCTCAACGGCCAGGGCAACCCCTGGATCTTCGCGCGCAGCGGCAAGCAACTGGAGATCTTCCAGACCATCAACGCCTCCCGGGCGGACGAAGTACCGTCCCTTTCCCCCGGTACGCGCCAGTGGCTACTGGAAAAACAGTGATCCCCGCCTCCCTGTAGGAGCGAGCTTGCTCGCGNNNCTCGCTCCTACAGTTTCAGCCTTCGATAATCTCCGCATAACCCTCGCGAAAACTCGGATAACGCGGCTCCCAGCCCAGGGCCTTGGCGCGGGCATTGCTGCAGCGCTTGCTGCCGGAGCGCCGCACACTCGAATTCTCCGCCCACTCGGTCACGCCCAGGTACTCCCGTAGCCAGTCCACCACCTCGGCCAAAGGCGCTGGCGCGTCGTCGACACCGATGTAGCAGTCCTCAAGCAGCACGCCGCGCCGATCGGCCTGCAACAGGAAAGCCAACAGCCCCGCCGCATCGTCGGCATGGATGCGGTTGCCATACAGTGGCGGATCGATGGCCACGCGATACCCCTGGCGCACCTGACTCAACAGCCATTCCCGCCCCGGGCCGTAAATCCCGGTCAAGCGCACCAGGCTGGCTGGAATGCCACTCTGCAAGGCCACTTGCTCGGCCTCGAGCATCAGCCGCCCGGAATAGCCGTCGGCCTGCGCGGGCGAAGTTTCGTCGATCCACTCGCCATCTTTCTGCCCATAGACGCTGCTGCTGGAAACGAACAACAGGCGCTTCGGCAACTGCCCGTTCTGCTTGAGCCAGCCCAGGACGTGAGTCAGCCCCTCGACATAGGCCGCGCGGTAGCCTGCCTCGTCATGCTCGGTGGCGGCCGCGCTGTACACCAGGTAATCCAGCGGTGTGGTGGGCCAGGCTGCCGGGCACTGCTCACTGAAAAGATCGCCCGTCACGCCGATCACCCCTTCCGGCAATTGCGAAACCCTGCGCCGCAGGCCGTAGACCTGCCAGCTTTCAGCCAGCAGTTGCTTCGCCAGACGGCTGCCGACATCACCGCAGCCAGCGATCAGAACAGAAGGGGCGGACATCAGAAAACTCCTATCAGAAAGGCACAGACTAGCGTCGGCAATGGACGAGCGGCTAGCAATCAAAGAAAAAAAGATACTCTATTACTTCTGTTAACAAGAATTAGTTGCAATAATGACGGCCCATTTGTTCTCGGCCCTGCGAGGCCTAGAAGGACACTTACCCTTTTCCCTCTCAGGTCCGGCCAGCATGACACGCAATCAACTCCCCGCTTCGCCAACCCAACGCCCAAGCCCGCTGCGCGTCATGAGCGCGGCCGCAGCGTTGCTGTTCAGCCTGCTGCTGGCACCGACCGCGGCCTTCGCCGATGAACAGGCCTCGACTGGCGCCTCGACCCCTGCGGCGGCCCACGCGCCAACCGATGCCGCGGCACCGGTAGCCACTCCAGTCGCTGCGGTACCGGCACCCGAAGGCGAACCGGCCGAAGACGCGCCTGAAGTCCTCGAAGCGGACAACACCCTGGGCATGGCCCACGACCTGTCCCCTTGGGGCATGTACCAGAACGCCGACATTATCGTGAAGCTGGTGATGATCGGCCTGGCCATCGCCTCGATCATCACCTGGACCATCTGGATCGCCAAAGGCTTCGAGCTGATGGGTGCCAAGCGTCGCCTGCGCGGTGAAATCCTCAGCCTGAAAAAGGCCACCACCCTCAAGGAAGCCAGCGTCACCGCTGCCAAAGAAGGCACCCTGGCCAATCTGCTGGTCCACGACGCCCTGGAAGAAATGCGCCTGTCGGCCAACAGCCGCGAGAAAGAAGGCATCAAGGAACGCGTCAGCTTCCGCCTCGAGCGCCTGGTAGCCGCCTGCGGCCGCAACATGAGCAGCGGCACCGGCGTCCTCGCCACCATCGGTTCCACCGCGCCCTTCGTCGGCCTGTTCGGTACCGTGTGGGGCATCATGAACAGCTTCATCGGCATCGCCAAAACCCAGACCACCAACCTCGCCGTCGTTGCCCCCGGCATCGCCGAAGCCCTGCTGGCCACCGCCCTGGGTCTGGTCGCGGCCATCCCTGCGGTGGTCATCTACAACGTCTTCGCCCGTTCCATCGCCGGCTACAAGGCCCAGGTCTCCGACGCTTCCGCGGAAGTCCTGCTGCTGGTCAGCCGTGATCTCGATCACCTGCCGACCGCCGAGCGCTCTGCGCAACCTCATGTGGCCAAAGTAGGGTAATCAACCATGGGCCTGCATTTGAAAGAAGGCGCGGAAGACGATCTCGCCGAAAACCACGAAATCAACGTCACGCCGTTCATCGACGTGATGCTGGTGCTGCTGATCATCTTCATGGTCGCGGCGCCGCTGGCCACCGTGGACATCAAGGTCGACCTCCCGGCCTCGACGGCCAAACCGGCGCCACGCCCCGAGAAACCGGTGTTTCTCAGCGTCAAGGCCGACCAACGCCTGTACCTCGGCGACGACGAAGTGAAAGCCGAAGCCCTCGGCGCCACCCTCGACGCCAAGACCCAGGGCAAAAAAGACACGACGATCTTCTTCCAGGCCGACAAAGGCGTGGATTACGGCGACCTGATGAGCGTGATGGATGCCCTGCGGGCCGCCGGATACCTGAAGGTCGGCCTGGTCGGACTTGAGACGGCTACCAAGAAATGATCACGACGCGCCAAAAACTGACGCGTTACAGCGGTAGCCTGGCCATCGTACTGGGGGTCCATGCGGTCGCGATCCTGCTCGCGCTCAACTGGAGCTCCCCCATGCCGGTCGAGCTGCCACCCCAGGCGATGATGGTCGAGCTGGCGCCGCTTCCGGCACCGCCTCCTCCCGCACCGCCCAAGGTCGTGACGCCACCGCAGCCGCCGGCTCCGGTTGAAGAGTTGCCGCTGCCCAAACTCGCGGAAGCGCCGAAGCCGACGATTTCCGTGCCCAAGCCGGTCAAACCCAAACCCAAGCCTCAACCGCCCAAGCCGGTGGAGAAAAAGCCGGAACCACCGAAGGAAAAGCCGAGCGAAGAGAAGCCTAGCGACGCTCCGCCGACACCAACCTCCGCGCCCTCCTCGGCACCTGCTCCGGGTCCGTCGCCGGCCCAGGTCGCCGCCAAGGAAAGCTGGCAAGGCACGCTGCTGGCGCACCTGGCCAAGTATAAGAAGTACCCGCCGGGCGCTCAGGCACGCGGCAAGGAAGGCCTGAACCGGCTGCGCTTCGTGGTCGACGCTCAAGGCAACGTGCTGTCCTATGAACTGGTAGGACGCTCGGGCAACGCCGATCTGGACCGGGCCACCCTGGAAATGATCCGCCGCGCCCAGCCGCTGCCCAAGCCCCCGGCGGACATGCTCAACAACGGCTCGATCGAGATCGTCGCGCCCTTCGTTTACTCCCTGGAGAAACGTCGGCGCTGAGCATGACGCACAGGCGATCCCCAGCAAAAAGGCACCCAAAGGTGCCTTTTTGCTTTTGCGGGCATGATCAGCATGCATTGTCCGGTGTCACAGCAAGCACTCTGTCTGATAACGTGCGTCTATCGATTGCAGCCGGTATGCTTGGCCCGCAACCTCATGGACGTCCGCTATGACTCTTACTGAATTACGCTACATCGTTACCCTCGCCCAAGAGCAGCACTTCGGCCACGCGGCCGAGCGTTGCCATGTCAGCCAGCCGACCCTGTCGGTGGGCGTGAAGAAGCTTGAAGACGAACTCGGTGTGCTGATTTTCGAGCGCAGCAAGAGTGCGGTACGTCTGACGCCGGTCGGCGAAGGCATTGTCGCCCAGGCGCAAAAGGTCCTCGAACAGGCCCAGGGCATTCGCGAGCTGGCCCAGGCTGGCAAGAACCAGCTGACCGCGCCGCTGAAAGTCGGCGCGATCTACACCGTCGGCCCGTACCTGTTCCCGCACCTGATCCCGCAACTGCACCGGGTCGCCCCGCAGATGCCGTTGTACATCGAAGAGAACTTCACCCACGTGCTGCGCGACAAGCTGCGCAACGGCGAACTGGACGCGATCATCATCGCCCTGCCGTTCAACGAAGCCGACGTGCTGACCCTGCCGCTGTACGACGAACCCTTCTACGTGCTGATGCCAAGCACCCACCCCTGGACCCAGAAAGAGAGCATCGACGCCAACCTGCTCAACGACAAGAGCCTGTTGCTGCTGGGCGAAGGCCACTGTTTCCGCGACCAGGTACTCGAGGCCTGCCCGACCCTGGCCAAAGGCAACGACGGCGCCAAGCACACCACGGTGGAATCCAGCTCCCTGGAAACCATTCGCCACATGGTCGCTTCCGGCCTTGGCGTCTCGATCCTGCCGCTCTCGGCGGTGGACAGCCACCACTACGCCCCGGGCGTGATCGAAGTGCGGCCGCTGACCGCGCCCGTGCCGTTCCGCACCGTGGCGATCGCCTGGCGCGCCAGCTTCCCGCGGCCGAAAGCCATCGAGATCCTCGCCGACTCGATCCGCCTGTGTTCGGTGGCCAAGCCGCCTGCCGCGAGCTAAGTCGTCGCGATGACTGAGCTGTCGAACGTGCCGGTCACGGCACTCAAGGGCGTCGGCGAAGCCATGGCCGAAAAGCTGGCCAAGGTCGGCCTGGAGAACCTGCAGGACGTGCTGTTCCACCTGCCCCTGCGTTATCAGGACCGTACCCGCGTGGTGCCGATCGGCGCGCTGCGCCCCGGGCAGGACGCGGTGATCGAAGGCACCGTCAGCGGCGCCGACGTGGTGATGGGCAAGCGCCGCAGCCTGCTGGTGCGCCTGCAGGACGGCACCGGCGGGCTCAGCCTGCGCTTCTACCATTTCAGCAACGCGCAGAAGGAAGGCCTCAAGCGCGGCACCCGCGTGCGCTGTTATGGCGAAGCGCGCCCCGGCGCCTCGGGGCTGGAAATCTACCACCCGGAATACCGCGCCATCAGCGGCGATGAACCGCCGCCCGTGGACCAGACCCTGACCCCCATCTACCCGCTCACCGAAGGCCTGACCCAGCAGCGCCTGCGCATGCTGTGCCAGCAGAGCCTGGCCCTGCTCGGCCCGCGCAGCCTGCCGGACTGGCTGCCGCAAGAGCTGGCCCGGGACTACCAGCTGGCGCCGCTGGACGATGCGATCCGCTACCTGCACCACCCGCCGGCCGACGCCGATGTCGACGAGCTGGCCCTGGGTCACCATTGGGCACAGCATCGCCTGGCGTTCGAGGAACTGCTGACCCATCAGCTGTCCCAGCAGCGCCTGCGCGAAAGCCTGCGCTCGCAACTCGCCCCAGCGCTGCCCAAGGCCACCCGGCTGCCGGCGCAGTACCTGAAGAACCTCGGCTTTCCACCCACCGGCGCGCAGCAGCGGGTCGGCAACGAAATCGCCTACGACCTCAGCCAGCCCGAGCCGATGCTGCGGCTGATCCAGGGCGACGTGGGGGCCGGCAAGACCGTGGTCGCCGCCCTCGCCGCCCTGCAGGCGCTGGAGGCCGGCTATCAGGTGGCGCTGATGGCGCCGACCGAGATCCTCGCCGAGCAGCACTTCATCACCTTCAAGCGCTGGCTCGAGCCACTGGGGCTGGAAGTCGCCTGGCTGGCCGGCAAGCTCAAGGGCAAGAACCGCACAGCGGCCCTGGAACAGATCGCCGCCGGCGCGCCAATGGTGGTCGGCACCCACGCGCTGTTCCAGGACGAAGTGCAGTTCAAGAACCTGGCGCTGGTGATCATCGACGAACAACACCGCTTCGGCGTGCAACAGCGCCTGGCTCTGCGCCAGAAAGGCGTGGGCGGGCGCCTGTGCCCGCACCAGCTGATCATGACCGCCACACCGATCCCGCGGACCCTGGCCATGAGCGCCTACGCCGACCTGGACACCTCGATCCTCGACGAGCTGCCCCCTGGCCGTACGCCGGTGAACACCGTGCTAGTGACCGACTCGCGAAGGGTCGAAGTCATCGAGCGGGTGCGCGCCGCCTGCGCCGAAGGGCGCCAGGCCTATTGGGTGTGCACGCTGATCGAGGAATCCGAAGAGCTGACCTGCCAGGCCGCGGAAACCACTTACGAAGACCTGAGCAGCGCCCTGGGCGAACTGCGGGTCGGCCTGATCCACGGGCGCATGAAGCCGGCGGAAAAGGCCGAGGTCATGGGCCAATTCAAGGCCGGTGAGCTGCAGCTGCTGGTGGCCACCACCGTGATCGAGGTTGGTGTCGATGTGCCCAACGCCAGCCTGATGATCATCGAGAACCCCGAGCGCCTGGGCCTGGCCCAGTTGCACCAGCTACGCGGTCGCGTTGGTCGGGGCAGCGCCGCCAGCCATTGCGTCATGCTCTACCATCCTCCCTTGTCGCAGATCGGCCGCCAGCGCCTGGGCATCATGCGCGAAACCAACGACGGTTTTGTCATCGCTGAAAAGGACCTGGAACTGCGCGGCCCCGGCGAGATGCTCGGCACCCGCCAGACCGGCCTGCTGCAATTCAAGGTCGCCGACCTGATGCGCGATGCCGACCTGCTGCCGGCCGTGCGCGATGCCGCCCAGGCCTTGCTGGAGCGCTGGCCGCATCATGTCAGCCCGCTGCTGGAACGCTGGCTGCGCCACGGGCAGCAATACGGCCAAGTGTGAGCAGTGTCTCAGTTAAGGGGCGAATGCCCCGATCAAGCTGGTTATACTCCTGAAATTGTTTGAAAACGGATACAGACCATGACAGAAGTTGCCCTCGCCACCGCAGCCCCGCACGCTCCGTCTGTAATCCGGCTGCTGCTCGGCAAACTGAACATCGGCTTCACGGAAGTCCTCGATCACCCGGGTCTGCCAGCCGCGCGCAAGGTACAGGCCGTCCTGCTGGACGACGCCGTCGGTGCGCTGATGGTGCTGTTCCCGCAGAGCCAGTTGCTGGACCTCAATCGCCTCGCCGAACTGACCGGCCGCCGCCTGACCGCCGTCTCCACGGAGCGCCTGGAGCGCATGCTCGGCAAACACAACCTGAGCCTGCTGCCCGGCCTGCCGGCGCTCACCAGCTCGCCCTGCCTGTATGAAGAAAGCCTGCTGCGCGAGCCGCTTCTGCTGATCAACTCCGGCGAACCGGGCCTGCTGCTGGAAATCACCAGCGACGCCTTCAAGAGCATGCTGAGCAAGGCCAGCGCCGGCAACTTCGGCGAAGCCCTGAGCAGCATCCGCCCGAACCTCGACCGCCCGGACGACGACCGCGAGGAAATCACCCAGGCCATGCAGGCCTTCACCGCACGGCGCATCCAGCAACGCCTGGAAGCGACCATCGAGATTCCGCCGCTGGCCGAAACCGCGCAGAAGATCATCAAGCTGCGGGTCGACCCCAACGCCACCATCGACGACATCACCGGCGTGGTGGAAACCGACCCGGCCCTGGCCGCGCAAGTGGTGAGCTGGGCGGCTTCGCCCTACTACGCCTCGCCGGGCAAGATCCGCTCGGTGGAAGACGCGATCGTCCGCGTGCTGGGCTTCGATCTGGTGATCAACCTGGCGTTGGGCCTGGCCCTGGGCAAGACCCTGAGCCTGCCCAAGGACCATCCGCAACACAGCACGCCGTACTGGCAGCAGTCGATCTACACCGCCGCCGTCATCGAAGGCCTGACCCGCGCCATGCCGCGCGCCCAGCGCCCGGAATCCGGCCTGACCTATCTCGCCGGCCTGCTGCACAACTTCGGCTACCTGCTGCTGGCCCACGTCTTCCCGCCGCACTTCTCGCTGATCTGCCGTCACCTGGAGGTCAACCCGCACCTGTGCCACAGCTACGTGGAACAGCACCTGCTGGGCATCAGCCGCGAGCAGATCGGCGCCTGGCTGATGCGCTACTGGGATATGCCGGACGAGTTGTCCACCGCCCTGCGCTTCCAGCACGACCCGAGCTACGACAGCGCCTACGCCGAATACCCGAACCTGGTGTGCCTGGCCGTGCGCCTGCTGCGCAGCCGCGGCATCGGCTCCGGCCCCGTCGAAGACATCCCTGACGCCCTGCTCGAACGTCTCGGCCTGTCCCGCGACAAAGCCGAAGACGTGGTCAGCAAAGTCCTGGAAGCCGAAGTGCTGCTGCGCGAACTGGCCTCGCAGTTCAGCCAGCACTGACACCCAGAAAAAAGCCCCGCTCCCGTAGGAGCGAGGCTTGCCCGCGATCATCTTCCGGCTGATATACAGCTCGCCCTCAAGCCTTCGGCTTGGCCTTCTTCGGTTTCAGGTACTTGGTCAGTCCCTGGAACCAGATCACCAGCGCCGGGTTGCCCTTGATCTGGATCGACTTGTCCTGAATCCCGGTCATAAAGGCCAATTGCTTGTTCTTCGCCTGCATCGTGGCAAAACCATAGGCGGCGTCTTTAAAGGCAATGGCGAACGCCGGCTCGGGATACACACCCGACTTGCTGGTAATCCGCTGGTCCTTCACCCGGAAATGCCGCGCCACCTTGCCATCCAGCGTCTGCAGCTGGAACACCAGCTCCTTGTCACCCAACTGCTGCTGGAACGCAGGATTGGTCCGACTGGCCTTGCCCATCAACAGCCCCAGCATCCACAGAAGAAAACGAAATTTCATGCGCAAAGCCCCAAAGGAAAAATGAACGGCTGGCGCAGTGTAGCGGCTTCGGAGGGGAACGCCACAGTTATGCAGCGTTAAGGGAAGATGAACGCGTTATTGAGGATTATGACCGCCAAGTCACGCTCGTTTACGAGCAGCCTTTATAAGTCGTCACGAAGAGACCTGCTCATAACCCTGTGAATCCTGAAACCTGATCCAGCCTCATCCACTCCTGGGCCAGGCAATAGCCAGCACTCCAGACAACAGGCTCAAGGCGAGCAGCACTTTGGCAACCAGGAACGCAACGTCGACAGAATCGGAAATGCCCCCACTGCCGCTTGCCCCACTAGCAATGCCAGCCAGCCCGAGCAAAGCGCTGAGTGTCGAGATGGCAAGCAGCAAGATCGCCAGTACCGTGAATATCTTATGCATTGTGCGGCTCCTTGATCGGGACAGCCCATAGGTCGCGTTTTGATGCTTCGCATAGGCTCGTTGAAGCTATTTTTTCGGGATACTTCTCGTTGTGGGGTTTCTCTTAATAATCGTCATCGCGTCCGGTTGGTTTCCAGTTGATGTCTTTATCGGCGTGATAGCCCTGAATAGGATGCGCTGGAAGTGGGTAGTCTTTGGCCAAATTAGGAAGCCGGAGATCAGGATCTTTATATAGCCGACTAGAGATATCACTGTAAGCACGTGCTATTTTTTCATTTTTCACATAACCAAAGTCACCATCCCTGAAAGTATTTTCAATTAATAAAGAGCCTTTTTCCAAACCTAGAGCCGCAGCGCTTTGATAATAATGCATGGCAACAGGATAGTTCCTATCAACTATCTTGTAGTATGCTGCCAGCTCGTAATTCGCGCTTGCATCGTTTTGATCTGCAGCACAGCGTAGATAGGAAACCCCTAGATCTCTTTTCTTGGCCTCATAAATATAGATATTTCCCAGCCTGACTTGAGCTATCGGGCTACCTACATCTCCCGCCTTGAGTAAATATATTACTGATTGCCTATCAGACTGCACCACACCGATGCCTCTTTTGGTCATTACACTCATATCGTAATAACCCAACGGCACCTGTAGCTTGACCATTTCCAGATACAGATCAATAGCTTTATTCGTATCCTTGACTACCCCGTCACCGCGTAAATATAGCTCTGCAAGGTTGTGCATCGCTTTCCAATGGTTCTTTTCTACAGCCTGCTGATACAGGCTGGCCACTTTGCTCCAGTCAGCCGGGCGTTTTTTGCTAAGCACCCGAGCTTGCTTGAACCATTGGTCTGCTTGCTGATCCAGAGGCGGAGCAGTGTCTTTTTCATGAACACACTTGAAATCGTATGCCATGGAAAAACCGCTGCTGCCCAATAGCACAACAGCCAGCAGTGCTTTAATAGTCGTCATCACGTCCGGTCGGCTTCCAGTTGATGTCTTTGTCTGCGTGATAGCCCTGTACAGGATTCGGTGGTAGTGGATAGTCTTTGGCTAGATTTGGAAAACGTAAATCTGGATTCTTGGCGAGTTCTCTGGATATTTTGTAATAGGCATCTTCTGTCTTTTTATCTTTCTGATAGGAGAACTCTCCATCTTTAAACACTCGCTCTATTGCCATAGCTCCTTTACGCTCACCCAAAGCAGCCGCTTGTTGGTAATAGTGCATTGCCACAGGATAGTTTTTATCTACAATTTCATAATACTCAGCCAATTCGTAATTTGCGCTTGCATCGTTTTGATGCGCAGCGCAGCGTAAATAAGAAACACCTAGATCTCTCTTTTTTAGATCATAGATATAAATATTTCCCAGTCTAACCTGGGCTAATGGACTACCTATATCCCCCGCTTTTAGCAAATACATCATTGCGTCTTTCTCAGACCGCACAACTCCAACACCTCTCTGAGTCATTACACTCATATCATAATAACCTAGCGGAACTTCAAGTTTGACCATATCTAGGTATAAATCAATAGCTTTATTTGTATCTTTGGGTACACCATCCCCACGCAGATACAATTCAGCAAGATTATGCATGGCTTTCCAATGGTTTTTTTCGACAGCCTGTTGATAGAGCTGCGCTACTTTAGGCCAATCAGGCAAACGTTCTTTACTTATAGAACGAGCCTGTTTAAACCACTGATCTGCCTGTTGATCCAGAGGTGGAGCAGTGTCTTTTTCATGAGCACATTTGAAATCATAAGCCATGGCAACGCCCCCAAAAAGAAAGGTAAAAAATACAATTATTAAATTAATCAACAGCTGTCGCATAAGGCGTCACCAAGTCCCAGAACCTAACTAAATTTCCTTTAAGTGGTAAATTTTCCTTCTGGTTTTTCCAGTTCTTATTTACCACCTGTTCCCAGGCTTCAAAGTCATCCTGAATATTATCGATTAAAAAAGGGGTCTTCTTACTAATACCCATCCCCGAATGCATCCCCCACAACCGCTCCCGCCAGGTCCGGGTGGTTTGCGGGCTTGGCATGGCGATATTCAGTTCGGAGTCGGAATTCAGGCTGCGTTCGTTGATGTTGGCGGAGCCCAGGGTGAAGAACAGGTCGTCCACCAGCAGCAGCTTGCTGTGTACATAGATGGACTTGTACTGCGCCATGCCTTGTTCCGGGCCGAGGTGTTCGGTGATATCGCGTTCGGTCTGGCGTTGCTCACGCGTCTTGGCAGTAGCGGGTTCGCCGCCGTCCTTGCAACTGACCAGGGTCGCGACAATGATTTTCAGCCCCTTGGGCGGCAGCAGTTCCGGCTCCAGTTCGCGAGCCGCGGCCTGGTTGTAGTGTTTGTTGGGGTCCATGGCCAGGAGTTCATCGGCGCGACTTGGGTCGATGCCCTGCTCATGCATTTGCGTCTGCACCTTGGCCAGTTCCTGATCGCGTGTCGGCGATTCGTCGCGGGCCTTCAGTTCGCGCTGGCGGTAGGCAAGCTGGCGTTGATCGTAGAGCAGGTCGCGGTGGGCCAGGGGCATCAGTTCGCCCTGGCCAAGGGTGTCGAGCATCTCGTAGGTGGAACTGGAAAAATGCCCGCTCTCCGGATTGTTGGTGACCACGAACAGGTGCAGATCCTGTTGTTTGCCGGCAGCGACATAGTCGGCGGCAACTTTCTTCAGGCGTTCGGCCAGCGGTTTGTAGCGGAAGTACTGGTTCTCGATATAGGCGTACTGATGCACATTGCCCAGGGCCTTTTCATATACCTCGAGAATGGTTTTTTCCGGGCCTTCTTCCGGTTGAGTCCGGCAAATCTGCGCGGGCTCTCCACCATCACAAATCAGGCTCAGCGGTTTGACCGACGACCGCTCGTGATTCAGGGTGCCCTTGAAGACACGGCGTATCCAACTGCTGCTCTTGTCCCAGGCATTGCAGAAGTTGTGATTGAGATCGAACAGCACCGGCCCACGTACGAATAGGGAAAGGTCCTGCCAGGGGCCGAAGCCCAGGTCGCGCTTGCCGGCTGCATCGTCGTAGGCGTGGGCGGTGGTGTCCCAGTAGTTGCGCTGCAGGTTGTGGCCCATCACAAGACCTTCTGCCTTTTGCGGGTCCATGTAGTCGACCACCAGGGTTTTCTGGTGATGACTGGGAAACAGGCTCAGGGCCAGCATCTGCATGAAGGACACATCGTGAGACTCGTCCTTGAGCAGTCGCCACAGGATGGCAAGGCGTCCCCAGTGCATCCGCAGTCCATTTTGATCGTCGTAGGTCAACTGTCCTATGAACTCGAAATCCCGTGTACGAAACTCGATATTGCGGGCTTCGCGGCTGTGTACCCAGCGATACCAATCGCGGGTCTCGACCTGTTCGTTCGGGGCTTGAACCGTCCCTCCCGAATCACGGCCCTTGGTGTAGCCGCTGTTCAGGGCATCCAGGCTTTGCTGGATGTCGATCAGACGGTCGCGCGTGGCTCGTCGGCCGGCCTCGTCGTTTGCCGGAAGTTTTTCCAGGCGTGCCTGCTCCTGCTGCTGTTTTTCCAGGAGCTTTTTCCGTTTTTCACCCAGGGCGCTGGTGTCAGCCGGCTTGCCCGCGGTCATTCCGGAACCCATCGATGTTCCGCCGGCGCCGCTCCAGCCCTCGCCGATAACCGAGTTTTCACCGAGCTGGGCCAGTCGGTTGTTCCAGATCAGTATCCGTACCTCGACACCACTATCGGCCTTCTGCCTGAGCAGTTTTCCCAGACTGGGGCTGTCGGTCGAGGCCCGGTCGAGACGCAATCCCGGGTCGAAGCCCCAACTGATGAGGTCGATGCTTTTCGTAGCTGCCTGGATGCATTCATAGACCTTCTTGAAGGCTTCCTCGCCACACACCAGCGGCGTCACCACGTTGCCTGCCGGACGTGGCGGGCTTAGCGGATTGTTCTTATGGGCGAACCAATCCGAAGTCAGGGTTGCGGCGCTTTCTTCAAGCGAGATCGACAGTTTCTGATCGAGGTATGTCATGGAGTGCTTCCTTTACTCTTTCTGCTCGCTTTGATCCGCCCACAATTGGCGGAACGCCTCACTGCTGCTCAACGCCTCCAGAGAGGCAGCCGCGCCCGGGAAGTCGCGGTATCCCTCACGCCCCAGGCGTTCACTGCGTTGGCGCGTCTGTTCGGTCGAGGTTTCGCTCATGTCCAGATTGAAGCGGTGTCCGTTCACCGTTTCCACCGAGTAGTTGCGAGTACCGGGAATATGCTGGAAAAGCACATTGCCCTTCTCATCGCTGAAGCCTTTGTCGATAAGTGCGCCATCGGCGTAGAGCTGATAGGGCTCATCCGGATACCCCGGCATGTTGGGCAACGGGGAAATGCGGATGCACAGCTGACCCGGCACGGTTTCTTTCGCCGGGTTGGCCAACGCCTCCTCCATCAGGCTGCCAGCCTTGTCCGCATCGGCGGCCCCCGGCAGGCCCGGCATCAGAATGCCGATCCCAGTGCCACTCCCCGCCGAGCCCCCCGCATTGATCTTCACCACCGGCCCCACCACCGTGACGCCGCCGGCATCGAGTTTGATAAAACTCCCCCCGGCCTTGATCGTCAGTTCGCTGCCGGCTTCGATGACCATCTTGGCCCCGGCCTTGAGGTGGATTTCCTGGCCGGCTTTGGTCAGTTGCGCGGTGCCGAGTTTGATGTGCTGGTTTTCGCCCACGGTCAGGTGGTCGTCGACGCGGGTTTCGGTCTTGCGGTCGGCGTGGGTGATGCGGTGTTCTTCGGCCTTGAGTTCGGTGTAGGTGTTCTTTTCCACGGTGTCATGGCGTTCGTGGCCGATGCGGATTTTCTGGTCGTGCTCGATGTTCTCGTCCCAGTCGCGCTGGGCGTGGATGAAGATCTGTTCGGCGCCTTTTTTGTCTTCGATGCGCAGTTCGTTGTAGCCCGCGCCGCCCGGTGAGCTCATGGACTTGAACACCGTGCGGGTCTTGTTCGCCGGCAGGGCGTAAGGCACCGGGTGTTCCTTGTGGTACAGGCAGCCGGTGATCAGCGGTTGATCCGGGTCGCCTTCGAGGAAGGTCACCAGCAC